>CANRWA010000230.1 GCA_947643415.1 uncultured Clostridia bacterium | reverse complement strand
AAACTGCTTGCAGGAAACCTGACGTTTGACCCGGATGTCCATTGTGACCATCATGAACACGGGCATCACGGAGAAGGACATCGGCATGGAAATGGGCATGGCTGTGGGGAAGTTAAGCATGGCTGTGCAGGAAATGGGGGCGGATGTCAGTGAGCAGGTATGAATTTACTAAGAAACTGGAAACAGGAAATGCGATTATAGACAAGGAACACAGGGAGTTGTTTCAGGCAGTGAACAAACTCCTGGAAGCCTGCAGTGAGGGTAAAGGAAGGGCTTCCATGGATGAAACAATAAATTTCCTGAACAATTATGTGAACCAGCATTTTTCACATGAGGAGCAGCTTCAGAAACAGAGCGGTTATCTTGGGATAGCGGCACATAAGACATTCCATGAAAAATACAAAAAGACGCTGAAAGAAATTACATCCCGGATATCCGTGTCCGGGCCAACGATATCAGAACTTGGAAAGTTGAACGGGCATATCAGTGTTTTGATTTCCCATATCAGTACAGAGGATAAGCGGCTGGGTACATTTTTAAATCAGGCATAGACAGGGAGGTGCGTTTAATGCATGAAAGTGAAAACTGTTCCCATAACTGCCGGGAATGTGGGAGCGACTGTGCGGAAAGAAGAGAGCCACAGAGCTTTTTGGAGGAACCAAATGCTGGAACCCATGTGAAAAAGGTAATCAGCATTGTCAGCGGGAAAGGCGGTGTGGGAAAGTCCCTGGTGACTTCCCTGCTGGCATCTGCCATGCAGAAAAAGGGATATCGGTGCGCTATTTTGGACGCTGATATTACGGGACCGTCAATTCCTCGTATGTTCGGCATCCGGAAGAAAGCGGTAAGCAATGAAACAGGGATACTTCCGGCAGAGACTAAAGACGGAATGAAGATTATGTCTGTCAATCTGCTTCTGGAGCATGACACGGACCCAGTAGTATGGCGGGGACCGCTAATTGCAGGTACGGTTAAGCAGTTCTGGACGGATGTCTGCTGGGGGGATGTTGACTATATGTTTGTGGATATGCCACCGGGGACCGGGGATGTCCCGCTGACGGTGTTCCAATCTCTCCCGGTGGATGGGATTGTTGTGGTGACTTCTCCGCAGGAGCTGGTCGGAATGATCGTTGGAAAGGCTGTGAAAATGGCGGAGATGTTACACATCGCAGTGATCGGCATTGTGGAGAATATGGCGTATTTTGAATGCCCGTCCTGCCATGAGAAGCATTTTATATTTGGGGAGAGCCATGTAAAACAGTCTGCCGCAGAATATGAAATTGGCATGACGGCGCAGATTCCTGTTGAGCCCAGATTAGCGTCTGTCTGTGACAGCGGCAGTATTGCCGATTTTGAGGCAGGATGGCTGTCAGGACTGGCGGAAGGGATAGAAGCAGGAGATGGTAAAAAGTGAAGGTAGGTATTATCCGGTGTATGCAGACGGAAGATTACTGTCCGGGAACTGCTGATTTTAAGGCTGTTCGGGAAAAGACAGGAACGTTTTCCGGTATCGGGGAGGAAATAGAGGTTATTGGTTTTATCAATTGCGGCGGCTGCCCTGGTAAAAAGGCCATCCTGCGGGCGAGAGAACTTGTAAAGAGAGGTGCCGATACCCATGATTTTGATTCATGTATCCAGAAAGGAACCCCTATTGGGTATCCCTGTCCGTTTGCTAAAAAGATGAAGGAACTGATACAGAAAGACCTTGGAGAGCAGGTTAGCATTTTAGACTATACACATTAAAGAAAGAGAGGAATTATAGGATGGAACAGAAATTTTATATTTGCGAGCATTGTGGGAATATTGTTGCGATGGTTAAGAATGCCGGGGTTCCGGTGATGTGCTGCGGGCAGAAGATGAAGGAGATTGTTCCAGGTACTGTGGATGCGGCTGTAGAGAAGCATGTTCCCATGTATCAGGCAGAGAGAAATCTTGTAAAAGTCCGTGTGGGGGCTGCAGAGCATCCTATGCTGCCGGAGCATTATATTGAGTGGGTGTCCCTGCAGACGAAACAGGGAAATCAGAGGAAAGCACTGCATCCGGGAGATAAACCGGAGGTATGTTTTGCTCTTTGCGAGGGTGATGAGGTGGAGGCAGTTTATGCATATTGTAATCTGCACAGTCTTTGGAAAGCGTGATTGGATAAAAAAATATGAAGCTGATATTTACCGAGCAAAAGAACTTCACTGAGCAGCAGGTTCAGGATTTATTCCTGTCCGTAGGATGGGTATCGGGGCAATATCCAAGCCGCCTGCATAAGGCGCTGCTGCATTCCCCAACAGTTATTACGGTTTGGGATCAGAATAAAGATGTACCGGATGATTTTGAGTGTCCAGTCTGCTTTGTGGGCAAAGGGGAGTTCTCAGAAGAATAAATAGTTTATGAAAGGCAGAAGGAGGTGATGGCATCGGGCATATTAGTTATTGGATTTGAGAGTCAAAATACCGGCTTCTTTCAAGAGATAACGAATATCGCCAAATTTTGTTCAGAACTTAAGCTTTTATGGCAGGACT
>CANRWA010000229.1 GCA_947643415.1 uncultured Clostridia bacterium | reverse complement strand
TTTCGGATACGCGCTTTGGATTTGTTTCCTGGCAGACCAAAAACATTGTAGACAGAATTATGCCGCTTGTCACCATGTATCTGAAATTCCAAGACGGGCAGATGCGTCATGTAATGCGTTATGATCATCAGCCGGATATTGGGGTTATCTATACCGGAGACGGCGATCGGGCTTACCTCGAACGGTGGTGTCAGCGTACTGCGCTGAATATAGGGAGCCGTTCACTGGGAGTCTTTTCTGATAGCCAAAGGAAGGAGGCGGTTTCATGCATGTTGTAATCATCAATGGAAGCCCGCGGGTACGCAAGTACAGCAACACGGAGAAAATCATGGCTGCCTTTGCAAAAGGATTGTCAGAAAAAGGAGGCACCTTTGAAACATATGCAATCTCCGATCGAAGTACATGGGACACCATTCGGGATGCTTATATCAAAAACGATGAAATCCTCATTGCGCTGCCATTATATGTGGAGTGTGTGCCGGGACTTCTTTTGGAATTCCTGGAAACGCTTCCCAGGAAGGATGAGCATACAAGGCTTTCGTTCCTTTTGCAAAGCGGTTTTGCGGAGGGGTGCCAGCTTCGCTGCGGCGAGGAATTTCTGGCAAAATTACCAGGATATTTGGGCGTTCGGTATGGCGGCTGTCTGGTGAAAGGAGATAATTTCGGAATCCGGATTTTAGGGGAAGAAAAACAGGCTCAGGTCACAAAACCATATCAGGCAATGGGTGAACTGTTTGCGGAGGGAGACGGTTTCTTTCGTGAGGAAGCGAAAAAATTTACCGGCCCGGAATATTTTCCGCTTCCTGTGCGCCTGATTGTGGGATTGCTATTCAAAACCCTTGGGAAAAAGATGTTTCAGAAGGCGGCAGCATCGTGGGGATGCAGTGTGCCGCTTGATGAAAAGGTCTGGGAAACCTAATGGAGGTGTTGCAATGAATTCACGGATGGAAAAGCAATTGGCATTTGCCCTGGAAATAGACAAGGCCAAAAATATCTTCAGACAAACCCATCTGTCCGGTAACGGCAGGAACGAAAATGACGCCGAACATTCCTGGCATATGGCGGTAATGGCATATCTGTTCAGGGAATATGCAAACGAAAAAGTAGATATTGCAAAGGTAATGCTTATGTGTCTGCTTCATGATATCGTGGAAATTGATGCAGGAGATACCTACGCTTATGATGCGGAGAGTCTGCTCACACAAAAAGCCAGGGAGGATGCCGCAAAAGAACGTATATTTTCGATTCTTCCGGAAGACCAGAGACAGGAGTTTATTGCCTTGTTTGATGAGTTTGAGGCATATGAGACGGCGGAATCCCGGTTCGCACATGCGATGGATAACTTCCAGCCCCTTATTTTGAATAACAGTAATGATGGCGGCGACTGGCGGGAACATGATGTTACGGCAAAGCAGGTGTATACAAGACAGGGCAAAACAAAATTGGGTTCGGAAAAGATATTTGAAGTGACAGAGCAGATCATTCAGAATCATATACAAAAAGGCAATTTGAAATCTGAATCGTGAGGGATAAATGATGAATACATATTACATTGGCGGTTCACCCTGTGCAGGAAAAAGCATAGTAGCGGAAATCCTCTCGCGGAAATATAATTTATATTATTTCAAAGTAGATGATTTCCTTGACGAGTATACAAAATTGGGGGCACAAAAAGGATATCCCATATGTAAAAAGACTGTTACACTGACCCCGGAACAGATTTGGATGAGAGAGCCTGCACTGCAATGTATGGAGGAATTTGAGTTCTATAAAGAAGTTTTTGAATATATATTGGCGGATATAAAAAAGCTTCATTGTGAAAATGGAATTATTACAGAAGGTGCGGCGTATGTACCGGATTTAATGAAACAATCAGGTGTAACGCGCAGCAGATATCTTTCCATTACGCCTGCAAAAGAATTTCAGATTTCTCATTTCAGAAAGCGGGAATTTGTGCCATATATATTAGAAGGATGCAGGGATAAAGAAAAAGCTTTTTGTCATTGGATGGATAGAGATGTCTTGTTTGCGAAAGAAGTGCAAAGACAATGTGAAGAGAACAAGTATCTTTCCATCATAAACGATGGAGGCGTAGGAGTTGACGAATTAGTTAATAGGGTAGCAGCACATTTTGGATTTTATTAAAGAGAAGGGAAACTTATGATTACTGTTTTCAATCGAAGAGAACTTATCGTGACAATGGATATGAAGTGCCAGAAGCCATACCGGCAGCTTTGGAATCTGGAAGGGTAAGCAGATCTGGGAGAGGCGGGGACAAATATGTCAGAATTAACATCCATGATGAATATTGGTAAAGAAATGGAAAGAAAACTAATATCGGTTGGCATTGAATCTTCTGAGGAACTGATTGAGGCAGGAGCAAAAGACGCATTTCTTAAGCTAAAGCAGAAATATCCAAATGTGTGTCTGGTGCATTTATATACCTTAGAGGGAGCGATTCATGATACGGAATATAACAGACTTTCAGAAGATACCAAAAAGGAACTGAAAGAATTTAGCGATTTT
>CANRWA010000228.1 GCA_947643415.1 uncultured Clostridia bacterium | reverse complement strand
TCAACCAGCTCATTCAGGATATCGAGCGGAACGGCTGCATGAAAGGGATCGGAAAGCCTGAACCCCTCTCTGGCGACCTGCAGGGCGAATACAGCCGCCGCATCAACGAGAAAGACCGCCTCGTCTACCATATGGAAAATGGGCGGCTCTACATCGCCCACTGCAGAGGCCACTATGGAGATAAATAACCCACCCCAATCCGAACATACTCAAAAATTGTCAAATCCGTCTGCGTTGCCAATTCCACATACGCCTCCGGACACGAATCATTCCGGCTTTCCACATACATATCATTCACCATTCATGAAGGTTATATTGCTCAGGACATGGAAAAGAAAGGTATGATTGCAGAACGTTGTGAATCAATCGTCAGATTCGTGCAGACAATAAATTACTCAGAGAATTAAAAGCCCAAGTCGCTAAAATGACTCAAGCCGTTGAAAAGTCTATTCCTATAATCGCCGAAACATTGGAAGCACTCCGAAATCATATGATTTTTACACAGTATCATTTGCTTCATAATGAAATGCAAAAAGATGTGATCCATGACTGGATGCAGCATTTTCGTCCTATCCTGAACAAATATGATACCATTAAGAAAAAGCTCAAAGCGAAAGTTGCCGAAAAGAAAGAACTGAATGCGCAAAAGGATAGAAACAGTATTCTGAATCCTTTCCAGCATATAAAATGAAATCAACAGCTTACAACCGTAATAGAAGAAATCGAGGAACTAAAATCTGCCAAAGAGCAACTACTGTTCCAGGCTGAATGTTCCACAGATAAAGATATGACAAGTCTTTCCAAGAAATACGACCAGATGAATACGAATCTGGATATCCTTGATTCTGGGGATATTACTCTCAAAGAGCAGCTTGAAAAAGATGCTGTAGCTTTCCAAGAGGAAAAATTTCGTCCCAAACCAGAACAATATACAGAATTACTGGATAGCAAAATTCAAATTCGACCAGATTTTCGGGATAAACTAATGAAACAACTCAAAGGTGCCTTTGGTAAATACTATGACTATCACCGCCGTGATATCGCAGCCAACGAAGTGGATTATCTCAATGCCGAAGATCCTGATGTCTTTTCCCATCGTGCCTGGGAACTTGAATATCAAAGGAAGCAGGAAATGCGAAAAAACCATCCTGTGCGATCTAAGAAAAAATCACACGATATGGAATTATAATTTAAAACCACTCTTAAACAAAAAGCTGAACAAATAATATTTTTCCCACTTGTTCAACTCTTTCATTACCTGTAAATCAATTCTTTTAACACAATCTCTTCCGCAGCATTCCAAATATTGTTTACAGAGCCCCCCCCATACCATTTGGTCATAAGCTTTCATTTCTTCTGTAATACCTTGTTTTTCCATCATCTGATGCACCAGAATATCCACCTTCTCCTGTGCTTCATCGTCCACAGCATTCAAATGTTCTGTCAGTCTGTCTTCCAACATATACAGTGAATAAATTGTCGGACGATACTCTTTCAGATAGGTTCTCCGCATCATCCCATATTTTCCATAATGCGGTTCTTCATCTGTACTGATAAGATTCGGATAATAAATCCCATCTTCTCCCAATGTGTAGGTTCCACCCATTTTTTCAAATGTGCTTTTCATGTGTCATTCCTCCTTGAAATCAGCGATGTCTTAAATCATCACAAAATCTTTCAAGGCAGCCTTAATAGCATCTTCTTTCTCTTTCGGGCATTGCGGAACTCTTGGGTTTTCTGATTTTGGAAGATTATAATTTTCTCTCACTTCAATTCCACATTTGCGCTTTACCTGAGAAATATATAAACTTGAAACCTTCAAGCCAAATTCTTTCAGCACATACTCTTTGATTTCCTGATAGGTTGCTTTCAACTCGGCACTGGTTGCATCCAGTTCGTCCAAGTCTAAGTCGATCTCTATCGTGTCATCCGGTTTTAGTTGGGACAAAAGAACAACCGTCTCAACGTGAAGTAGTTAGGCTATTTTCATCACATGTTTTCAAATTTACTAAACCCTCTAATTACTTGCTTTTCGGGTTAGAGAAGCGTTTTTAATAATTTGATTTTATGTAGGCTATTTTTTTCATTACACATAAGAACATTATTTAACTTTATCTTCCGCAGGATCAACCACATAACAATGTTCATGATTTCTTTTGCATTCTAGAACCGGAATTCTTTTTGTTATTTCACGCTTTGTTTTTCCATCACTATAATGTTTATCAATCCATTCTACAGGTTTCAAATAATATCTCATATTCCCCCCACATTGTGGACATTCAGCAATATATGTCCTTTCTATCGTTAGCCTTTCTCCATAACCGCTAATTGCATAGTTCAAAATTAAAGGAATTCTAATTTGTTTCTTTGCAATTCTTCTAAGGCTAAAGAACAAAATGAACAAAAATACTAATATAACAAAAATAATAGAATAAAGTTGTACGGAAGAGTTTTCCCTCACCTGAAAGTTTCCTTTTAAAACATTTAAAGCACTTTTTATTATTTGACTAACAGGGATTAGGCCAAAGATGCCAATAATCACACTTATCCAAG
>CANRWA010000227.1 GCA_947643415.1 uncultured Clostridia bacterium | reverse complement strand
AGCTATGCACCTTGAAAATTCAATATCTGGCAATGATTCAATTATCAAAGAACAGCCTTTTGGAACACTATACTGCTACTAATTGGGATTGTAGCAGGGATGGCAAGGTGCTGATGAAAGTGTCAGTCAGTTCATCTATCTTTTCATCAACAAGATCACAGTGTTCCTCTAAAAGTTTTCGGAACATTTGAAGCAACATTTGAAATGCCTGCATCCATGTGATGTCAGACATTTCATCAGAAAAGTACAGAAACAGTTCTCCAAGTGAGCGGTTGTCGTTTGATTCCCTGTTTTCGATGGACAGCATCATATACCTGGTAAAAACAACTGCCGTATGGGCGGTCATTGCATCAAAAGAAAGGCAATTCCATTCTTTACTGAGCCTGAGATAGCTCTTGCAGATTTTGAAGAATACTTCGATATCCCAGCGTTTTCCATAAAGGCGAATGATTTCATCTTCACATAAAGATGTATCTGTTGTGATGAGGCAGAGGTATTCCTTGCGCTTATTCCGATTGCGGACATATACAACCCTGGCCGGAATCGCTTCCCCGTCTTTGATGACTTCCACATCCACCGATAAGAGGTATCTGGAACGTCCCCTGCGTTTTGTGTTCCTCTTGTAGATATCAATAAGGGAGAGTTCTTCTCCATTGTATCGGAAGAACATTTTTGGGGTTTTCTTAATCATTCCAATCACTTCATAGCCAAGATTTTTTACAGCATGAAGCGATTTGGGAGAAGAAAACCAGCTGTCAAAGAGGACATATTTTGCAGGAATCCCCACTGTTTTAGCGGCTTTCAGAAGTTCCAACATAGCTTCCGTCCCTTTGGTCATAGAAAGCTTGCGGCGCTTATAACCGACGGTTCTTTTATCGAGACTGACGGCTTCATTCACACGGTTTTTCTTATTATCCGTGGATAAAAGGATACTGTTGACCGGAAGAAACGTACTTCCGTCAGTCCATCCCAGGGTTAGCATACGGAACCCAAACTTATAGGCACGTTTTGCATGGTCGTAAGTTTTTGCAAGGAGTTCCACCTTCCTGGAGCGGTTTCTTTCAAACATAGAATCATCAATGCAGAGAACATTTTCCCTGTCTGCATGATTCAATGGGACAACGGCATCCTTGATAATTCTTGATGCAAGAATCGTTGTGAACCTGATCCAGTTGATCTGTGTTGATTTCATAAAGCGGTATACCGTATCTTTAGCAAAAGCCGGCGTGTTTCTTCCCGACAGCAGATTCATGTACATGCTTCTGTTTGAAAAGATCAGGAGAAACAGATACTGAAAAATCTGTGTCACAGGTGTACCTTTCTTATGATAAGCGCCCGCCGTTTTCAGGGCAGACGTCACATGGAATCTGGCGAAAAATCTTTTGATAGTTTTAGAAATCTGGTTATCATTCTGGTTGTCTTGTGTTATACTGTTATTCATAGCATGAGCCTCCGTTGGTATGTTGTTTTCTGGACAATTCAATTATACCAAAAACAGAGTGTTTCATGCTATTTTATTGCCAGTTTTTATTGGATTTTCAAGGTGCATAGGCGCTTATTCAAGTGCGAAGTTTGAGTAAATAACTTTTATAATAAGTATCGGTGGAAACAGAATGAGTTCGATGCGCTGGTGTCCTTTGCGTTTAATATTGGAAGTATAGACCAGCTCACTGCCGGAGGCACGAGGAGCAGGGAAGTTATCGCAGAAAAGATGTTGTTGTATAATAAGGCAGCAGGCAAGGTTCTTTCTGGGTTGACAAGGCGCCGGAAAGAAGAGCAGGCGCTGTTTTTACGGAAGAACGCAGAAATTACTGCAGGCAGCAGTACAGTAGGCAATAACGTGGAGCAGTATCCGACCCTGAAAAAAGGCTGCAAGGGAGAGTCTGTAAAGAAATTACAGCAGATACTCTGCAGTCTGGGGTATACGCTTGTTTGTGACAGGGTATTCGGGGATAAGACGCTGGCAGCAGTCAAGGCATTCCAGAAAGCGAACGGGCTGGTTGTAGACGGAATTGTCGGAGCTAAGACGTGGACGGCGCTCTTACAGTAATTTTATTAATAAAATACGTGGTATACTAACTAAGGAGTACCCAACGGTGCGAAATACACAGCCGATGCCCTGGAATCGGTGATCACCGGGCTGCAGGATAAAGGATATGAACTGGTACCCATTTCGCAGCTGATCTATAAGGATAAGTACCATATGAAAGCCGACGGGACGCAGGTGTCAGGCGAATAGGAAAGTGTATGTACCCGGCAGGTCTGCAGGAAACTGTGACCTGCCGGATTGCTATACAAAATGTCCATAATTATTTGGGTTTTGCTAAAATATTTTCATAATTTTTACAATTTTTCTATAAATTTTATTATAAATGTTGTATAATTTGTTTCATAAGAAAAACAGGAGGACTCGTATTATGGCAAAAGAAATGATTGCAATGCTTCTTGCCGGCGGACAAGGCTCACGACTTTATGCGCTTACAGAGAAGCTCGCGAAACCGGCAGTTCCTTTTGGCGGCAAGTATCGTATTATTGATTTCCCGCTTTCCAACTGCGTTAATTCAGGCATTGAT
>CANRWA010000226.1 GCA_947643415.1 uncultured Clostridia bacterium | reverse complement strand
TTTTGTGGTAAATGAGGAACGGAAGTGATATAATGAAATGGACAAATCGGAATTTATGGAGGGAAAAAGAGTGGAACAATTAGCAATCAAAAAAGCTCGGTTAGATCAGACTGACGAGATTAATGAAGTCGTAAGTGAAACGATAAAAGAAATATATTCAAAATACTATTCGGATGAAGTGGTGGATTTCTTTTTGGAATTACATAATCACGATAATATCCATAAGGACATTTTGGAAGGTAATACCTATGTGATTGCTTGTGGAGCTGCCACTCTTGGAACAGGCACAATCAATCAAAACGCTATTTTAAGGGTATATGTAACTCCGAATCATCAACATGAGGGAATTGGAACCAAGCTTATGGATTGTTTGGAAAAAGAAATAATAAAGAATTATTCGTATGTAAATATAGATGCATCGTTGCCAGCTGTTGAATTTTATCGCAAACGGGGATACGAGTTATTAAGACAAGCGGAGCATTCCGTTGCAAATGGAAAATTATTGTCATATTCTATTATGCGGAAAAGAGAATTTGATATAGACCCGGCTTTTTATAATGCCCCATCTGTTCTTGTCCGAAAAGAGATTGAATTGCAGGGACTTGATTTTGATGAATATCAGACAAAGGTGCCCCAAAGAGTTTATTTGCTGGCGGATAGCCTGTTTGATACAATGCTTGCAAAGAACATTGCTACGCTTACCTTTGATGTCGGTGGAGGCATATATGTAATGAATCATAACAGCAATTTAGGTTTTGCAAAGGGCGAGATGTGTTCACCGGGACTGGCAACCCAGGCAGAGGATTTATATGCAGCAGGAGTGAAAGAACTGATTCATGTAGGATTTGCCGGCGGGAATAAGATTGGAGACTATGTCCTTACCGATGGGGCTTATAACGATACCTCTATTACCAGGTTATATGGATTTAAGGGGGAACGAATCGATTCAACAAAGGATTTGACAGACTCTTTTTGTATGGAGCTGGAGAAAAAGGGAATATCCTGTATTCGTGGCTATCATTGGACAACGGATGGCGGATATGTTCAGCCTGAATGGAGAGAACGGTATTATTTTAACGATCTGGGTGCGAAATGCGTTGAGATGGAAGGAGCAGGACTATTTACAATCGCGAATTTCCGTTCCCGCAAGGCAACAGCGATCTACGTTGTATCTGACAGTGGTTCAAATGATGAATGGGAGCTTGGCTGGGGTGAAAGCACTCTTGAACATAGTATCCAGAAATTGATTGATGCACTGGCGGAAAGTTGATTTTGTTAAGAAACGATAAGTCTGGTGAAAACGAAAATTCCGGTTTGTTGATTAGAGTGGTGGAGGACAACGAATTGATATTTTCCTTGTTAATGTTATTTATACATGGTGCTAGCACCATGTAATAAGGATGGATAAGGAGAAAATCGGTATTTTGCTGCTGGCTCTATTTTGGCTCTAAAATTTTTCAGAACAGTAAAAATATAGTGTCAAATCAGATAATATGATGAATAATAAGTAGCAAAAACAAGGAAAAACATTCAGATTTCATTTCCGAGAGCTCGTGAGGGTGGTAGAACTGTTGGTTCTGGCCGTGTGGCTACGATTATTGAGTAATCGAAAATTCATTGAATTTATGGGACTTTCCGAGGTTTCTCGGAAAGTCCTTTTTTCGATGTTTGGTGGGATTGATAAGTCGTGATAACAGAATGATAACAAAAGTTCGCTAATTGAGCAGTTCCTTATTTCTTTCTATATATTCTTTCCATATAGCTTCTCGGTCTTTCTGATGTGTGTTCTCATATTTTTCGGTATACTCGTCATGGAGCGCTTTTAGCTGATCCATAAGTGGCGTGTCAGCAGGGAGTTTCCCTCTGCGGATGCGGGCATACAGCCTGTTATATGCTTTTGTAAATTCCGTATGAATCGGATGACTGAATAACTTTTCCTTATAGGATTTTCGGCTGGCGTACTCATTACAGGTAGTGGAAGTGTCTCTGTATATTCTTGTGCAGTATTCTTGGTTGGAAGTATACTTCACACGAAAATATCCATTACATAGTCTGCATTTTTTGATAACGAGTTCATCTTCAAGAAGTAGTCTAATGCCTATACATAAGAACTGTTTGAATGATGTAATAGGGTATTTCCCGATTGCATTATCTGTAATAAGGTTAGAGGCATGGTTTAAATACTCTATCCAATCTTTTGTATTGGAATGGGTATCTGTATGGGTTGGAGCCGTTGTTTCTGTAGAGGTAAGGCATGGGGGCATCACAGCGCAGGCAGGAGCAGTCCTCTGGGATGTCGCATTCAGAGCGGCGGTTTACGGGGCGGATCTTTTTGCCATAGCGTTTTTCGATGTAGGGAATGAACTCCCTGTAAGTCCAGCCCTGGCGGAAGTCAGTGATGAGAGGCAGCTCGTCAGTCTTGAGTTTCTGGTATTTTGGGGAATGAGAATCATCGAAAGCCCACTGTTTGAGTGGAATGTATCTGCAGATAAACATGATCAGCCAGCAGTTTTGCTGATAAAGGTATTGAATAAGTTGTAGCAAGTAATGTATAATTCTTAAGTGAAGTATCATATTCAGGGCAGAAAGAAAGAGCAGCCTTCTA
>CANRWA010000225.1 GCA_947643415.1 uncultured Clostridia bacterium | reverse complement strand
AAAGAATAAGTCCATAGCCTGTTTTGATTGGCTATAAACTTATTATACGAGGAGGTGTTTTATGGATAAGCGCAAGCGGATGGGAAAGGATAAAGAGGGAGTGGTATTTCCGGTTGCTCCGAATCTTTCTGAAATGGGTGATAGTTATTTGCAATTTATAGAAGAAATTAAGAAAGAAATTCAGAAGCAGAGAGTTTCAGTTGTAATGAACGCCAATACAAGCATGATTTGCCTTTACTGGAATATTGGCAGGGCTATTTTGAAAAAACAAGAGGAAGAGGGATGGGGTGCAAAGGTTATTGACCGTATGTCAAAGGATCTGAAAATTGCTTTTCCAGAAATGTCCGGCTTTTCTCCACGTAATATTAAGTATATGCGAAAATTTGCCCAGTGTTGGGGGGATTATGAAATTGTGCAACGGGTCGTTGCACAAATACCATGGCGGACAAATATTACTTTGATGGATAAATTAAAAACACAGGAAGAACGCATATGGTATGCTGGTAAAACGATAGAAAATGGTTGGAGTAAAACGATACTTGAGTTACAGATACAAAGTAAATTAATGGAACGTACTGGAAAAACAGTCAACAATTTCCCTGTGGCACTGCCATCGCTTGATTCTGATATGGCGAATCAAATATTTAAAGATCCTTATTTGTTTGACTTTTTGGGAACCGATATGCCAAGACGTGAGGTGGAAATAGAACAGAAACTAACAGAACATATTCAAAGTTTTCTATTAGAATTAGGACAGGGATTTGCATTTGTTGGGCGGCAGGTTCATTTAGAGGTTGGAGGACAGGATTTTTATTTAGATCTTTTGTTTTATCACTTGAAATTACGTTGCTATGTTGTGATAGAATTAAAAGCCTGTGATTTTGAGCCGGGATTTATCAGTCAGTTAAATATGTATCAGAATATAGTAAATGATATTTTGTGCCATCCTGATGACAAACCGACAATCGGGCTTTTGTTGGTTAAGGGTAAGAATAAAACTGTAGTGGAATATTCTTTATCTGGTTATCAGAACCCGATTGGTGTTGCAGATTGGCAGAATCAGCTCACACAGTCTTTGCCAGAGGAGTTCCAGAGTAGTTTGCCTTCTATTGAAGAAATAGAAAAAGAATTAGAATAATAACAAAATTAACAGCAAAAGTGCAACGACCGTTGCACAAATAGGATAACAGACATGAGGGGGCAGTGGCTTAAATCAATTCGGTTTAAGCTGCCGATTATTGAAAATGATTTAAGTATAGGTTTGGACAACGGTGAACATGTTGAGACAGTGATTCTGATGACGTATTGTGGTGATAAGAGGAAATAAGACGGTTATACCACAAAATGTTGTGGTTTTTGAGCGTAAATCGAGCAAAAAATGGGGCAAAAAACGAGCGTTTTTGCCCCTTATTTTTTGCCCGTTTCACAGATGACATCGGGTTTTGGACAGATGAAAACAGAAAATTCAGAGGATTGGCAGATGAAAAAAGCACCGGTTCTCTTTTTTATATATGCCCGTTTTTACAAGCAAAACAGAAGAATGATCGGTGGTATTCGTCTTCTGCGCAGCGAATGAAACCGGTCTTTTTTTGTGTTCATATTCAAAGAATCGAATAGGAAGAAAGGAGTCAATATGAAAACAATCACAACCGAAGAACTTAAGAATATGAGTCATCAAGAGGGACTGATCCTTCAGGGGTGTGGAGGTGACCTTCAGGAATGGATAGATGGAATCAATGGAATTCTTCGAGAACAGGGAATTCTTTTAGATGGAAAGCCGCTGGATGATGTTGCAGTCTTTCAGCATGAAGGGCTTACCAATCTACTCTTTGCCTTTGGGGAACACAAACTGGATATCGGTAAACTTGCCATTTGGAGAATCCAAACCCGTGAGCAGTTTGGAGGAACCTGGCTCTCCGATTATGTGGAAAACAAGCTGGGCGGTTTTGCAAAGAGGCAGCAGGCAAAACCAGACTGTCCGCTCATTGGTGAAGATGGAAATATTTTTAATCTAATGGGAATCGCATCCCGAACTCTGAAAGAGAATGGAATGTATGAGCAGGCGGAAAAAATGCGGCAGAGAATCACAGGCGGAGAATGTCACAGCTATGAGGAAGCGTTGATGGTTATTGCCGATTATGTGAATATCACATCCTCGGAGCCGGAAGAAGGCATGAAAATGGATTTTTCTTAAAACAGCAAACAACAGGATCGGTCAGTCGGAAACTCAGGATGACCGGTCTTTTTTATTGCGCATTTTTGGTAAGAAGAAAGGATGGCAGAGAATTATGAAAACAAGGCAGCAAGAGCAGGTTTCCGATTTTCCATATGGATGGAACAAAGGTGATACCTGCGTGATGATCACCAATAAAGCCAAGAAAAGCACCTGTGAATATACCGTGGAGAGCTATGACGGAAGATACTTCGGTGTACGCAGCCATACCGGGCTTTTTCATCGAGCCTCTCCGCAAAGATTATTCCATTCAAAGGAAGAGGCGGTTGCAGCCTTGGAACAATAGGAAACACCAACGCAGGAAAGAGGCGGAATGACATTTCAATAGAGATTTTGAGAATAAGCAATTTGGTAATATGTCAAGAGGAAAATGAAAAAGATTTTCGTGAAAAAGG
>CANRWA010000224.1 GCA_947643415.1 uncultured Clostridia bacterium | reverse complement strand
ACTTTAAAAGCGCAGCTTGAAAATGCAAAGATAGAGGCAGTCAAAGAGTTCCCCAAAGAGCAGGAATTAGCAGAAAAGACTGCCCGGCTGGGGGAGTTAAATGCCCTGCTTGATATGGACAAGAAAGAAAATATCGTGCTGGACGTTGAGCCAGAGGAAGAAGAAACGGAGCCGGAGAAAGGCAGCAAAGACCGGGAACGGTGAAAAAAGCGGTATTGGGCAACCAGTACCGTTTACATAGCGGGGAAAAGGGAAGGCAAATGTGTAAAAAGAAAAATCGCACACTGGATTTCCCTGCCATTTCCTGCTATATTCCTCTGGAAAAAAACGGAAAGGCGGTGATAGATTTGATAGAGGATGAAAAGATTCAAAGGGTAATTGAGGAAAATGAGGGCTTTTTCCAGAACACAATTTCAGACATAGCCCGGACAAAGAAAGGAGCGAGGATTTTCTTTGAGTATGACAAGGAGCATAACTGATTCAGGGAGGGATAAAGATTATGGGAAATGCAAAAGGCGCAACTATCATGGACATAAAAAATATAGACATTTATAACCTGCCCAAATGGTTCAGCGACATTATAGAGGAGGTTGATATATTGTGTGAGGAGGCATTGAGAAGCTCCGTATCATACAGCAGGATTACAGAAGAACGGTACAAGATACTTGATAAGCACGATTTTATTTCAAAGCTGACGGATGACGGGGGTGTGGATGAACCGATGGAACTGACCGCAAGGGAAACAAAGGCACTGTCCAGATTTTTCACGTTGGAGTATGATAAGG
Source organism: uncultured Clostridia bacterium (assembly GCA_947643415.1). Lineage (GTDB taxonomy): Bacteria > Bacillota > Clostridia > Lachnospirales > Lachnospiraceae > Eubacterium_F. The sequence goes on along the minus strand of CANRWA010000224.1, from coordinate 1,970 downwards.
CAAGGGCAGAAAGCATACAGATGTACCTTTTAGGGTGTAGCCATATTTTCAAATTGTTGCGGGCGTTGGAGGAAATATGAGCAGTTACATAGCCGGATGGTTTTCAGAAATGAAGATTGTCCGGCTATTTTTATGCCCGGATATTCTTAAATTCATTTGCAAATATCCAATCACGGGCAGGAAAGGAGCTGAAATTTATGCCATATATCGCACCGGAAGTCGTGCAGGAGGCAAAGCGGATGGACTTGTTGACGTATTTGAAAAACTATGAGCCTTATGAGCTTGTGCATTTTTCGGGCAACACCTATACCACGAAAACCCATGACAGCCTGAAAATTTCCAACGGGAAATGGATGTGGTGGAGCCGTGGGATCGGGGGCAGGTCAGCGGTTGATTACCTGATAAAAGTCAGGGACTATACCTTTATGGAGGCGGTACAGACGATTGCAGGGCAGGCGGCGATTGCGCCGCCTGTTTCCCTACCAGCCGAAAAGACAACAGAAAAGAAACTGCTTTTACCCAAACCAAACCGCTACCAGACGCAGGTTGTTTCCTATCTGAACAGGCGTGGGATTGACACGGACATCATTGGATTCTGTCTGCAAAGAGGGATGGTTTTTGAGAGCGAGAACTACCACAACGCTGTATTTGTGGGCATGGACAAGGGAGGAAAACCCCGGTATGCCGCCCTGCGTGGAATCGGGACGGACTTTATCGGGGACGCAAACGGGAGCGACAAAAACTATTCCTTTTCTATCCCGGCAGAGGGAAACAGCATAAAAGTCCACCTGTTTGAATCCGCCATCGACCTGCTATCCTATGCCACCCTGCAAAAAATGGACGACCAGGACTGGAGGGCGGAACATCTTCTATCCCTTGCGGGAGTGTACCAGCCAGCAAAGGAAATCGGGCGCAGCAAGGTTCCGGCAGCACTCACACGATTTTTAAAAGAGTACCCGGAGGTTGAAGAAGTGGAGCTGCACCTGGACAATGACCGGGCGGGCAGGCTGGCGTCAGAGGCGATCAAGACCGTGCTTCCGAAACAGTATCGGACACGGGATAAGCCGCCGCCAAAGGGCAAGGACTGCAATGATTTCCTCTGTATCCGGTTAGGAATCGGGATAACGGAGCGGGTAAAAAAGAATCACGGAAGGAGCCATGAGAGATGAAAACGTATGACGTAACAATAACGGAAACCCTGCAAATGACTGTACCCATTGAGGCGGAGAGCCTTGCGGAAGCGGAGCAGACAGCAGAGGATAACTGGAACAGAAGCCAGTATATTCTGGACGCAGACCATTTTGTGGGGGCTGATTTTAAGGCGAAAGAGTGCGTCCGGGACAAAGGCATAGGGCGGTAGGAAAGGAGGCGTTTGCCATGAGGCAGTATGAAATGACGCTGGTTGCCATCTCGGAAAAGAGGGTGAAAATCTCAGCGGAGAGTGCGGAAGCCGCCGCACAGATGGTGGAAAAGATATACAGCGAAACCAATCTCTTAGATTTTTCCAACCGGGACGTGACGGATATTTCCGTCCTTGCGAAAGCGGCGGATGTAAAAGAAAGCGGCTGTAACGCATACCCGGAGGGATGTGCAAAATGCCCGTATTCCTGCCCGATGGATGGGAAATGTATGCGGGATGATCCGGAAAACCGCTGTCAGGAGTGCGTGAACCATTGCAAAGTGTGCGGCAGGTGTGAGGCGAAGGAGTCCGGGGACTGTGGGCAGGAGTGCATAGAGTGTGGGCATTGCTGTCCGGAATGTGCGTGCTGCACCCATCCGATTAAGGAGCAGCAGCCGGGGAAGCATCTGTTTTCGGCGGGTAATGATACCAAAACAAAAGGCGGTACGCAGCCGCAGGGGTGATACACAATACCAGCAAGCAACGCCTTTGGATTGCCATGCGGCAACCCGAAGGCAGCTTGTTAGGGGAAAATCCCCTAATACCCCTTTTTAGCGGAGCCGGGAGGTTC
>CANRWA010000223.1 GCA_947643415.1 uncultured Clostridia bacterium | reverse complement strand
TAGAATAAATGCAGACGGAAACAGACAAAAACCGCTACTTTCTTTCTACCGGAAAGCTGAACCTTGAAATCACCGGGTACCGTCAGTTTCTTCAGTTTCGGACACCGGAAAGCGTTTGCGCCGATGGTTTTTACTGAAGTTGCCACGGTTGCCTTCGTCACATTCTTATATTTCCTGAATGCATCAGATGGGATAGCGGTGATCCCTTTCTTCACCACGATCTTTTTCACCTTGTTTATCTTACTTTTCTTTACCTTCAGGCTGGAAGGCATTGCCCCCTTACCTGATACGGTAAGAGTACTTCCCTTTACTACTGCCTTCACCTTCTGTTTTTTTGCCGCCTGGGCCTCCTGCCCGTTCAGCACTACTGCGCTTCCCAATACCAAAAGCATTGCGGCTGTCATAATCATTGTCTTTCTTTTCATATTAATTCCCCCCCTGACTATTTATATAATCTGTTTTTCTGTTTCTAAGGCCTTACACCTATTAAACGATTTAAGAATATAAAATGTTGCAAAAAAGTGAAAAATAACCACTTACCTTCCTATCTCTGCCACTTAGGCATGACAAACGCATGAATGAATAAATTGTTTATGAAATCGCTTTTAGATTATGTAGGTACGGTGACAGATATTAGACAGGAAAAGAAGGTTCTGCATAAGATGATGGACATCATCATGCTCGTTTTCTTTGCGATGCTGGCAAACGCAGATGACTGGGTGGAAATGGAGGTGTTCGGAAAGGAACATGAAGATTTTCTGCGGAATTATCTGGAACTTCCCCATGGAATCCCATCCCATGACACAATTCAGAGGGGGAATGGGAACAAAAACCAGAAAGCCAACCATATCGTCAGCGTGGTGGACGAAAGGGGGTTCTGCCTTGGGGAGAAACGGGTGGAAGAGAGAACAAACGAAATCAAAGCAATCCCGGATCTGCTGGAGAGCCTGAACATAAAGAGAACAATAATCACAACGGATGCGATGGGGACGCAGACAGAAATCGTAAAGAAAATCCCAGGGAAACATGCGGATTATGTGCTGGCGTTAAAAGCAAACCAGGGGAATCTTCTGGAAGATGTGATGGATTATTTTTCAGACAAGGAACTGCTAAACAAATGCGCCTATAAAAAAACAGTGGAAAAAGCAAGGGGAAGAATAGAGAAGCGTGAATACTGGCAGACGGAAGACATATCGTGGCTGAGCCAGAAAAAGGGGTGGAAAGGACTAAGGAGCATCATTCTGACGCGGAATACGGTAAAAGGGGAGGACGGGGAGCTGGCCATAGAGGAACGATACTTTATAAGCAGCCTGCCGGAAGGGATAGAGGTAGGGAGCAAAGCAATGAGTCTGAAAAAGAAGAGGTATGCAATTGGGACAAACCCGGAGAAACATCTGAGGATGATCATGAATTTATAAATTTTTAAAGCTAGATACAAAGATTAGTTAGGGAACACATTCATGCGTTTGTCGTGATAGGGTGTTTTCTTCCTATTGACGATTTGCAAAACAGGGAGTATGATAAAAAACAGGAAGGAGAGGTGTATATGAATAGCAGACAATTAGCATTTATGGCTATTTCTTCTTTGCAGAAAGAGGTGATCGGAGCAGACATTATGTATCTTGACGGTGGAAACGCATATACCCGGACACAGGCAAAAGCACATGGTATCGTTCATGATTATCTTACTATCGTTCAATGTGATTCTGGAGATGCTTTAATTGCTGCCAAGAAATTTGTTAATTCAGAGCAATCTGAACTGATCGTGATCGATTCAATCAATGAGTCGGGTCTTGCTAAAACCATGAGCAACAATGAAATATATGACTTTTTGAGAAGTATACTCAAGGATGCCAAAAGGTCAAAAGTTGCTGTATTGATCATATAAAAGGAGGATAATGATGTTTTGTACAAATTGTGGCACAGAGAATAGTGATACAGATAATTTCTGTAAGAACTGTGGGCAGCCGCTTGGGTCAGGGAACGAAAAGCAGGCGGGAACTGCCGGGGATACCCAGGGGGCACCAGGACCGACACCGCAGCAGTACTCTTCTTTTCAGACGGAGCCATTGGAGGATACCGGTAAATCATCTGGAGTGTCAGTGGCAGCCCTGATACTGGGCATCGTGTCGATCGTATTCTGCTGTCTTCATATAGTCGCGATTGCATGTGGCATCGTTGCCATTGTCCTTGCGAAGAAAGAGGAACAGAAAGGCATGGCCAATGGATTTACGAAAGCGGGCTTTATCTGTGGCCTGATCGGTGCGATCTTAGGCGGTATCTTTTTGATATACTGGATCATCGCAGTTGCCTTGCATGGTTCTGTCACATTCCGGTCACACAGGCATTATTAGACAGTTATTTTGTGCTGGCTGCGGTTCTCAGCCAGCCATTTTTAAAAAGCCGTGTATAGGGAGGCTGTTATGAATCTGTATGAAGAACTGATATCTTATCAGGGATCCGGTATTTATCCGATGCATATGCCGGGGCATAAGAGGAATCCGGATTTTCAGATGGTGAATCCATACGATATTGATGTGACAGAGGTGGAAGGAACAGATGACCTGCATCATCCGGCAGGGATGATCCGCAGCCTGATGGATCAAATGAGACAGTTCTATCATACAGAGGAGTCATATCTTCTTGTGAATGGCAGTACTTGTGGCATCCTTGCGGCAGTATCTGCCTGCGCCTGCAGAGGGGATACGATCATTATGGCACGGAACTGTCACCGCTCAGTGTACCATGCAGTATACCTCCTTGATCTGAAACC
>CANRWA010000222.1 GCA_947643415.1 uncultured Clostridia bacterium | reverse complement strand
CAACCACCCTTACACACTCATCAACATTCTTCTGAATATCCTTCCCCCAAAAACGAATAACCGTCCACCCTTCAAACAGCAACCTCTTATTTATTTCATCATCACGTTCCCTGTTTCTGGAAATCTTGCTGATCCAATATTGGCTGTTATTGCTCTTTTCCAATCTCGGTTTTAACACTTCCCAATCTTTTCCATGAAAAAATTCACTATCACAGAAAATCGCTATCTTGTATTTCGTCAACGCAATATCCGGTTTCCCCGGCAGACTGCCGTAATTCTTTCGGTAACGATACCCTTTGCTCCACAGGGCTTTGCGCAGTTTTACTTCTATGCTGGTATCCTTCGCTTTAATGCGCTGCATATTCTTCCGCCGCTGTTCTTTTGTCAGGTTATCCATCGGTTTACATCACTATCCTATACTATGTCACTCATCAGCACCTGCCTATTGACACTGAATATATCTCTTATTTTCTAATGGGTATATGGCATTTCTTTATGCTGTTCCACCATTTTAATCACATTGGAAACGCTCATTGCTGAACCGTCTACTCCTATTGCATCAGCTATATTTCTAAGCTGTTTATCAATACTGCTTCCAAAACCGCCCGCAATATAAGAGAAGAATGCCAGCGGCTTGTCCGACTTGCTGTAATTGGCAATATTTCCGATATAATTATGCACCATGCGGTTATAATGGTCATTATTGATGGTATATTTATGATATGCCTTGTTATCCAATATCGCCTGATACCCATTTTCATCGGAAAGCAGTAATACATCCGGCGTTAATCCTATTGGCCCGACATGGCGTGCTTCAAAGCCAAACACATCCTGAAAAAGCTCAACTGTTGCCTTCTCAAATTCCGTTGCCTCATCGCGCCCCTTAAAAGCCATTTCAAAATACTTTGTCATAAACGCACCGACAGAGCCGTTTGGATATGTTTCGATCAAAATATCCTCAACCGTTTTTCCATCTATACCAGTTCTTTGTACAATAAAGTCTACCACTCCCGGCGTTATCTTTGTAATTGGACGTTCCAATGATTCCGCAATATAAGCCTGACGCACCTTCTGTTTTGCAATAATCATAGCTGTAATCGTCTGTGTCATAGCGAGATTACGGCTGTCCTTTTTATGTTTGGGATCAATCCCATATTTCCGTTGGAAATACTCGTGCTGCTCTGGACGGTCAATGAAATTCAGTTTTTCACTCAAAATTCCTCTGACTTCTTCTCTTTTGTCATCAAGAATTTCTACCTTTCCATCCTCTCGCTTGGCAAGCTGTGTGTATTCAAGCCAGTTTATTAGTGTATTTGCCAAATCCATCAAGTGGCTGTATGGATGATCGGGATTAACTTTCCCCTTAGAAGATTGGTATTTTGTGAAAAAGTCATCCTCCAGACAACTATCCCCATAACTCCTGAGTTGCATAATTCTGTCAACAATATAATTATAGCATTTATCACTTTCATTCTCTGCTTCTGTAACAACAATTTTAGCAATTTCCTCCTCCGTCAGATAACTGACTTTACTATCATCAAGCAATTTTAATAAAAACCGAAAAGGTCTGATTTTAAACCTATCAGCCACCTGTACGCCTCTCCCAAGCGAAAATGCAGAGGGAAACTGGTACTTCAATATCTGATTGGTCAGCACATCTACCGGAGAGTCTCCATTCATAATTGCCTCTCCTGCCAGTGTCAGTTTAATTTTTCCGGTTGATTCCTGTTCAAAAATCAGTCCCAGACTTACAATCCATGCTTTGTATGTTCTTGCACCGCCTCCTGTCTGATCCCGCCTCTCACCCTTGCGTTTTAATCCTGCTGCTTCCAAAGCATCCTCATAAGCCAAATGCGAATCTCTCTGTCCATTCCATTCCTGATTGAGCGACAAATCTGCAAATGCCGCTAATACCTCCGGTACAGAATTTAATTTTCTTTTTGGTCTTGTTACCCACCAATAATTGAGCATATCCTCACGCCTCCTAATTATCACACCCCGTATAGGCATCAATACTTTCGTATGGTATTCCTGCAAAAGTGTTCAATATTGCTTCAAATATAACCTTTGCCCCTTTAGACGGTACAGCCATCCCTATCTGTTTTCTGACCGATTCCTTAGAGCCTTCAAAAATATAATTATCAGGAAACGTCTGCAACCTAGCTCTTTCCCTGTTTGTCAGTGCTCTCGGTTCTGCATAATGATAAATATGTGTTCCGCCGCCACCAGAGCCTGTTACTGTGTACGCTGGCTTGTCAGGATCTAATCTCTTATATATCTGACTGATTTTTGCCCCTCTTACATTCAACTTTAATCTTTCTGGAAGTTCCGCCGAAAACGCATTCTGCCCCGGCTTAATATAACTCAATCTCTCAACCACTTGCGCCGACTGCTTTGTCAGTTCATTGTTTGCCGCATCAGTGGAAATGGGCGGAATTTCTATTGCTGTTCTACAAGTCACATCTACATCCTTATATGGATCAGGACTTGGTATCTTAAATTCATAGGGCAGGTCTTGCCGTATTCCTACAATAATCATACGGTGTCTTGCCTGTGGAACTCCATACTCTTCAAATTTATATAAATTAGGATATATTTTATATCCTGCCTTAATCAAATCTTTCTTTATTTTCTCAAATGCTTTTCCTTCATTTGCACTTTTTAACCCGCCGACGTTTTCCGCCAAAAACCATAAAGGCTGATACTTTTTCAAAACCTTTACGCCATATATATAACGGTCCGAAAGTCCCATTAAATCCTTTCTGCTCTCCTACAACCGAAAAGTCATTACATGGAAATCCAAATGCCAGT
>CANRWA010000221.1 GCA_947643415.1 uncultured Clostridia bacterium | reverse complement strand
CGGAAAAAGCAGTCTCGGCGCAGTGTCCTGCGGATCACGTATCATATACATCGCCAGAAGTTCATGGTTATAAATAACCTTTTCTTCTGAAACTCCCAAAGATTCAGCAATCCGTAACGTATTGTCAAGGACAGACCCCATGCTGTCAAAATAAATATCTACCACGGTTGCCGGAATCTGTGCTCCCTTTTCATTTACAACTACATCCTTTACATGAGCAAAATTCTTTATAGATTCAATATCTTCCCGGGTAAATTCCCCGACAATCCTGCTCTGCCAGCCTCCTTCTTCCTGTTCAATGCTTTCAATTTCGTACTTCCATGCGTTATAAAATAACCCTAAAAGCAGCGATAACAGCAAAGCTGATATAAATGCCGCTATCATAACAGACATGCCCGATGAACGGTTATTTTTAATATAGCCTGATGAATAATCTTTCCACATTGCCCATTACCTCCGCTTCTCATCGCTTATGATATGCCCATCCTCTATGGTTATGATACGGTCTGCTTCTAAAGCCACCTTCTCATCATGGGTAATCAACACAATCGTCTGTTCCAGATTACGGTTCGATAATTTCAGCATATCAATAATTTCTTTGGAATTTTTCTGATCCAAATTTCCAGTCGGCTCATCCGCCAAAAGCAGAGCCGGGCGGTAAATCAATGAACGAGCTATGGCAACCCTTTGCTGCTGCCCGCCTGATAACTGGTTTGGCAGGGCTTCAAGCCGTTCAGCAATTCCAAGCGAACGGACGATCTTTTCAAAATACTCCTTATTTGGTTTCTTCTTATCAAGGGCAAGCGGCATAAGAATGTTTTTTTGCACGGTAAGTGTCGGAATCAGGTTATAGAACTGATACACCAAACCCACTTTTCTTCTGCGGAAAATCGCTGCCTGTGTCTGATTCAGTTTTGACAAATCCGTTCCGTCTATTGTAACTTTTCCGCTTGTAGGTTTATCCACGCTTCCCAGAATATGTAACAATGTGGATTTACCTGAACCGGACGCTCCGATAACCGCCACAAATTCTCCCTTGCCCACCGTCAGATCAATTCCATCCAGCGCAGCTACCTGATTGTTGCCGGAGCCATACATTTTGCAGACTCCCTCGCATGTTAGGATATTCATTTTTGTTTCCTCCTTTGGTTGTTTGCTTCTTATATTCGGATGCACGGCGCAAAGACCGCGCCTTTTATCAGAAGTAAAGGGCACTTCCGATAAGCTATATTGTACCAAATGAAAGTTACAACTTAGTAACTGCAGCAGAATTGATATTAAATTTATTGCTTTGACTTTATTGCTTTGATTTTATTGTTTATAAAACCGAATTTCAAAACATGCACCGCCATTGGGCAGATTTTTAGCCCTTATTGTCCCATTTTGATGTTCTATAATCTCTTTTGACAGTGCTAAGCCTATCCCAATGCCGCTTCCACAGATATTACAGCCCGCATCTGCATTCTTTCCGCGGTAAAACCGTTTAAAAAGATGCGGAATGTCTTCTTTGGCAAATCCCTCCCCCTCATCCCAGATAAGTATTTCTGTATACAGCGGATTCTGTCCATAAGAGCAATGGACTGTTCCACCCGCATTATGCTCCATACAGTTTTTCATTACATTTATAACTGCTTCCATAGTCCAGTTTAAATCGGCTGTCACTGCCATCTCCCCTGATTCCGGAATATCAGCGGAAGTGCCGGAGTCTGCAAATAATTCCTGCAGATTGTCTGCCGCAAGGACAAGCAATGTAAAGACATCCACATCTTCTTTTTGAAACATCAATGTACCTGCATCAAGACGGGATAAGACAAGCAGGGATTCTTCTAAATGAATCAGTCTGTTTAACTGTTTCTTTATCTGTTCTATCCTGTCTTTTTCATATTCTTTTTTCAGCGGCATTTCAGATAATGTCTGCAGTGATAAAGAAATGGCGGTAATAGGAGTTTTTATCTGATGTGCAATATTGGATAGATTCTCGGCAAAATCATTTTTGGCCTGTACCGCCGCATCCTTTGTCTGATAAAGGAATGTCACGGTCTTATATATTTCATCTTCCAGCTTGGAAAAAAGATCTTCTCCTGACACAGAGAGGACAATCGCTTTTCCCATATTAACCTGCTCCAGATAATCTGACAGCTCTTCTATTCGTTTCGCTTCTGTTTTGTTACGGAATGCATACGTAGCCGCAAAGAGAACAATTCCTGCCAGGAACCCTGTTGTAACGAACATAATATCATATGTAACGGAAGAATCAGCAAAATCAGATATGTCATATCCCAAAACGGACAATACATCCCCCATTGCCGCACCATCGGCATTTCCACTCGTATATTCTTTCAATGCAGCAGAAACGATATGCTTCATTTCCGGCTCTTGTTCCAGCACTTCGCCGCAGATCACACTTACCAAATCAAATTGAAGCCTGCTGTAGCGGTAGGAAATCAGCATTACCGTAACAGCAGAAGAAATCAGGCTGACGGCTGCCACAAATCCAAAGAGAATCACTAAATTTTTTCGCCCGCTCATATGGTATCCTCCATACGGTATCCCACACTTCTGATTGTTTTCAGACAGGACGGCTGGTGCAGTTTGTCCCGCAGCCGTTTCATAGTAACTGTCAATGTATGGTCATTCACGTAGTTTCCATTTACATCCCATACCTGTTCTAAGATTTTTTCCCTGGTAACAGTCTTTCCTTTATTCTGTAAGAGATACAAAAGCAACCCATACTCTGATACGCTTAAATCTATTTCTTCCATGCCACAAGTAACTGTCCTGCGGTTTAAATCTATCCTGATCCCATCACAGGACAGGTACTGCACCGCCA
>CANRWA010000220.1 GCA_947643415.1 uncultured Clostridia bacterium | reverse complement strand
GCGAACACAATGGGAGCCGCTTTGACCGGACGGCATGGTATGCCTTTACCGAATACGGAAAAAAGGTCATGGAAGGAAGCGAGGACGGGACGCATGGATAACAGGGCTTTTGCATATGGCGGGAAACATTTTGTCCCGGTGAGGAAGTTTGAGAAAAAAGACGGGGACTTTTACCAGATGACACGCAGGCTTAAGAGGGATTTGGAGTTTGGCTTTTTCCGGTCAGACTGCTATGGGAAGGACGGGCAGAAAGCGGAATACAGCCATGAGGGATTTTATGCGGCATCCCCGGACAAAACCTGCGATATTTTCCGGTGCGTGGAAAATGGAAGGCTGTATGTCCCGTGTGAGTATGAATTGCAGGAATATAAGGAGCCGCAGAAGGACAGGAGGCGGGATTATGAGCGATGAAAAAGAAAAGCGTATGGCAGAAAACTATAAAATTACGCATGGCATCCCCATCGGGGATAAAGAGGTTGTCTTAGGCGTGGATGAAAAGGCGGAAATGCCCTACCTCTGCGCCTTTTATACGAGCAATGAGCTTTTCGGCTCTTACACGGACTGCATGGTGGCGGATGACTATGTGGAGATTGTGGAGATGTTTGCGGAGCGTGTGAAGGCGCAGTGCGTGAAGATACGGGAGGAGCAGGCGAAAGTTACCGTGCCGAGGGAGGTTATTACAGCCGATATGTGCCTGCCGTTTAAAAACGATGACAGTCTGGAGGGGAAGGTTGCCGCAGTTAGGACAGACAGCATCCGGCCGGAGTACCGTTCTGCAGAACACCAGTTAGTTTTAGTGACGGGCGGGAACGGTGCAAGGGGAGGCGCACGGGGAAGTGCCTGCTTCTGCACGAACCTTTACACCGGGGAGAGGAGCAGGTGGGAGAGGTACGACATCCAGGGCGAGGTAAAGCCGGAGTGCCTGCCGGAATGGGCAAAGGAACGCTTTGCCGAAATTCAGAAACAGGAGGCGGCGAAAGCTGCCCCGAACCAGAATCAGAATAAGGATATGGAGGTGCGTTAAATGGACAGTTTCAGAACCAATGCGGGGTTTGTCATCACGACATCCATCCCCGTGGGAAATGCGGAGTTTGTTTTGGGTGTGAACATGAAGAACCCCAATTCCTTTGTCACATGGGAGTGCAAGGGACAGACGGATTACTTTTGGGGGCATTATACGGACAGCCTTTTAAAAGCGACAAAAGACTTATGCCAGCGGGCAATGGATGAAATTCTGTATCTGGAGCAGAGGGAGGAAAAAGCGGCGCAGAGGAACCCGGACAGCGGGTATCATCTGGAAGCATTCGTAAAATACGGGGACAGCAGTGCGGTGATCCAGTTCCCAACGCCGGAATTGGCGGATGTGCTGGGGAGCATTGGAATCACGCAGCCACCGGAAAAGGTATATCTCAAAGCGTATTCCGACATAGAAGTGCAGTTGCAGAATGGCGGGAATAAAGTGTCCGATGCACTGGTGCGGCTGTTCCGGGACGACAATTCTCTCCGCATGGTGAACGAGGTTGCAAAGGCGGTGTTCCATTCTGATTGCCGGGTATATGAATGGGTGGAAAAGAACCTGCGGGATGACCGCTACAAATCCGTGGAGGACGTATTGCGTGACGCAGTGGACTATGGGAAATATTTAAAGGACGTCTCCCATAAACAGAAAAAGGCAGGCGGAAGGGAGGAACGCTGATATGGAAATCCGGGCAATGGAGCAGGAGGAACAGAAATACACTTACAGGCAGAGTATGCAGATTCAGGGGCAGACCGGGAGCATCGGGTATCTCCGTGGCGATTTTGGGAGCCGGGGGAATGAATTTCACACCACATGGAACGACCACAGACAGTCATTGAAAACGGAAGAATTTCAGGCGAAATTTGATGAGGTGATTAACGCCCTGCGCTCAAAAGAGTATGGGCTTTTGGAGGGCAGAAGCCAGATGAGCGCATATGCGGGGAAATGCCCCGACAGTGCATTTCCGGGGAATTGCGGCACAGAGTACGGCTTCCGGGCGGATACAGAGAAACACGCCTACCTGATACGGTGCAACCCCGTAAAAGGGGACTATAATTTTTACTGTTTCTGCTATGTAAAAGAATGGCTGGACAGCCATATGAAAAAGGCAAGGCAGGGCATACGCTTCATTGATCCGCATTACAAAGAGCTGTTCCGCATCCCGGACGGGGAAAAGATTCTCATTACGACCGGGTGGGGCGAGAAGAATGAGCGGGTTTGCAGGTTCATTGACGAGTGCCACAGCGAGATTGGCAGCAACTTGTACCACATCTGCGAGTTTGCCGAGCGCATGGAGCAGAGCGGGGCAACCTATGAGCCAGTGAAAGCGGAGCCGCAGAAAAATAAAAATAAGGAAAGGTAGGTAATTTTATGGCGCAGATGAACAATAAATATGTACGTTCCCTCTCAAAGCTGATGGAAGCGGGGTTTGGGGATGAAAAGGCAATCCTTGCAATGACGATGGACGACATCCTTGCGCTGCCGGGCATTTCCGTGGCGGAGATTGTGATGATAAACGGGATTCAGAAAGCGGTGAAGGCAAACAAGGTCATCACGTTTTTGGGCGGCGGCGAGGTATAGCGGAAAGGCAGGTGCAGTATGGCGAGATATAACGCAATGGAGGAACATTTTGAAGAAATCACGGTGCTTGGAAAACCTGCATTATTTCACGACATGAGGATTGACAGGGAGACGGTGCCGAAAGGCTTGTATCTGTATGAGGTGCGGGGTGATGATGACGGGGGCGGCGATCCGGTGCAGATTGCAAAGGGAATCATGGTGAACCATTTCGGGAGCATTATCACCCGTGAGCCGATCAAGCTGCCGCCGGACGGGTATCTGGACATTGACCCGGAAAAGGACTGGAATTTTGCGGGCGGCGACT
>CANRWA010000219.1 GCA_947643415.1 uncultured Clostridia bacterium | reverse complement strand
TACAGCCGCCACTATGTAAGTGTTTTTGCTAAATATAAATGTGTCAGTACACTAGCGTATGAAAAGCAGCATAAACTATCAATGTGACAAATGTAATTTTATTGATATTTCACCCATAATATGCTAAAATGTTAATAATTATATAGCAATACAATATTGACAAAAAAGGAGGAGTTACAATGGAACTGGAAATCTTAAAGAACGAAGAGAAAAGAATGAATTTCATCATGTTTCTATTTCTCACTGCAATCCCCTGTGCAGCACTTGGGTATGTGCTTTTATTCAATAATGGAACAGCAAAGGACTGCATTGTCCTGTCTATGGCAGGCTGCAGCATACTGGTGAAACTATTTGAAAAACCATTGGGAAAAATGGCAAAATATCTGTATGTCTCCATTCTTCCTATTATGGGAATGCTCACCATCATATTAGGCAATCCTGCAGCATTTGGTGCCATGGCAGAAGCTTATTTTCTTATCTTGTTCCTGGCTGTACCATATTATGATGAGTCTGTGATCTGGGTGTGTACAGCAGTCACTATTATTCCAAACATAGTGGCATTATTTATCTTTCCAAATGCATATCTCGCCATGTATACACAATCTATCTGGATCTTTGTATGGATAGTCTATGTTCTCGCTGTTATTGTTGCCCTGTTCATTATAAAGAGGGCACGCTCCCTTTTTCTGAAAGTGGAAGAAAAGGAACATGAAGTGGAAGGGCTGCTTGCAAATGTCCGCAACGCCTTTGATGGGCTGGAAGAATCTTCGGGAAAAATATATGATTCTTTACATAACTTTGAGTCAAGCACAACACAGATCGCTGCTTCTACCAGCCAGATCGCCGACAGCGCTGATCTGCAGATCCAGCAGGTCAGGGGAAGCTTGGATATATTCAGCGACCTGGACAATAAGATTCAAAGTTCGGAGACACGTGTCAGTCAAACGATAGATACCATCCGTCATCTGAAGGAAAAGAATGATGAAGGAATCCAGGCAATTGAGATTTTGTCAAAGAAGTTCAGTGAAAATATTACCTCCACGCGTGTGGCGGCGGAAGGTGTGACATCACTGGTACAGAAATCCAAATCAATCGGTGAGATTATAGAGAGCATCAGCCAGATCGCACAGCAGACAAACCTCCTTGCACTGAATGCTGCCATTGAGGCTGCCAGGGCAGGTGAAGCCGGAAAAGGATTTGCCGTCGTAGCAGATGAGATCAATATGCTGTCCGGGGAATCCTCCACTGCAACCCAAAAGATTGATACAATCCTGAAAGATGTCATATCTACAGTAGATGAAGTGAATCAGGTGATTGACAAAAATAATGTTATTGTAAAAGAATCCAATGATAAGCTGAATGACACGGTAAAGATCTTTGAAAGCATGCTTCACTCCTCAGAAGAAGTGATAAATGTAACAGAACTGCTGAAAAATGAACTGGAAAACATCGTTGATATCAAGGAACGTTTGTCACAGGCAATGGATCAGGTAGAAAATATATCACAGAGTTCCGTACAGACTACGGGAGAGATCAGTGCTTCCACAGAGGAACAGGCATCTGGGGTAGAAAATATCCTAAAATCCATGGAAAGTGTACAGAACGGAATGGAACAGCTTTCCGATGTGCTGAATTCAAATACTGAAATATAAACAACTTAGCTCAATGGTCAAAACTGTTTATGGATGTTTCGTGCGGACAGGCTTCCAAAGTCCTGCCTGCCGGATGTATAAGGGGCGGATAACCGATAGATTGTATCAGATGATAACCCGGTTCCGCCCCTGTTGTTTTCCAATATACAGTTTCTCATCTGCACTTTTAATTACTTTTTCATAGTTGCTTTCCGGCCTTCCCTCTGCGATTCCCCCTGTAATGGTAACATGGATCCTCTGTCCTTCTGTCTCGATCACCATGCCCTCAATCTTCTTTCTGAGTTCCTCGATCACCGGATAGGCCTGATCTCTCTTCATCCCCTGAAAATAAATAATAAACTCCTCTCCTCCCCACCGCACTGCCAGATTGTCTTCTCCGGCTGCTTCTTTCAGACAGGATGCCACTGTAGCAAGGACAACATCTCCTGCATCATGGCCATATGTATCATTCACCCGCTTAAAAAAATCAATATCCACCATGCAGATCACAAACTCTTTCCGCAGTTCTTCCGGGATATTCCGAATCTCATCCTCCAGGAAACGACGGTTATAAAGCTTCGTCAGTGTATCATGGTTCACATTATAATTCAATGACCCCCATACTGTCTCTATCTCCTTGGAATAGAAAAATGCTGCCGCAAGGACAATAGATGCTGTCACCCCGATGTTTGCCAGAAAGATAGCGGGACGGTGTGCCTCTGCCACACTCCGTACCCCATCAAACCGGATTCCCAGCAAAAGGATCATTCCCTCCAGTATGAGAACAAGGGCAATGCCGACAAACTGATACAGGAAACGCTTATTTACATAGGAAGGGAGAAGATAAAACACCGTTGCAGACATTCCAATGATATAGAGGAAAAAGCCATAGTCCGGCCCTAACGCCAATTCACTCATAACAGAAAAAAATAATATTTCAAAATATGTAGCAAGCATACTCCGCTCAGATGTATCCCTTTTGATCACCAGATAAAAGAAATAGAAACAGCAGCTGAAAATATTGAGCGCTGTCAGAAACTGTATGCCAATTCTGTGAAATACATCCGCATATGCAGCATGGATCAGCAGACATGCCACCAGAAACAACATATTTCTCTTATTCGTGATCCATTTTACTGTTTTGATAAGAATAACTTTTATCTTTTCCATTCTGTTCCTTTACCTTCTATATTAATTTTCGTGTTTTTCTTTTTTACTTAATGCAATTCTACATTAGTCTGTGTATTTAGTCAATTGATAATCCTGAATTGTAAAAGTAAAGTCAGTATGAATGATTAAATTCTATCCCCTGTAAAA
>CANRWA010000218.1 GCA_947643415.1 uncultured Clostridia bacterium | reverse complement strand
GGTAGAGATTGTAGAGGAGGCAGTGGATGCGGCAAGAAAGAATGCAGAGCTCAACGGCCTTGATAATTGCAGCTTCTGGGCGGGAGATGTGCTGAAGGTGATTGATGAACTTCAGGAGGTGCCGGATCTGATCGTGTTGGATCCTCCAAGGGACGGGGTGAATCCGAAGGCGCTGGAGAAGATTATCGGATTTGGCGTGGAGCGGATGGTGTATATAGCTTGTAAGCCTACCAGCCTTGTGCGGGATCTGGAGATGCTGCAGGGGAGAGGGTATCGGGTGGAGAAGATTGGGGGAGTGGATTTGTTTCCGGGGACGGTGCATGTGGAGACAGTCTGCCTTCTGTCGAGAAAAGCCCAATAAATCAAAGGATTTCGTCATTTTGGA
The DNA here is from genome assembly GCA_947643415.1 of uncultured Clostridia bacterium. Taxonomy (GTDB): domain Bacteria; phylum Bacillota; class Clostridia; order Lachnospirales; family Lachnospiraceae; genus Eubacterium_F. Next base: position 2,609 of record CANRWA010000218.1, on the reverse strand, counting down.
AATAAAATAGATGTGTGTTTCTGCTTCCGCAGAGTGATGATATAACCGGATGTTTACCCCAGGGGATAGGCTTTTAGAAATGGGAGATATACAGTTTGGCGAAAGGATACTTTTTCGAAAAAGGAATGAAGGACAGATTAATAAAATTATTTGGTAATGTAGCATAGGAGGAAATAGAGTGACTACTGAGTTATTGGAGATAATGAGAACTGATATAAAACGATGCGAAGATGCTCAAGCATCAAGCAATGGTACGCATAGTTTATATCAGGCACTAATTGCAAAATACAACGGTATATTTGAAGATTTTGGGAAGGATATACCGACATCAGGGAAAGCATGTGCTGTTGGTAGTGCGCTGAATTACAGACCAGAATTAAATGCTATCAAAGAAAAATTAGAATTGATTATTGCGACAGATAAAGAAAAAGATCCTTTATTTGATTTTAAATCTATGTATGAAGAAGATTTGGAATCTTTAAAACAAGCTATATCCGATTCTGCAAATGAGGTGACACCTGAAATCGCTAAACAGCAATTGTATAAAGATGTAACTGCAAAGTATGAAGCATATGTTCCAAAGCTTAATGCAGGATTATATGGATATGAGGAAGTGATTGGAATTTATGATGAAGTGGCCGGACAAGAACTGTTTTATGACTTAAGACAAATTTATAATAAAATGCTGACTTTTAAAGCATTGGGATATCCGGCACTTATGGAAACAATTCCTCAGAGCGTTCCAATGGTACAGATAACAAATACAAATGAAAACAAAGTTGATATTAATATTTCCTTTAGTGATGTAAGAAAAGAAATTGAGAATATGTCGGCGTTGCCAGATACCGAAATAGAAGAGATTTTGAATAAGATTAACGAATTAGAAAAAATCGTTAAATCTCCAGACCGCAAATCAAAAAAGTGGGAAAATGCAAAAGGAATTGTTAAATGGATTGCTGATAAAGGTGTTGATGTAGGAATTGCATTGTTGCCGTTGTTATTGCAGATTAAGTAGATATACATAGAAACGTAGCGTGAGGAATGTTGTAAAATGGGGATAAAACTATTACCCCACTTTGAAAACCCATTGCATACTTTCGCTATGCAGTATAAAATCAAAGTTCAAGGGAATATTGAGACTGTTTGTCTGCTTTCGAGGAAACCTTGATTTTCTGCGGTTTGTGGGATAATAAAGAAAGATAATGGACGTGTGTTTTCTGGTCTTTTGAATGAAACATTTGAATATTGAAACAGTGGGGTGGTTTGAAACCTTGCTGAATAATAGGCTTTTGCTAAAAGGTATTACTTTTGCGAAAATGTATGATACCTTCTGGCAGAAGCCTTTTTATATAAAGATAACTTGACTTCTAAATCTTACGGGTGTAATATTCAAGAGAGTATATTGTATTGTTGGAGAAAATTTTTTTACCCAAAAATCTTACAAATGTAATAATTAAAGTGCTGTACATTGAAAATCAGGATATTACCATATTAGAAAAAAGAACGGCGGTCTATATGAAAGAAAAAAGGAGAGGCATGGGAATGAGACTATGCATGATACAAATACTTCTGAGTTATACCATTTCGGGGTGAAGTGATATGCCCCCGGAAGAAATACAGGTTGATGATCCCTTCATTGAGGTTCAGGAGGCAACAGAAAATTCTCAGGAGAATGCGGAAGAAATTATAGAAATCTGTGTGGATCTTTATAAAGAAGCAGCAGAACAAAATAAGATAGCTGATTTGGAAATGATTCGAAGTATTGTTAATCGCCTTGGAGAAAATGGATATCCGGCTGTTGACAGCAGAAATCAAATTAACATGACGGAACCAGAGAAGGTAGTGGAATTCTGCGAAAAGGTGGATGCACAGGAGGAAGCAGAAATAACGATTCTTGAAGTCAGCTATTTGGGCGGATTTGTAAAATACGATTTGCACACAAAAGACGGAAATGTAGATGTGGTCAGATGGACCTATGTCAATACTTTGGACAAAAAAAGTCGAAAGATTATGCTGCTTTTTTGAGTTCCTCATCCTCCTTTTGCTGAGGTGTCATATAACCAATTGCACTATGGATTCGTTTGCGGTTATACCAGCCCTCTATATATTCAAAGATTGCCCTGCGGGCCTCTTTGGAATCTTGATAAGTATGAAGATAGATTTCTTCCTTTTTCAGTACAGAATGGAACGATTCGATACAGGCATTGTCATATGGATTTCCCTTTCGGCTAAAGGAATGCCGTATCTCCCTGCTGTTCAGGAACTTCTCAAATGATTGGCTTGTATACTGGCTTCCCAAGTCGCTGTGGAGAATGATCCCTCTGGTCTCCCTGACGTTCAGACAGGCGTTCTTAACAGCTTCTACCGCCAGTTCCGCTGTCATGGATGTTCCATACGCATATCCGATGATCTTACGGCTGCACAAGTCCATTACTGAAGCCAGATAGGTCCATCCCTCTTTTTGCACATGGATATAGGTAATATCGGTACACCATTTCTTGTTGATGGTTTCTGTTCCGAAATCACGTTTCAGAATATTTTCTTTATCATCTGGAACGGTTCCGTGACTGGGTGATGCCAGAACACAGCCTTTATATTTTCTGATTACT
>CANRWA010000217.1 GCA_947643415.1 uncultured Clostridia bacterium | reverse complement strand
AATATCCTTATGAAAAGTTTGCTGAAATCACAAGAGATCAATATGGAAACGAAAAAGAAACTGTCTGGCTTTTAAAGGATATCATTAATGGAAATTGCCAATATGGTGATGATGGTCTTCTAAAAATGATGCCGCTTATATCTCAAAATAACCTACTATTCTATTTGGTAGACTCCAGCAAATTCCAACAGCTGGCGGATATGAAGCGTATTGCAACAAAGTTTGCTTCTAAAATTGATATTGTCAACATGAATAATATTCCTTTAAAACGTACCATTAACCTTATGAAAAATGAAAATGACCTTCAAAGGAAGGTCGTGGAGTTCATCAAAAATGTAGATATGGATAAGGTTCACGTAAAAATGGATTCTGGTGAGGAAAAGCCGGAGGAAAAGGCTCTTGATATTCCCGAACAGATTATGGATCAGATTCGGCTGGTATCCGTTTATAGAGGGGTCGCGGTTCCTAGTGTGCTTTTTGACTCTACGGGGACGAAAAAGATCGCTGCCCTTGCAAGTTATATCATAGAGGGAATTGAGCAAGGCAGAATTCTTATTGTGGACGAATTGGACAGTAGCATTCATTTTAAATTGACTAGGGCGATAGTAGCCATGTTTAATAATGAACTGAATACCGATGCGCAGATGATATTTACTGTACATGATATCAATTTGATGGATTGCAAAAAAATGTTCCGTAAAGAACAGATCTGGTTTGTTCATAAAGATGATACAGGTGTTTATGTTTATCCCCTGGCAGAGTTTACGGCACAACAGGGGGTACGGGATACTACGGATATTATGGAGAAATACCGAAAAGGGGTATTAGGCGCCCTGCCAGATCCCGAACTGATCCGATCCTTATTAAGTCTCAAAGAAAATCGGAAGGAGGTGCAAATTGATGGCGAATAAACTCCCTCAGGTTTTTACAGGCAGTTAAATATGTATTATATGCGAAGGAGATGAAGAATATGAATATTTAGAAAAATTGATATCTTTAAATGTATGGAGTAAAAAATATTGCTTCCAGTTGGAGAACGCCGAAGGAAATGGAAATATTCCCGCACGGTATCAATACAAGTTTCAAAATGGCTCATACGATCTGGTTTTAATATTTTGTGATACGGATAAAAAGCCCTATGAACAGTATGTAGATATTAAACGAAAGATTAATGAATTCCACGGGGTTGCAAATGCAGCATACCATGTTGTTATATATGGGAATCCGTGTACTATGCAGATTATCATTGAGCATTGGGATAATGTGGTACTTGGCTCCTATACAAAAAAGAAAAATGCTCCAATTATTTTCAACCTTACAGGCATAGATGGATATAAGGGTAGAGCAGACCAGCGCCAGGAGTTATTCTCCAGAATCACTAGGGAAAATTATCAGGAAATGCAGGAGAGGAATTAAATATCTGCCTTCTGATGATGTAACAGAAGGCAGCACTAACTTTGGAAAATTTATCGAATATTTTTCGATGGATGATAGCAGGTGGATACAAATAATCAATATTGCTTTAGAAAAATAACTTGTACTTAGCAAACAAAAGGGCTACTTTTACACAGCAGTCATCAAAAGAATCCAACATTTCTTCATAAATTCATCAAAGTTCCAATTTAAAATATCCTTCTTTTCCAGTCAAAACTGCCATATCAGGATATTTTTCTCTGATATGTCCCACGACATGGCATCCATCATAATTAAACACCAGACTACTGCAATGCTCCGCATGGATTGCCGCTTCAACCACCTCCCAATCAGGATGATCAAACTTGCGTCCATCTGTTGAAAACAAAAGATATTCTGCCTGCAGTTGATCTAGAGTATCCTTTGTAATATTATTTTTTGAGCCATGGTGTGGCAATTTTATGCAGTCAAATTTAATATTTTTCCAGTCTTCTAACCTTTCTAGGCAACGCTCTGCCGATGCATCACCCAGAAATAAAAGCTGGTAAGTTTTTCCTTTTGCCATATAAGTTAGCATAAACGCAATTGACGACTGGTTTGTTACGCTGGAATCTGCATTTCCTAAAAATCGTTCAAAGCAATGCTCATATACAACAGAATCGCCATTTTTTAATGGAAGGCATTTTTTACGCCGGAAGGCATTCCACTGGCTTTCTAAAGCCTGTAACTCCAGATATCCAGGATTCAACAGCGTTACGGAGAGCAGTTTGGAAACCAGTTCCACGGAAACACTTTCCTTCTGGCAGCAAGCCGCCTTGCCATCAAATTTCTTATTCCACACATTTTCCCATGCATACACCAAAAGCCTTGCCAGAGTTTCCCCTTGGGAATACCCGATCTCCTTGCCTTGCTGAGCTTCTCTGTCATCAAAATCTATTTTTCCGATCTCGTTACTTAGACTCTTTTCCAATACAGCAGAAACCGCCTGTTTACTGTCTGTAAAGAGATGCCGATATCCGTTATACCAGACTTCTCGTATTTCTATTTCTATTTCCTGAATCTTCAATGCCTGGAACAACCCAATTATTCCCATAATATGGTCATTGTCAACATGTGTCACCACCAGAAGGTCAATCCCTTTCCCCTCGGCTTTCAGCGCCTTAAGCGCAGATGCCAAGGTGTTGGAAAACGTCTCCTTGTATCCTCCATCTATCAAAATCCTATAATCAATTTCCTCAAAGGATATGAGAATACAATCTCCTCCCAATGCCGGAAATAGTTCCAATTGTACCTCACTCATTCGTCATCCCTTTCTCCCTTGCCACCTCTATTTCTTGGAGCTCTCACCAGCCTGCAAAATTCATCACAAAGACCGATTCCCTTCCTCTTCTCGCTGTCACTAATTGGAATCTGTGTAATGGTCACAAGGGAAAGCGGCACACTACCCTCCCGCAGCAGCAACAACAGCAAATTTTTCAAGAATTTTATGTCATTCTCACTCAGGTTGTCCTTGGCGATATCGCTTCCCGCACTGGGCGTCAAGATACGACCCAGAACTGACATTTTTTCTGTAATGCATCTTTTCTTGCACA
>CANRWA010000216.1 GCA_947643415.1 uncultured Clostridia bacterium | reverse complement strand
GCTTTGGCATAGAGGCTTTCGGGTGATTCAGTTATTCAAAATGGGGAAACTCAAACAAACTCCAAGTTCCCGCCTAAGGCCAGCTAACCCTTCCCGGTCAAACAGATCCCGGTAATAACTGACTTCCTTCCGGATCAGGCCATCGATCACCTGCATCCCCAAAAGTTCCACCGGTGCCTTATCATCTGTCATAATATGGTTTCCCGGTTTATATAGCCTCAAGGTTCGTGACATCTGGCGCATCAACCCCTGTAGTTGCGTATCTTTTATAGAAGGAAGGGAATTCTTTAACTTCTCTTCCAGCCCTCCTGTATGAGAGGCAAAAAGCTCCTGATTTGTTGTCAATGGCACATCTGCGATATACACTTGTCCAAAAACATGGGAAATCGTGTCCATCAGCCAGGCATTGATATTGTCAGGATCCTGTTCCCACATATTCAAATTTACCACCATAACACCATCTTCTGTCAGATGCTCACTCACCCGCCTGAAAAACTCCACTGATGACATCTGAAATGGGATTGTGATATCCTGATAGGCATCCACGAAGATCACATCATATTTTTTGTCCGTAACATTTAGAAATGCCCGTCCGTCATAATTCGTCACCGGCACATCCTGTGGCATATGGAAAAAAGTGCCAGCAAGCCAGGTGATCTTCTCATCAATCTCCACACCTTCCACACTGGCATTATCAAAATACTGACGGCATTGTACAGCATAGGTACCTGCCCCCACCCCCAGCATCAAAACATCCAGATTTTCTTTCTCCCCCTGTCCTGCCATCAAAGGCGCCGCCAGGGCATAATCTGTAAATGTCCCTGTCAGCCCGCCAGCTTTCTGATACACAGACTGTATCCCAAACATAACATTGGTAGAAAGACTGACCTGCTCATCATTCTCTTTCACCTGCAGGTAGTTATAAACCGATTCTCCCTCATACACAAGATCTTCCTCCCAGAATGCAAAATGATCGGAAGAACCAAATACACAGCTTATGGCCAGCACAATAACTGCCACCACAGCACGCAGGCTGCGGATCTTATTGGAGATAAAATAAATAAGGGACAAAAGCAGCAATACCCCGGCAAAGATCAGAAATGTCACCGAAGTCCCTACTGCCGGAATTGTCACAAAAGTCGGGAGAAATGTGCCGATAATGCTGCCGATGGTATTCGCTGCATTCAGAGTACCTACCGTTCTCCCGCTGTCATCCAGGCTGTCCACTGTGTACTTCACCAGAGACGGTGTCACCGTTCCAAGAAGGAACAGGGGAAATACAAAGATCACCATACAGGCTGCAAAAGCCGCCCATATCAGAAAATAGGTGTCCACGGCAAAGACCATAATCCCAGAGATCCCTACAATGATATATTTTCCAAGTACCGGAATCAGTGCGATCCAGACAGAAGCAATGACGATCCTCCCATACAGCTTGTCCGGGCTGGGATCCCTGTCTGCCCTCCTTCCCCCATATATATTGCCCAGCGCCATAGCGATCATAATGGTTCCAATAATAATCGTCCACACGATCTGGGACGAACTAAAATAAGGTGCCATCAGGCGGCTGGCACCAAGCTCAACCGCCATAACTGACATCCCTGCAAAAAATTCTGTAAGATACAGAAAAATTTTTTTGTGTAATATACGGTTCTCTTTCATCTTTACATCAGGCTCTTATACAGTTCTGTGATATCCTCAACACTTGTCTCTTTCGGATTGCCCGGACGGCACGCATCATCATAAGCAGACTGTGCAAGGAAAGGAATATCTTCTTCTTTAACGATCTCCTTCAAATCCTTTGGAATACCTACATCCTCAGAGAGCTTCTTCACTGCATCAATGGCAGCCCTGCGGTACTCTTCCTGTGACATGGACTCAGTACCCGGAACACCCATTGCCTTTGCGATCTCACGGTACTTCTCACCAGTCGCCTCAGCATTATACTCCATAACAGTAGGAAGGATGATGGCATTCGCTACCCCATGAGGCGTATCATACAATGCCCCCAGAGGGTGTGCCATAGAGTGGACGATGCCAAGACCGACATTGGAAAATCCCATACCTGCCACATACTGTCCCAATGCCATATCCTCACGTCCTTCTGGTGTATTCTCCACGGCACCGCGCAGGGAACGGGCAATGATCTCGATGGCTTTCAGATGGAACATATCTGACAGCTCCCATGCTCCGGCTGTGATGTATCCCTCAATGGCATGCGTCAGGGCATCCATACCAGTGGCAGCAGTGAGGCCTTTCGGCATAGAAGACATCATATCAGGATCAACAAAAGCTACCACAGGAATATCCTTCGGATCTACACACACCATCTTACGGTTCTTTTCTGCATCTGTAATGACATAGTTAATAGTTACCTCAGCCGCTGTGCCTGCTGTCGTTGGAACTGCAAAGATCGGAACTGACTTATATTTCGTTGGCGCCACTCCTTCCAAGCTTACCACATCTGCAAAGTCCGGATTCGCAATAATGATCCCAATAGCTTTCGCCGTGTCCATGGAAGATCCGCCGCCTATGGCGATGAGATAATCCGCTCCTGACTTTTTGAAAGCCTCCACACCTGTCTGTACATTTTCAATCGTTGGGTTCGGCTTAATATTGGAATACAATTCATATCCCAAATCCGCTTTATCCAAAATATCCAGAACTTTTTTTGTCACACCAAACTTAACCAGATCTGGATCAGAACATACAAATGCTTTTGTAAATCCCCTGTCCCATGCCTCTGCAGAGATCGCCTCAATCGCCCCATTTCCATGATACGAAGTTTCATTTAACACAAACCTGTTTGCCATACTTTTTCCCTCTCTTTTCAAATAAATTTTTAGAAAGCCGCTAACACTTTACTATAAATTTTATTCTACTACTCTGCTGGAAAAAAGTCCAGTGTATTTATCCCAATGCCAGGGCAATCGATAAAAATTGTTTCAAAGCGGGCGGATTCCATACTGGCTTCTGTCCTTATATCACAGCCCGAAAAATGATTGTTT
>CANRWA010000215.1 GCA_947643415.1 uncultured Clostridia bacterium | reverse complement strand
ACAGCGTAAAACAAAAGAATTATTTGGTTAAGTATAAATGTGTCAGTACACTAGTACAACGGCTTTGCATCATAAGTGGAAATTTTTCTGTTATTGTATTATAATGGTGTAAGATCGTTGGGGTTTCGGACTGAAGATCACTAAAATTCATAGAAAACGGAGGGGATTATGGGTATAATTTACGAAAAGGAAAATCAGGTTTTCCATCTGCAGACAAAAAACACCAGTTATATTATGAAAGTTGTGAAACAAAAATATCTGTCGCATGTGTACTGGGGAAAGAGGATACATACTCCAGATATGGAAAATGCGCAATTAAACCGGCTTATTGGTTTTAGTGCGGTGGCAGATAATGAGGATAAGACATACAGTCTCGATTTTGTATGCCAAGAATATCCGACAGGATGTGGTACAGATTTTCGTATCCCAGCTATTTCTGTAGTATATGGGGATGGCAGCCGAAATGTTCAGCTGTTGTATCAGGATCACCAGATCATTTGTGGCAAACCAAAACTTCCCGGTCTTCCTGCTGCCTATGTGGAGAAGGAGGAGGAAGCGGATACATTGATCGTATGTCTGGCAGATCCAGTACAGAAACTGTCAGTAGAGCTGACCTACACCGCTTACCGGGAGTTGGATGTGATCACGAGAAGCGTCCGCATCATGAATGAGGGAGAGGCGGATGTGGTTCTGGAGAAAGTACTCAGCGCCAGCGTGGATTTCGAGACGGCAGATTATGACCTCATCACACTGCCAGGGGCATGGGGAAGGGAGCGGCATATCGAGCGGACTACCCTGCGGAGTGGCATCCAGTCCATCGAGAGCCGGAGAGGCGCTTCCAGCCATCAGAACAATCCATTTATGGCCCTGGCAGCAAAAGACACTACAGAGACGACAGGAGCTGTGTATGCGTTTAATTTTGTATATAGTGGGAATTTTACAGCAGGTGTGGAGGTTGACCAGGTCTTTAAGGCAAGGGCTTATATGGGGCTGAATGACTATGATTTCTCCTGGATACTGGAGCCGGGAAAGGATTTTCAGGCACCGGAAGTTGTTATGGTCTATTCTTCTGAGGGTTTCGGTGGGATGTCCCGCACGATGCATGATCTGTACCGCCGATATCTCGTGCGTGGGAGGTATCGGGATGAAGTCCGTCCGATCCTTGCCAATAACTGGGAGGCAACATATTTTGATTTTGATGAGGACAAGATACTGGCGCTGGCGAGAGAGGCTGCTGATCTCGGGGTTGAGCTGTTTGTACTGGACGATGGCTGGTTTGGCAGGCGGGATAACGATGACTGTTCCTTGGGGGACTGGACCGTATACAGAGAGAAGCTTCCAGATGGCATTGCCGGGCTGGCAGCAAAGATAAAGGAATATGGGATGAAGTTTGGGCTCTGGTTTGAGCCAGAGATGGTTTCCCCGGACAGTGACCTGTACCGGGAACACCCGGACTGGTGTATCCATGTGCCGGGGAGAATGAGGACGGAGTGCCGGAATCAGTTGGTTCTGGATCTTTCCCGGCAGGAGGTGCGGGATTATATCGTCAGCACAATATCCCATGTATTGGATACGGCAGACATTGGCTATGTAAAGTGGGATATGAACCGCCATATGACAGAGCTTGGGTCGGCGGGGCTGGACAGCAGAAGGCAGAAGGAGATGCCGCATCGTTATATGCTGGGATTGTATGAAGTGCTGGAAAAAATTGTTTCCTCTCATCCGGATGTGCTCTTTGAGAGCTGCTCTGGCGGAGGTGGAAGATTTGATCCGGGAATGCTTTATTATATGCCGCAGACCTGGACCAGTGATGATACGGATGCGGTGGAGAGGCTGTTTATCCAGTATGGGACGAGTTTTGCCTATCCGGTCAGCACTATGGGAAGCCATGTATCGGCAGTACCAAACCATCAGGCTGGCCGCGTCACTTCTATGGCAATGCGTGGGGATGTGGCAATGAGTGGGAATTTTGGCTATGAACTGGATCTGTTGAAACTGACTGAGGAGGAAAAGGAGATTCTGCGGGGTCAGATCATCCAGTATAAGGACCTGCGGACTTTCGTTCCATCTGCTGATATGTACCGTCTGATGAGTCCTTTCGAGGGCAACCATACAGCATGGATGTTTGTCTCGAAAGATGGCAGGGATATCTTTGCCGCATATTTTCAGGTTTTGTGTGAGGTGAATCCGGGAATCCGGCGGATGAAGCTTACGGCGTTGGACCCAGAAGCCATGTATGAAGTTGTGGGAGAGGATCGGGATTACCGTGGTGATGAGCTGATGGAGATCGGTCTGGTGGTGGATTGCTATGGAGATTTTCAGAGCAGGACCTGGCGGCTGAAGAAGAGAGAGGGATAAGCAGAGAGTTTGTATATTTGGATCATTGTTATTAAAAGCGGTGTTAAGACCTGGTCTTGATACCGCTTTTTTATCTTATAGGAGAAATATAAAATTTTTATAAACTTTGTAGGGTTTTTGTCTGCTTTGGTGTTCTTTATGGTAAATGGGGATTTTATGCCCCGGGAAGATACCAATAAGAACAGGAGGAAGGACAAATGATAGGGATTGTGATATTTGATGAAAGCGCGAGAATGGCAGAGGAGATGAAGGCATATATTGATGCTTTCTTTAAAAATCTGGAAATGGCTTATTATATTGATATCTTTATTTCCCAATCAGATTTGCTGCAGATTATAGTCAAGAAAGGCGGTTATGATGTGATATTTTTAAGGATTGGATCATCACAGGGGATTGATACCGGAAGTATAAAAAGCATCCGGAAATATGGGAAAAAACCTTCGCTGGTACTTGTCTCGGATTCGTTGGAGTATGCAGTAGAGGGTTATAAAATGGAAGCACTCCGGTATATCCTGAAAAGCAGCAGTACCTTTGAAAAGGATATGGATGAGTGTATGGGTGCTGGTTTGGACAGCCTGCAGATTGATCTGAGTTATAAGGAATTTAATTTTCTGGAGGGGAGAAAATATATTCCGGTAAATCATGTTATCTATATAGAAAGTAACCTGCATAAGGTGGTTTTTTATATCTGGGAGAATGGCATAAAGA
>CANRWA010000214.1 GCA_947643415.1 uncultured Clostridia bacterium | reverse complement strand
TGAACCTGTATGCATACTGTGCGAATAATCCGGTGATGTATTATGATCCGAGTGGGCATGGTTTATGTCCTAATGGGAAGACTGCTCCGGGTACTAGTCCAGATGAAATAAGAGCAATGGATGCAGATATTATAGACCAGATGGATGCTAATGGAGGACATATACAGCAAAGACATGTAGGAAAAGATAATGACTTTTTATTGAGACGAGCGGCGCAAGAACATGTGGCTGCTACATCCTTTACGAATAAAAAAACTGCGACTGATGCAATACAACAGAATATTCGTCAAAATGCAGATATAATATCAAATTGGCTAAATGATCCGGATGCGGATACAAGACTGATAACGGAAGGGGCACATAGTCATCCAATTGGTAAAGGCGTTAATGTTAATTGTTATGGAACAGCGGCAAAAAGTGTTACATATAATTTGACTAGTTCTAGAGCTGTTTTGGTTAAAGATGTAAATATGCCAAATGGTTATAGAATAATTACCGCTTTTCCCATCTTTAATTAATTTGTATAGAAGGAGAGAATTAAAAATGAATGTAAAGCAATTTAAAACTATTGGATACTTTGTTAAAAACTATTTTAATTGGTCTATGGATAATTCTGAATTAGAAAGTTGCATTGAGGATTTCTTTGCAAGTGAAAATGAGGAAAAAAAAGAAGTGTTTAGAAAAGAAATAGAAGCAATATATGTATTAAATGATTCGGATCTCATTAGAGAAGTAACATATAAACTTGGAGATAGAGGGATGTCAACAGAGGATGCTTTAAATATGATAAAGCTGCTATATGCAAAAATGCAAGAAGCACAATAAAGAGTATCTTTATAAAATTAGTCTGCCTGAAAAAAGGAATCCGCACAGGGCACGGAAATCTATTACTACAATGCAAAGAACCAGCTCACCCATCTCCAGAGCGGCTCGGACACGCTCAGATACCTCTATGACAGACAGGGGAACCTGCTGGAGGAACAGGGACAGGGGAATCGGAAGCAGTACCGCTATGACGCGGCAAACCGTCAGGTGGGTATCATCGCAACGAAGGCAGACGGCATAACAGAAAAGCTGCGCCAGACGAACCGATATGACGGCGAGGGCCTGCGATATGAAACGGAAGAAAACGGCAAGGTCATCCGTTTCCTGTTTGACCGGGGAGAACTGGCACAGGAAAGCCGGGAAGGAGAGAAAATCAGCTACGCAAGGGGACGCCAGCCGGTTTCCCTGAGCAGAAGCGGAAAGGAGAGGAATTATTTTGTTCAGGATGAAATGGGGAGTACCCTGTTCCTTCTGGACCATAATCATGAAATTCAAAAGGCTTATCGTTATGATGCCTTTGGGAACATCCTGAAAGAGACAGGGGAACTATCCAACCGGCTGACCTATACCGGGCAGATGTATGATGGTGCCGCTGGCCAGTATTATTTGCGGGCGAGGTTTTATAACCCTGCCATTGGGCGATTTCTGCAGGAGGATACTTACCGCGGGGATGGTTTGAATCTGTATGCGTACTGTGCGAATAATCCGGTGATGTATTTTGATCCGAGTGGATTTGCATTATGCGTAAATGGAAAAACGGCATCGCAATTAGAGACATATGAGGAAGTGCAGTATCATAAACGTATTTCGGCAACTCCGGGCGAAGATTCCCCATTAGGAAGATGGACAGATAAGAGAGGGGAAAGCGTGTTTATTCCATCAGATCCTGATATGCAAGCACTTTTAAGACAATATGGTTTGGAGGGAATCACATATAAGGATGGAATTCCAGACTTTTCAATGTTTGCGGCAGAAGAGGTACAGTTGTTTAATATGCATGGTGGTGAAAGCGGAAGAAACTATAACTTTTGGCATGCGGATGAATTAGCTGGCCCAGGACATACTTTAGCAGAGGTTAGTGCGGAAAAAGGAATGAATTATACATGGCACGAATGTAACGACATGACAACAATGCAACTAATACCGAGTGCAATCAATGACTATTTTGGACATATGGGAGGTGTGGGAGAAATAAATTTATTATTTGAATTGTTTAATCCAAAACAAACGGGTTGGTATCGCAATTGGAAAAAATAAATTGAGTAGTAGGAGGAATAAAATAATGATAAGAGATTTACATGTAAATGATTTAGGGTTCATGGTAGGGACATTTTATTCGAATATTTTGGGGTATGATATAGAAGTGATGTATGACAAGGATATTTCTCTCCATTATGTAGAAAAAAATATTGAATATTTTAACAATCTTAATCAAGAGTTTTTGTTGGATATATGTGTAGCCTTAAAAAGATACTATGAAAATAATAAAAAGCTGTATCCTGATTTATGTGATGAACTTCCGCCAGACATTATCGACAATTTTGAAGAAGACCCTACTGCTATATTAAAGTATGTAAAAATTGGTGTATATAGGTTTCATAAATATAATGCAAACAATGAAGATGTTCCGGTCATAAATTTAAGTGGTGATTGTGAATGGGCGGGTGATACAGGCATAACTATTGTGGCAAAAAATAATAAGTTGATATATGTAGGAAGATGGCAAGACCGCAATGTGTGGGATAATAGAGTGGAGAGCAGATTGGAAAAGATGTTTAATTATGCAATACTGAATTGATGTATTTATAGTAGTAAGTTTACTAAGTGTGTAGCGAGTATACCTACGACCATATGAACCGCCTCGTCAGTGCGGTACAGGACGGCCAGGAGGAAAAGTATGCCTATGACCTGGTTGGAAACCGCCTGAAAAAGGAATCCGCACAGGGCACGGAAATCTATTACTACAATGCAAAGAACCAACTCACCCATCGCCAGAGCGGCCCGGACACGCTCAGATACCTCTATGACAGGCAGGGGAACATGCTAGTAGCAAAGTATCTTCAAACAGAATGGCAAACAGTCCTTGTAGGGGGACTATAAGTACTATTGGATTGCGGACTCTTCGGAGTTAGTATTTCTTTTTGTCAATAAAGATAAAAGTTACCTTTTAAATGAGTTCATGTCTTTTTTTACTCTCTTTGCTGTTACCCGCTCCTGGCGGAAAACGTTCCCCCTCCCCCGTAAATCCCCCTCCCTATTTAGTCAAGTCTTTTTTCCTTATTTTTCAAGGAATTTTTAGTTT
>CANRWA010000213.1 GCA_947643415.1 uncultured Clostridia bacterium | reverse complement strand
CGGGCGGCGTGGTCGCTTTTGTGACGAGCAAGGGGACAATGGACAAGAAAAGCCCCGAAGTGCGGAAATATCTTGCACAGAGGGCGGAACTGATAGGGGCGGTCAGACTACCGAACACAGCATTTAAAGAAAATGCAGGGACGGAGGTCACATCTGATATTTTATTCCTGAAAAAGCGTGACCGTGTTATGGACTTGGAGCCAGATTGGGTACACCTTTCGGAAGATGAGAACGGCATTGCCATGAACAGCTATTTTGCGGAACACCCGGAGATGATCGTGGGAAAGATGGAGATGGTTTCCGGTCCCTATGGAATGGAAAGCACCTGTCAGCCCGACACTACAAGACCCTTTGCAGAACAGCTTGCCGAAGCCATAAGTCGCATTGACGGGAAGATTGAGGAAGTGGAGCTTGATGAACTGGACAGTGAGACGGCAGACCAGACAATTCCGGCAGATCCGGCAGTGAAGAATTACAGTTATACACTTGTAAATGATAAGGTTTATTACCGGGAAAATTCCGTTATGAAGCCTGTGGATATGAAAGACACCATGCTGGAACGCATTAAGGGCATGGTGGGGATCAGAAACTGCACACAGGAGCTGATCAATGTGCAGTTAGAAGAATATCCGGATTCTGTCATTAAGGAAAAACAGGCAGAATTAAATTCCCTGTATGATGATTTCTCTAAAAAGTACGGTCTTATCAACTCGCAGACCAATAAAAGGGCGTTCAATCAGGACAGCAGCTATTGTCTTTTATGTTCGCTTGAAAAGCTGGACGAGGAAGGGAAATTTATCGGCAAGGCGGATATGTTTACGAAGCGCACGATCAAGAAAGCGGAGATTGTCACAAGCGTTGACACGGCAACCGAAGCCCTTGCGGTATCGCTGGCAGAAAAGGCGAAAGTTGACCTTGATTATATGGCGGAGCTGTCCGGCAAAAGCATAGACACGATCAAAGAGGAACTGGCAGGGGTAATCTTTAACAATCCGGTAACGGATAAGTGGGAAACAGGAGACGAATATTTAAGCGGCAATGTCCGTGACAAGCTGGAAACGGCGAAGGTCTATGCAGAGAACCACCCGGAGTATGCCGTAAACGTACAGGCGCTGACACAGGTACAGCCAAAGGAGCTTGACGCAAGCGAGATCGAGGTACGCATCGGTGCAACGTGGGTAAAGCCGGAGTATATTGTGGATTTCATGAGGGATACTTTTGAAACGCCGACGCATTTGCTTGACCGGAATGTGATGGGCATACAGTATTCGGATGTGACGGGACAGTGGAACGTAAAGGGGAAAAATGCGGATTACGGAAATACCCTTGTAAACATGACCTATGGAACCAGCCGCAGGAATGCCTATCAGATACTGGAGGATTCCCTGAACTTAAAAGACAGCCGGGTATATGACACCATAGAGGAGGATGGAAAGGAAAAGCGGGTTCTCAATAAGAAAGAAACCACCCTTGCGTCACAGAAGCAGGAAACCATTCGGGAAGCCTTTAAGGACTGGGTATTCCGTGATCCGGACAGGCGGCATGACTTAGTGGAAAAGTACAACAAGCTGTTTAATTCCACAAGACCGAGGGAATACAACGGGGCGCATTTGAAATTTCCCGGCATGACATCGGACATTGAGTTAAAACCGCACCAGAAGAACGCAGTCGCACATGTTTTATATGGGGACAATACCCTGTTGGCGCATTGTGTAGGGGCAGGCAAGACCTTTGAGATGACAGCGGCAGCGATGGAGAGCAAGCGGTTAGGGTTATGCCAGAAAAGTCTTTTTGTCGTGCCGAACCATTTGACGGAGCAGTGGGCGAGCGACTTTTTACGCCTTTATCCGGGTGCGAATATTTTAGCAGCCACAAAGAAAGACTTTGAACCTGCCAACCGGAAAAAATTCTGTTCGCGGATAGCCACGGGCGATTACGATGCAGTTATTATCGGACACTCACAATTCGAGAAAATCCCGCTTTCAATCGAGCGTCAGGAAGCCATAATAAAAAGGCAGATCAGCGAGATTGAGCTTGCCATAGAGCAGGCAAAAGCCGACAACGGGGAACGGTATACCATTAAGCAGATGGAGAAAACAAGGAAGTCGCTTTCGGCAAGGCTTGCAAAGCTGAATGACACATCGAGGAAAGATAATGTAGTGACTTTTGAGCAGCTTGGCGTTGATAGGCTCTTTGTAGATGAGAGCCATTATTACAAGAACCTGTTCCTTTATACCAAAATGCGGAATGTGGCAGGCATTGCACAGTCAGAAGCGCAGAAGTCAAGCGATATGTTCGCAAAATGCCAGTATCTTGATGAAATCACAGGCGGCAAGGGAGTAACTTTTGCGACAGGTACGCCGATCAGCAACAGCATGACGGAGCTTTACACCAATATGCGCTATCTTCAGTACGGGACGCTTCAGAAGCTGGGGCTTGGTCATTTCGACAGTTGGGCGGCATCGTTCGGGGAAACGCAGACAGCCATAGAGCTTGCACCGGAGGGAACCGGATACCGGGCAAAGACAAGGTTTGCCAAGTTCTTTAACCTGCCGGAGCTGATTGCGCTTTTTAAGGAGAGCGCAGATATTCAGACACCGGATATGTTAAATCTGCCCGTGCCGGAAGCAGAGTATGAAAATGTGGTATTAAAGCCGAGCGAGTACCAGAAAGATATGGTTGCCTCGCTTGCAGAGAGGGCGGAGGCGGTGCGTGACCGCAAGGTAGATGCAACAGTTGACAATATGCTAAAGATAACCAACGACGGCAGGAAGCTGGCGTTAGACCAGAGGCTTATCAATCCCATGCTGCCTGATGATGAAAATTCAAAGGCGAGCGTATGTGTCGGAAAAGCATTTGAAATATGGGAGCAGACAAAAGAGCAGAGATCAACACAGCTTATCTTCTGTGATTTATCGACACCCAAGGGAGACGGCACGTTTAATGTTTATGAGGATATAAAAAACAAACTGGTGGAGAAAGGAGTGCCGCCGGAAGAAATAGCGTTCATACATGATGCGAATACGGAAACAAGGAAAGCGGAGCTGTTCGGGAAAGTAAGAAGCGGGCAGGTTCGCTTTTTGTTAGGCTCTACGCAGAAAATGGGTGCAGGAACCAAAGTGCAGGACAGGCTGATCGCATTGCACCACCTCGATGTGCCGTGGCGTCCTTCTGACATTGAACAGAAGGAAGGGCGCATTTTAAGGCAGG
>CANRWA010000212.1 GCA_947643415.1 uncultured Clostridia bacterium | reverse complement strand
TTGTTTTCCCTTTTATTAAATTGTCTACTGTAGATTGCGTGATCCCGGATAGTGTAGCTAATTTATTTACAGTGATATCCCGTTCGGCACATAATGCCGTCAGTCTTTTAATAACAGCGTCAGAATATGTCATGAAAATCCCCCCAACTTTGTACGGTTAATGAAAGTATAAGAGGTTTCAAGATATTGTATTAACGGTATGCGGTTGACTATACGAATAAAATATGATAGATTAACGGTATGCGGTTATATTGTGAAGGAATGGGGGTGTGAAAGATTAGAGGATTGTGGAAAAGGATAAAGAATAATTGGGATGATTTCTGGATAGGGGATGAACACGACGATTCTAAGAAGCATTTAAGCCAGTCAGATAAGCGTTCTCTTTTATATGGCTATTTTATAATAAGTATGCTTACGGTTGCTTTTGTGATCTTGCTCATTAATATCAATAACCTGCAGATGGACCGCCGGGATGACGCAGCTATGGAGGAACTTCTAAATATGGTTACGTCTTACATGGAGTCTGCTACAGAAGATGAATATGACGAGATTGCCCAGACCATAAGACACGATTTAGTGTATAGTGAATATGAAAGGGACATAGAAAAATATGTCCGGGACATCCCGAATACTTCAAATAAATGCCGTGCCTGCAAGGGGAGTTACCCGGCGCAGGCAGTTCTTGTAAGCCTGAATACAGGGGAATCCTATTCGTTAGATATTTTTGAACGTGGGATAGAACCGGAAGAATATCAGGGAAATACGCAGTTCACATTTGGCCATGATGAAATCAGCCAGACCAGCATCCATATTTCTAAAAGTCCGGGAGAAAATGAGGGTTCTGCAGAAATAGAGAGAGGGAATGGCATTGTCAGTATCCACAGGATGAAAAAATTGTTTTGTGATGATTGCATTGAAGCCATGTTAGATATGGTTGAGAATCAAGCTATTGGGGAATTGGTCATCTATGATACAGAGAAAAATATTTTTTATCCCGTGGAGGATGAAAGCAAGGTACGAATTGGAGATTACACATTAGAAATAGAGTATAAAGACAGCGGTTACAAGATAGATGTTAAGTCTGTCAATGAAACCGAGTGATTCAAGAAGTGATAACAGGAGAGTAAAGTAAGAATGGAACCAAAATATATACAATTACCGCCGTTGCCATTAGACCTGCCTGCAGAAGTCATAGAAATGATTTGGCTATATACACGGCTGCCGGAAGAGGAACAGAAAATGATCCGGGATTTTATCCGGGAAAATCTGAAAAAGGAAAATAAAAATCTTGATGAAACAGACTTGTCTTAAGTGTTGGAGGATTCTGATGAGAAAGTGAATCCAGATGTGAAAGAATTTATTGACCTCATGAGAAAGTTGGTCGGAACTCTGATCGCACAGTCCTGTGAAATGGCGGCGCTCGTATATCAGAATTATTATATAGAGAAAAAATCTACGGAAGAAATATCGAAAGAGTTTAACGTAGATGAAGAATCCATACGAATTGTATCACAGTATTACGATAAAAATATGAAATCATAGCAGCATACAGAAATATCAAACGTGGTGAATCTGACAAAGAACAGATTTGCCACGTTTTATTTTTGCCGTAATTCGGAAATGCAGTTACCAGCAACAGGCTTCATAGTCATAAAAAGCAGAGTGTTGGGCTTTAGGAAACCGAAAGAGCAAGTATCGTCCATGGATCCAGATTCCGCTCCCGCTTCATCTTCCACCCCGGACAGATACTCGTTGGGGAGTGCCTTCCCCAAACCCTGCTTATGAAAAATCATAGATTTTTAAAATTCCCCTCTGTATAAAATTTCCCCTCCAGTTACGAGAATCAAATAAAAATAATTATAAATTTTTTATAAACCGTTTGTATTTTGGTACCGCCAGTCTGTGATTAGTGAAGGGAGGTTTTTATAAAAAAATAAAAATTTTTTTCTTTTACTACTTACTTTTTGGTACCGCCAGTCTGCTATTAGTGAAAGGAGAATTTTTAAGGAAGAAAATTTTTGAAAGGAGTGATAACGATAGCTACGAAAAAAATTTACAACACGCCGCACAGGGGATGCATTGTCAAGACCCGTCTGACCGAGGAAGAACGGCAGGACTTTGAAGAAAAATGCAGGACATTTTCTCTAAGCCAGTCAGAGTATTTACGTCAGGCAATCTTTTTTGGCAAGGTATCCACTACCATCAAGGTAACGGCAAACAATGAGGAAATGCTTACGGCAGTATCAAATCTGGTGGCGCAGTACGGGAAGATCGGCAGCAACTTAAACCAGATTGCCAGACGCTTGAATGAGTACAGCCTGCCTTACCGGGAGCTTGCCACAGAGCTGAAAGCATGTGCCGCTGACCTTGCCGCCTTGAAGTTTGAAGTGCTGAAAGTGATCGGGGAAGCCTATGGCAACGATAAAACATATCAGCTCTAAAAACGCCGATTATGGAGCCGCAGAACAATACCTGACATTTGAGCATGACGAATTTACCATGAAGCCAGTAAGGGATGAAGCCGGGAGGATGGTTCCCCGTGAGGGTTACCGGATTGACACTTTGAATTGTGGGGATGAAGATTTTGCTATCTCCTGCCTGCGGGCAAATATGCAGTATAAAAAGAATAGCCAGCGGCAGGACATAAAGAGCCACCACTATATCATCAGCTTTGACCCAAGGGATGCCGCCGATAATGGGCTGACCGTAGAGACAGCGCAGGAATTAGGGATGGAGTATTGCCAGAAGCATTTCCCCGGACATCAGGCTCTTGTCTGCGCTCACCCAGACGGGCATAACCATTCCGACAACATTCATGTACATATCGTCATTAATTCACTGCGCATCCATGAGGTGGAACGGAAAGCCTACATGGACAGGCCATGCGACACACAGGCAGGGGCAAAGCACCGCTGTACCGCCTCTGCCATGCGGTATTTCCGGAGTGAAGTGATGGAGATGTACCAGCGTGAGGGACTGCATCAGATTGATTTACTGAACGGCGGCAGGGAGAAGATTACCGAGCGTGAGTATTGGGCGAAAAAACGTGGACAGGCGGAGAAAGATGTTCTGAATAAAAAAATAATTGCAGACGGACTTACCCCAAGACAGCCGAAGTTTGAAACGGAGAAAGAATTGTTACGGCAGTCTATCCGGTCAGTGCTTTCTACGGCAGTATCCTTTGAAGATTTTTCTGCAAAGCTTATGCAGGATTACGGGATTGCAGTTAAAGAAAGCCGTGGG
>CANRWA010000211.1 GCA_947643415.1 uncultured Clostridia bacterium | reverse complement strand
CCATTATCAAGTACTGCCCTCATATTATTTGCAGTGGAGCTTACGGATAAGACTTTAATGCCATACAGCTTTGGTACATCCTCCATCAAAGCCCATGATGTACCAGTTCCCTCTACATAATATCCATTTTCCGCACTGTAGGCGGCGATACTGTCCGGGGTATGTGTTTCATCCCTGGTCAGATAGAACAATACCATAGACAAACACGTTGGACCGCAGCCTGCCAGCCCAATGCAGCTACCCCCATAGGACTCATACCCCCAGCGCCTGTCCCATTGGAGGAACAGTGGAAATTCCTGCTCTCTTTCGGATGCAGTAATTCCCCCTGTCACTCTGTTCCGGTCAGGATATCCGGAAACAAAATCCGCCATTTCCGGATTATTTGCCAACGCTGCAAGCAGCTCCCCCGGATACTGGGAATGATTTTGATAAATCCCTTCTATCAGGGAGCTTGCCTGCCCCAGCTCACCCAGCCGCTGCAGGACTTCCGCTTCCGTGCGTTCTATAGGCTTGCCAACTTCCCATGTATCAATGCTGCCAATATAATCTACATCATTCAGTTTATCTGGTGGCTGCGCATCTGCGCTGGTCTGTACCCTCCCATATTGCTGTATCTCCAGCCGCTCCAATTCCATCTGCATTTCTTCCAGACGGGCATAGATATTTCTGATACAGAACACAATCACAACCAAAACCGCCACTCTGACTAATAATGATTTCCACCTTATCTGTTGTTTTTTTCTTCTGCTCTCCATCTGCTGCCTGTTCATCCTGACATTTCTGCCACCTGCTACCATCCATGTTCCTCACAATCGTATCTAATTTTCTCCGCTGTCTGTGTCGTCTGCGATTTTCCCTTTCTTTAACCGCAGGACGATATCCGCCTGCTCTGCCAGTTCCCTGCTGTGAGTAACTACAACCACACATTTTTCCTGTTCATGAGCCAGTTTCTGAAAAATAGATATAATCTCATTCGCAGTATCCTCGTCCAAATTTCCTGTCGGTTCATCCGCTAACAGGATGGGCGCCTTGCTTGCCAATGCCCTTGCAATGGCTACCCTCTGCTGTTGGCCTCCGGACAACTGCATCACATTTCTTTTCCGCTGCGCCTCATCAATGCCCATCTGCGCCAGCAATTCTTCCGCATCGGCTTTCCCACCTAACTTTACATTTTCAACCGGCGTTAAATAGTCGATCAGATTATAATTTTGAAAGACCAGTGAAACATGATCCTTTCGATGTGCATTTAATCCCCTTTGCAGAATATCCTCTCCTGCAACGCAGACAGTCCCCTCAACCGGCACATCCAGCCCCGCCAGCAAAGATAAAAGCGTTGTTTTTCCTGAACCGCTGGAACCTAAAATGGCATACATAACACCCTTCTTAAATTGGTAAGTTACATGATTCAGAATCGTCTTATCTTTCTGTGATTTATAATAATATGAAACATCCTTTAACTCTAACATACAGCCTCCTTTAGCCCATCTTGCTTAAAATTTCTTTTGGTTTCTGTATTACCACAAATATGCAGGATGATGAAACCGCAGCCAAAATCACACCCAATACAGAACAGGCAGACAGCAGGACTATTTTTCCTGTCACTTCAGTTTTAACACCCATTACCTTTGTTTCATATTCTGCCACTCCTGCACCTCCTGTCATGCCTTCTTCCGCTTCCCTCTGTTCCTCCTGTTGCTGAACTTGATAACCCACCAGATAATCTGCAACACTTTTAGATAATGAAGGTGCACATACAGTTGCCAGCGTAAAAGAAACACATCCTATCAGGATTCCTTCCAGTATCATCTGTGCTATAATGGCAGCCTTGCCTTTCCCGATTGCCAAAAATATACCTATTTCATGCACCCTGCCTTTCAGCCAGAACAGGAATACAAGAAAAATAATGACTGCGCCCGAAACGGCAACTAAGATCAGTATTATGGTACTCATTTCATCCAGATCTCCGAAATTCGCTGCCATCGTATCGCTCATCCCGGTATTGTCAAGGAAATCATAGCGTTTCCAGTCAATGTCAGCTTTCCTGATCCTCTCCTTTACCGTTTCATACTCATCTACATTCTCTACCCAGAATGTCGCATATTGATATAGCGGATCTCCCTCGCATCCCTGCGGCTTTTCCGGGAAACGCAGGTCTGTCATGATGATGTTCTCACTCCGGTAGCTGTCCCCGTACATGATGGGTGTGATTTTATGGACTGTATCATAAATCCCGACGATCTCCGCACTGTAAACCTTAGATGTTTCACGCTCTTTCCGGTCATTAAATTCCAGTTTATCCCCAACCGTCAATCCATTTAATTCTGCCAGCTCCCTTGATATGACGCATACATCTTTATCCTCTGCTGTGATCATACGTCCCTCATTTACTTCTATATTCCCATTCTGCACATCGAAATCCAGCCGCATTTCCATATTTCCCCGCAATGACACACCCAGCAGGTCTGAATGCTGGTCTACATCCGGGTCTTCAATCCGTACAAAATTTACAGGATTGACCACTATGTTCGCCGTGGTGACATTATATTCCGCAATCCCTTCCTGCCCTGCAAGTGTTTCAATATCCTCCATCTGCAGGGTTTCAAAAGAGTTATCATGCCATATCATCCAATCCCCTGATTCAAGCTGCTCTATATGCGATCCATCCACGCTCCCGTTCTGCCCGCCTAATTTTTCTATTGCCTCTGCCGTCCTGTCATGCCTGTCCGCTTCATTTTCTTCCATCCTGAAAGATGCCCCAAGCGCCTGTTTACCTTCCGTCTGCGTCTGTACATTTGCGGATTTGCACGCCCACCCGGCATAGATAAAGCAGGCTGTTACAAAAACAATGCTTAAAAGAAGAATTGTCTTTGCCCGTTTCCGAACCAGACAGCGTATACTTAACTCTAAGATGTTCATGTTATCCCTCCATTTCCGACAAGGTTTCTTTCACAGGCTTTTTCATATATGGAAAAATAGCTATCCCAGTCAATATTACAACACCAGCCAGTCCGATACATAAAACTCCTGACTGCCAGCTAAATGATAATTCCAATGCTATGCTGTTCCCCTGCATGATGGCAAGACTATTGCTAATCCGTGGTAATAAGAGCTTTGTTGCAATTCCCGCTCCCACGAATGCGACAAAATACAATATCATCTCTTCCAAAATCATTTGAGATAATATATTTCCTTTTGCTATACCCAGACTGATCAGAACAGCAATCTCCGTTTTCCGGCTGCGCATCCACATGGCAAGCAAAAG
>CANRWA010000210.1 GCA_947643415.1 uncultured Clostridia bacterium | reverse complement strand
TGGTTCAAGGATTTGTAGTATCGAGCATTTTTATATGCTCATGAATAATTCAGGCTAAATATATAGAGGGCGAAATATTTTATTTCTCCGTTGATAAAAATGTTTTCTCCATGTATAATATAAAATAGAGTTTGACTACACGTCTTAATCGGAGGAAATAGATGGAAGTAAGTTACAATAAATTATGGAAATTAATGATTGATAAAGGAATGCCAAATAAGAGTGATTTGAGAAAAGTCACGGGAATTGGGACAAATACACTTGCAAAGTTAAGCAAAAATCAAGTTGTTAGCATGGAAGTGCTAATGAAAATATGTTCAAGCTTAGACTGCGATATTTCTGATGTTTGCGAGTTTAAACAAGAAAAATTAACGGAGGATAACAAATAAATGAATGCAATAGATTTATTCGCAGGATGCGGTGGATTATCGAAAGGATTTATGGATGCGGGATTTGATATCATTGTCGGTGTTGATAATGATCAGGATGCGCTAAACACATTCGCGCTTAACCATAATGGTGCAAAGCCGTTGAATGCAGATTTATCCAAGCAGGAAACGTTTGACGAGATAAAGAAAATAGCCGGAGATAGAACAATAGATGTGATTATCGCTGGACCACCTTGCCAGGGATTTTCATTAACAGGCCCTCGTAATTTTGATGATGAGAGAAATAAACTATATCTGGCAGTAATTGAAATGGTAAAACAGTATAAACCTAAAGCTTTTATCATTGAAAATGTTCCAGGAATGGCAACTTTATATAAGGGCCAAATCAAAGAAGAAATTCTTAAGAGATTCCGAGATATGGGGTACAACATTGATTGTAAAATTTTAAAAGCCTGTGATTATGGTGTGCCACAGATGAGGAAACGTCTTATTTTCATGGGAATAAGAAAAGACTTAGGGGAACCTTGTTTTCCTGAAGCGCAGTTTGGTCCGGGAACAGATCGACCTTATCGTACTTGCCGCGATGCAATATCAGATTTGCCTACGAGAAATACTGAATTAGGAACGAATGAAGATGTTTATTCAC
Source organism: uncultured Clostridia bacterium (assembly GCA_947643415.1). Lineage (GTDB taxonomy): Bacteria > Bacillota > Clostridia > Lachnospirales > Lachnospiraceae > Eubacterium_F. The sequence continues at coordinate 2,239 of CANRWA010000210.1, read as the reverse complement.
AGGATGCAGCGACAGAGTATCAGAAAATGATGAGAAAGAACTGTATGGTTCTTTCAAACCATGTCGCTACAAATCATAAAGATTTCGTGAAAGAAACTATTGCATTAGTTCCAGAAGGGGGAAATTATAAAGATTTGCCTGTAGGAGTTGGAGAGAGTAGAACTTTTCATATGGCATGGACAAGATTAGACGGTAACGCACCTGCACGAACGGTAGATACAGGACATAGAAATCTTTTTCATTATGAGTTGAATCGTGTTCCTACTGTGAGAGAAAATGCAAGAATTCAATCGTTCCCAGATGACTTTGTGTTTACAGGAACAAGAACAAAGCAAGATAGACAGGTTGGAAATGCGGTTCCACCTTTATTGGGCGAAGCATTAGGAAAAGCTATACTTGGAATTTTAGGAGAGAAGAATAATGACTAAGATTAAAGCAATCGACTTATTTGCCGGGTGTGGTGGTCTTATGGATGGCTTTGAACAATCTGGACATTACGATACTGTTGCAGCAGTTGAGTGGGAAAAGGTGCCATGTCAAAATCTTGAAAATAGATTAAGAACAAAATGGAAGTATTCGGATGCGAGTCAGAGAGTTCTTAGATTTGATATACAGAGAACAGATGTATTATTTAAGGGGTGGACTGATGATCCAGATTATGGCTCATCGGTAGGATTAGATAAACTTATAGAATCTGCAGATGGAATAGATGTAATTATTGGTGGTCCTCCTTGTCAAGCATACTCGATAGCTGGTCGAGTGCGAGATGAAAATGGAATGAAGAATGATTACAGAAATTATCTGTTTGAAAGTTATATAAAAGTGCTAGAAAGATACAGACCCAAAGCGTTCTTGTTTGAAAATGTTCCAGGAATACTTAGCGCAAAACCAGGAGATAGACCAATAATTGATATTATACAAGAGAGTTTTGAAACTGCGGGATATCATATAATGAAGGATCTCAGTAAAGCGATTATAGATTTTACGGAATATGGAGTTCCACAGAATCGTAAGAGAGTGATTATTTTTGGAGTGCGAAAAGATATATTTCAAGACAAAAGTGAAGAAATTGTTCAATCATTTTATTTTTCGGCATTGCCAAAGTATAAATCTCCTCGAAAAGTAACTGTAAAGGAAGCTATTGGGGATTTGCCTAAATTATTTCCTCAGACAGAAGATATGAAATATAACGGGGCAAGAACAAGACATTCTTTACCAGATCCTATGGTCGCAAATCATGTGGCTAGATGGCAGAGTGATAGAGATGTTGGTATTTTTAAACTTTTGACAGAAGATATTGAATCTGGAAGAAATGAATATACCTCCATTTCTGCATTAAAGGAATTATATACAAAGATGACAGGAAAGAGCTCAAATGTTCATAAGTATCATGTCATCAAGTGGGATGAACCGAGTAACTTAATTCCTGCACATTTATACAAAGATGGATTAAGACATATTCATCCAGATTCATCTCAGTGTAGAACTCTCACAGTTAGAGAGGCAGCAAGATTACAAACTTTTGCTGATGATTACATTTTCGAGGGAAGCAACATGGAGCTATATAAAATGATAGGAAATGCGGTTCCATCTTTAGCGGCAAAATGTTGTGCAAACGCAGTCTATGATATTCTCACAGAGAATAGTAACTAGGAGCTTCCTGTATAATTCAAGTATAGGGAATTCCAAGAAAGAAGGTTGAGAAAAAAATACCTCAGAGTAAAATAAGATTACTGACTTCGCAGGTTAGTGAAAATCTTATTGAACAGAGAGGTATCTAAAATGAATTGTAACACACAAAACGCAAAAATTGCATCCATAACGGAAAAAACTTTGATTGTTGGAATCGATGTAGGAAGTGAGACTCATTATGCCCGGGCATTTGACTGGCGTAACTATGAGTATACAAAGAAACCGCTGGAGTTCAGCAACACGGAGGCCGGATTCCAGACATTCAAAGCATGGATGGAGGACATGGCGGAGAAACACGGCAAAACTGCCGTAATCCCCGGCATGGAGCCGACAGGCCACTACTGGTTCGCCCTGGGGAAATTCCTGCAGGATATCGGAATGAAGCCGGTACATGTAAATCCCCACCATGTGAAGAAATCGAAAGAGCTGGATGACAACAACCCCAACAAAAATGACCGTAAAGACCCAAAGACGATCGCTGCGCTTGTCAATGAGGGACGGTTCTCGTACCCTTACATACCAACCGGTATCTATGCAGAGATCAGGA
>CANRWA010000209.1 GCA_947643415.1 uncultured Clostridia bacterium | reverse complement strand
ACAGTAACTATGTGGCTTTCAGCCACTTTCACGGCACAGCTGTGAATAATTCAGGGTTAGGAATATCCTGATTAAAATAATTATTTTGCTACTTGTAAAATATACAAGTTTTGTTTATAATGAGAATTGAGATAGAATATTGATAAAATTATGATAAGGAGAAGAGCAATGATACAGATAAAGCCAGTTTCCGATCTTAGAAATAAATTCCCTGATATAGAAAAAATTGTAAATTCCGGCGAACCAGTGTATTTAACTAAAAATGGGTATGGCGCTATGGTGGTACTAAGCCTTGAAGAATATTCTAAACTGACGGATGGGGCAGAAAATGCCATGGATGAAGCGGATTTGACAGCAGAAAGTGACAGCAGGCGTTATACGCATAATGAGGTTTTTGAGGGACTTAGAAGGAGAGTAAATGGCTGATACAAAATATATTTTGTGGTATTTGCCATTATTCTATGAGGAATTAGAAGAAAAAGTGGTTTATATTGCCGAAACATTAAAGAATCCGCAGGCTGCAAATAATCTTCTGGATTTAGTTGAATCGGCTATCTTAGAGCGTTTGCCAAATGCAGAGTCTTTTGAGCCGTACCATTCATTGAAAGAGAGGAGATATCCATATTATCGCATCTATATAAAGAACTTTGTGATTTATTATGTCGTGGTTGATGATAAAGGCCCGAAGAAAATTATGGAAGTTAGGCGCTTTCTATACAATAGGCAGAACCGTGATGCCAATATATAGTGGGATGAAATGTGTATGGTTATAGAAAACAAGGGGGATTTTCAAAATATTATGTAAGAATGTGTTGATTTTGGCTGAGCATTGGGGAAAAATAGCAGATGTGCAATTCCTGCTATATTTTATTGAGTATGTTGTATATTAACGAAGAAATGAGAAAAAATAGCATGATAAGACACAAAAATCCCAAGGACGTTAAATGGCTGGGGCATTACCAGTATGTATACCGTCCCTGGGGTTTTACAGTTTTTAGAGAACGCTATTTTGACGCGTATCCGGTTTTTGTGTAAGCGCTCAATAAATGAGTGCCTTATATCCGATTAAGATCCATGAGATAATGATTCCGAACAACTGTATAGTATTACCAGTTATAGTTGTGCATAGTAATGCTAGTCGGAGGTGTCTATGGAGCAAGTTACTAAAGTTCGTAAATATCTAAAACGAGAGCAATGGAAATCTCTCATTAAGGAATGCCAGTCCAGCGGCATGACGGTTACAGCCTGGTGTGGGCTGAACGGCATTTGTGAGCAAACATACTACCGAAATCTAAAGAAGCTTCGAGAAGAACTCTGTCAGAATCTTCCCGTTCCGGCAACTGCTCCTGAGAAAACAGTTGCTTTCAAAAAGTTAGAGGTAATGTCTCCATTACCAGATACAAAAGCAGCTGTTATCATTCATCTTCCGAATGCAACTCTGGAAGTGAATGAAGGCGCAAGCCAACAGACAGTTCAGGCAGTGCTTCTTGCACTGCAGAATGTATGTTAGGCGATATCACTGTTGCAGAAAACATTTACATTGCCTGTGGGTATACAGATATGCGTAAATCCATCGATGGGCTTGCGGCTGTTGTGCAAGAGCAGTTCCATTTGGATCCATTCTCCCGAAGCTTGTTCCTGTTCTGTGGGAAACGCCGGGATCGAATCAAAGTTCTCTTATGGGAAGGAGATGGGTTCCTTCTCCTGTATAAGCGGTTGGAAAACGGAAACTTCCAATGGCCACGCAAGGAAAGTGATGTAAAACCGATTTCCTGGCAACAGTTCAGATGGCTGATGGAAGGCTTGGAAATTGAGCAAAAATCTCGTATCCTGCCCGCCGAAAAAGCTGATTTTTGTTAATTGCAAAAGTGTCGTAAACACTTAGTTTTACGATGATAAGGAAGTATTTATAATAACTTATCATCAACGCTGACAAACAGGAGTGCAAACAAGAGCAGAGAACATATCACTTTCATTAGTGGTAGGTTCTCTGCTTTTCTGTTACGCAATAGAACGCTATTTTTGAGGACAGACATATAAAAACCCTTTCCCGTCATTTTAACGCCCACAAAGCCGCATAAATCAAGGACAAAATACCCCCTACTGCGTAACAATCCCTATAATAAATTGAGGGCAAAAGCAGTTTACTGATTTCGTCCTCTTGACTGCCCATCAGCAAAGGCAGGAAAAGCTGTCAAGGGCGCGTAGCGCAAAGTTTACCCTTGACAGCTTTTCCTGTCTTTGTTATTTTCTATCGGTCGAAGCGGAATTTCAATATGGTTTCAACCAGTTTCGCGTTTGTTTGGCTTTTCAAGGTAGCCGTCTATAGCAGACGGTTCAAAATATCGTTCTGACATTAGACAGTCAAGGGTATTTCTCTTGCTTCTTTCCGCTTCAAATCCCATTATAATTATTTCGTTACATAGCTTATTCCCTAAATTTTTTTTACGAAACCATCTTGAATATCATGCAGAAAGTAAAGCAATATTATCTTCCTTGTTTCGTTCACTCCATCGAATAACTTTTGCTTCATAATTCAAAAATGCATCCTCAACACCTTTAGCTATATTATTTTGGTCGTTCAGAATAACAATAAGCTGACTTTCATTTTTTCTTGCGGGTTTTGTGTCATTCCACGCAAAAAGAATATTTCCCATACTGGATTTATTGGGATTATTAACTGCCTGACATAATCTTTCAGGCTTTGTTTTAGTTCTTTGCAATAAAAAATCATAATTATGAGCAAAACCTGAAATACCTGTAAACTGCACGTTATCAGAATAATAAATCTCTCTTTCCTCAAAAAAATTCTGTATATCGTCTAAAAAGAAGGAAGAAACTTTTGATTTAGAAACCGAAAACATATCATCTATTCTCAACATAGCTTGAATAAATAAATGTTTTTTTTGTGCAAATCCATTTATAGGTGCTTTTGCAACCAATTCATCCCCTTTAAGTTTTACGCCATATTGATATAATATTCTTTCAAGGTAGATTTTACGATTAGGTGTCAACTGAAAACCATACATTTTCAAACCATGTATAGTAGCACTATCGTCTGTAAAAAAAATATCATTACCATCTTGTTTTACATATATTTGCAAATAATCATTGGCATTATCAAGATACGGTGTGGTAATCTCGTAGTATTCTCCAATTTTATCAAAAGCAGTTTCACTTCTTAACCAAGACGTATAATCGTCAATGAGTTTTTGAATATTCAAGATTATACCTCCCTATTTAGTCAAGTCTTTTTTCCTTATTTTTCAAGGATTTTTTAGTTA
>CANRWA010000208.1 GCA_947643415.1 uncultured Clostridia bacterium | reverse complement strand
ATGAAAACAGGGAATTCTGACGCTTTTTTTAGGGAAAAGTGCTTGACAAAAAACAGATATTTCTCTTTCATAAACCTGGCAATCACATTATAGTGGATAATATCCGCATCTACGGTAGCCATACTCAGCTCTTCCCCGCGGCTCTGTATGAACGCTTCCATTTCCTTTTTCTGTCCCTCCGCTGCCAAGAGCCCTAAATCGTAAAAATGCCGCTCCATAACCCTGATTCTTTTTTCAGAAGCATTTCCTTTTCTTTGATAACAGGGAAGTTCTTTTATATAAATTTTAGTTGCCATCTTTCCCACTTCCTTCTTTCCATTCACTTGCAAGACTTTTCTGCTCTTTATAATATTGTTCACTGGAACGGTCTACATGCCTCTGGATACAGTCAATATACCGCCGCGTCATGTTTTCATGCTTATGTCCAAGGAATTCCCGGATTGCCTGAATCGAAGCCCCATGTTCATACAATGCAGTGGCTACGCTGTGCCGGTAATCATGCGTTTGGAACACATGATCTCCGCATTTGATTCCCAATCCATTGCACCAGTCCACCATTTCATGCCAGTAATGTGTTGATAAATACGGACCTCCTTTCGAGTTTTGAAATACATAGGAATCCAACCCGATTTTTCTTCGTTCTATGTATACCATCATGCTCCGGTACAGCAGCATTGGGATTGGGATTACCTTTTCCATCTTCATCTTATGCTGGTAAATCCGAAGCCAGGCAACCCCTTCCTTCAGATAATATCCTTCCCGTTTTATAGAGCATACTTCATTAATCCGTAGTCCAAGGCACCATAAATGCAGATACATAAGCCGCATATCTTCCGGCAGTCCTTTTAAATTCTTAAAAATCTCCGTCACCGTATTCTGCGGCACAGACCGGTAATGATGCGGCACCGTTGCCCGCTTGATATAGTATTCCGGGTAAAACGGAACCTTGCTATAGTATCCCCTTGCTGTCAGAAATCTTAAAAAACAGTGAATCTCTGTCACTTTATCATTAAAAGTTATCATTTCAACATCCTCTTCCTGCAGCTTCCTCATATACAAATCAATCTCTGCCGCAGTCAGCTTATCTACTGCGAGTTTTTCTTGATCCAGGAAACGCAGAAAAGCTTTTGTAATATATGTCCGTGCCCAAATATTCTGGACAGAGATTCCTGTCACACCAAGCTGATACTTTATATATATCTTTAAATACTCCCGATTCTTTCTATTCGCTATATCTAAAAATGAAATACGCCTCACCGGCCTTGTCGGGTCATAACGGGTTTCGTCAAACTGGAAACGGTCCAAATACCATACATTTGCCTCCCAGAAATCTGAAATTCAACCAAAAACAGGATGGCAGTCACACAAAACATACCATCCCTTGTATTGTCTAAATTTTAAATCGATACCTACCTTTTCCATGCCCGACAACAGGTACTATCAATTTTTCCTTTTTCATCTTTTTAATCAACTCTCCTGCTGGTGATGAAGTAATCCCAGTTATTCTCATTACATCCGCCCTGGAAAAATACATATCGTCGCTATACTGCTCATACATTCGCAGGATCTTTTCCTTTGCAAGTGTACTAATCCTAGATTCATTTATTTTATTTTCAAACAACTGTTTTTTATTCGAAACAACCGTTTTTCCGTCTTCAAACGACTGTTTTTCATTTATAACAACTGCTTTTTCATTTTCAAACAACTGTTTTTGACTCCTTGCTTCTTCAACTGCAACATTATAATTCAGATTATAAAGCGTCACCCAAAATGAAGAGGTATCAGAATAGAATACAGGCTCTAGCTCTAGGCGATAGTTAACGGCTCTACGATAATCATCCTTAATCTTTTTAAAACCACTTCCTCTGCGTTCCATATCCATTTCCTTGCCGGTTCGCTGCCGATATACCGAACGAAACTTTGCAAAGGAATAATTCTCATATGGATAATGTGAGATCAGACTGTCATAAGTCTGATTACTTCCACGCAGTACCAGACGTTTTAACTCAATCGCTCCTGCCTGCACACTTTCATTTCCAATGCGTACAAATGCTGTTTTACTCCCATCACCCACATAATAGTATGGACAATCTATCTTTGTCATTTCTTCATTCTTAATATTTCCCCGCCTTCTACTTCTACTATAATCGCTCCATTTTCCTGTGTCGAGTATACCTTGCTTCCAACATCTGCAAGCCTCTTTACTATTTCCTGATGCGGATGCCCATACCGGTTCTCTTGTCCCGCCGATATGAGTGCATACGCAGGCTGTACCTGCCATAAGAATTCTTCAGTTGATGAGTTCTTTGAACCATGATGCGCCACTTTCAGAAGCTCCCATGTACAATCCAGATAGCTTTCTTCTAATGTCTTTGTAAGCTGCTTTTCTCCTTCTCCCTCTACGTCCCCAGTTAAAAGCATATCAAACTCTCCGTACTGCACAGCCAATACCATAGATGCCGCATTACCGGATTCCAGACCTGTTCTGCCTGTCCCCGGCACAGTATTTCCCTTGCTTGATTCGGCATCTTCTGATTCTATCCCCATATTTCCCGGCTGTATACATGTGATCACCATCTCTCCTTCCCTAATACTCTGTCCCGGTTCTATCACCGCTACACGGATTCCATGATTTCTTGCTTTTCCTGCCAATTCTTCCAAAGCCTCATCCCACACCTCCTTCACCGGTAGAACCAATGTACCAATCTTCACACCGATATTCTGTCTCTCAATCAGTTCTTCCACACCGTTCATATGATCGCTGTCGCCATGGGAGATCAGCACATAATCAAGTTTTCCGACTCCTTGTGACTTTAAGAATGGTTCCAGCCTGTACTGTCCCACCTTCTTCACGTCACTGCTTCCGCCATCAACCAGATAGGTATTGCCCTCCGGTCCTTTCATAAAAATTCCGTCTCCCTGCCCCACATCCAGAACTACAGTCGTAAGTTTCCCCGCCTCTCCAAAACGGGTGCTTAAAATCACAATTCCCACTACCCACAAAAAAAACACAGCAATTTGTTTCTTTTTCCTGTTTCGCCAATCCGCTTGACTGCCTTTTCCCGCCTGTTCTTCTTGCGTCTTCACTGATAAGATCATATATCTCAGCCAAATCAACCCAAAAAACAAAAAAACATAATATACCGCAATCTGCCATATCTCAGGTCTTCCGATCACAAGCCTCGCTCCCGGCAGACCAAGTGTTATCTCACAACTCGCCTTATAAATCCACAAGATTTTACTACATATCCAAAACAGTAATGCGGACACAGGAGCAAACCACAACGTCAGCAGGCTTCCTGCCATTCCCAAAAATAATAATACGGACATCAACGGGATTACAAAGAGATTCAGAACAAAAGAATAGAGCGGAAATTCATAGAAATAATAGAGCAGAATA
>CANRWA010000207.1 GCA_947643415.1 uncultured Clostridia bacterium | reverse complement strand
CTGACCGCAAGTTTAGGCTTTACAGAGCCGGACAGTCTGGAAGTCACGCTTGCAACCATTATGGGGGATTTAATCAATGACGAGGAAGTAGAGCCGGGAGAGGGTATCCTCCACCATGAGGAAGGGATAGACTTAATGCCGGGGAACATTGAGCTTTCCGGTCTGGAGGTTTCCCTTGTGAATGTGATGAGCCGGGAAACGGTACTCCGGTCATACATAGAGATTGTCCGGGAGAATTACGATTATGTCTTGATTGATTGTATGCCTTCCCTCGGTATGATTACCATAAATGCCTTTGCCAGCGCCGACAGCATCTTGATACCCGTACAGGCGGCATATCTGCCCGTCAAAGGCTTGCAGCAGCTTATTAAGACAGTCGGCAAGGTAAAGCGGCAGATTAACCCGAAACTGGAGATTGAGGGGATTCTGCTTACAATGGTGGACAGCCGGACGAACTACGCAAAGGACATCAGCGCCATGCTGAAGGAAGCCTATGGAAGCCGGGTGAGGATATTTGCCAATGTCATTCCCATTTCCGTCCGGGCGGCGGAGATTTCAGCGGAGGGCGTCAGCATCTACAAGCATGATCCAAAGGGGAAAGTGGCGTCAGCTTACGATTCTCTGACAAAGGAGGTGCTTGCAGATGGGCAGTAACGCAAAACCAAGAAGCGCATCAAAGGTTGCTCTGGAAAGTTTTGATGATTTGTTCGGTGGAAACGCTACACAGGAAAATGGGATAGAGCAGATTATCAATGCGCCGCTGGCAGAGCTTTATACGTTCAAAGACCACCCTTTCCGGGTGGAGGACGATGAGAAGATGGAGGAAACAACCGAGAGTATCCGCCAGTATGGGGTGCTTGTGCCGGGGATTGCAAGACCGAGGGCGGGCGGCGGCTATGAAATCATAGCCGGACACCGCCGCAAACGTGGCTCGGAGCTTGCCGGAAAGACGGAAATGCCTGTGATTGTCCGCAATTACACCGATGATGAAGCTACGATTATCATGGTGGATTCCAATATCCAGCGGGAGGACATCTTGCCAAGCGAAAAGGCGAGAGCCTACAAGATGAAATACGAAGCCATGAAGCATCAGGGGAAAAAGTCAGGCAGAAATACTCTTGATGAGGTCGGGGAAGCTGCCGGGGAAAACGCAAAGAAGGTACAGCGGTATATCTGGCTTTCCCGGTTATCTGATGAACTCCTTGCACTGGTGGACGGTAAGAAACTCGGCTTTTCACAGGGCGTTGACATTTCCTTTCTGGCGGAGGAAGCGCAGCAGTGGGTGCAGGCAGTCATAGAGGAAAAAGGCTGTAACGTCAGCATGGTGCAGTCGGCAAAAATCAAGGAATATGGCAAGACCGGGGAGCTTACCCTTGCAATGGTGCGCCTGATACTGACGGAGGAAAAGCCGAAGGAACGGAAAGTGACACTGAAAGCGGATAAAATCAGCGAATATTTTGCGGAGGATTGCAGCAGTGAGGAAATAGAGGGCATCATCATTCAGCTATTGGATGAATGGAAGAAAAGACAATAGAGGGGAGGTGCATCAGCGTGGATGGCACAATAAAATTTGACTATTATTATGGCATCGAAGCGGAACAGTTTTCTTTTTACCGGGTTCCGAGGCTGCTGATAAAAGACGCAAGGTTTAAAGAGTTGTCCAGCGATGCAAAGCTCCTTTATGGTCTGATGCTTGACAGGCTGGCATTGTCAATCAAGAATGGCTGGCTTGACGAGGAAAACAGGGTGTATATCCATTACACCCTGGATAACATAATGGAGGATTTGGGATGCGCAAGGGAGAAATGCGCCAAAGTGATTGCGGAGCTTGACAGCAAAAAGGGAATCGGTCTGATTGAGAAGAAAAGACGGGGACTGGGCAAGCCGGACATCATCTATGTGAAGAATTTTGCGACACTGGATACCGGGAAAGAACCGGGAGGAGAGCCGGAAAAAGCTGATAATGCTGACAATTCCGCAGAAGTTCGGAAACCGAACTTCAAGAGGTTCGATAATCAAACTTCAAGAAGTTCGGAAATCGAACTTCAAGAGATTCGGAAACCGAACTTGCAGGAGTTCGGAAACCAAACTTCAAGAAATTCGGAAACCGAACTTGCGGAAGTTCGGGAATCGAACCCTAATTATAACAATACTAATTATACTGATCTGAGTTATACCAATCCTATCAATCAATCAAATAGAGAAACAGAAAAACAGGAACCGGGCAAGCTGGATAATGGTATGATTGATGTGATGGATAATGCCACTGCCTACATGGAAATCATTAAGAAAAATATTGAGTATGAGCATCACATGAAATATGGCGATTGGAGTGAAAAAGGTCTGTATGAGGAACTGTATGAGGTGATATGCGAGATTGTGTGTGTAAAGCGCAGGACGGTAAAGGTGAATGGGGAGGATTACCCTTATGAGCTTGTAAAGTCTAAGTTTTTAAAGCTGGACAGTTCCCATTTGGAGTATGTCATCGGGTGTATGAAGGAAACCACAACAAAGATAACCAATATCAGGGCGTACATGGTGACCGCCCTCTACAATGCCCCCAATACCATGAACCATTATTACCAGCAGTTGGTTCAGCATGATATGTATGGCGGCGGTTGGGAAGAAAAAGGACTGTTCCAGTCCAAAGCGGAAGGAGATGGATAAATGGAATCCATGCGGGATATTGACCGGGCAATGGAACGGGAGATCGCAAAGGGGAGCTGCCCGTTAAAGTTTGTGGGGATAGAGTTTGGCGATTCCCCCTATCAGGAGATTACGTCAAAGGAAAAGCTGCTGGAGGTATTGTCCTATCTGCTGCGGACAGGCGATTATGGGAAATTTGCCGTAAATGGGACGGGGAGCAATGTTTATATGAACATCAGGGGCAGGAAGCCGGATTTTCAGCGAACTTATTCCATATTTGACCGGAACTGCATTTTTTCCGCAATCAGTCATTACGGAAAGAAAATAAAGCCGGATTTTGACGGGCATACTTATCTGGAAACAGTGCAGTGTTTCTTTAAGCTGCCGGACGGGGAACAGGAGAAATACAGGGTGACATATTACGGGCAGGAAACCTTTGTTTTCCCCATGTCGGATAAATATATCCTCGGACTTTATACGCACTGTATCTCGGCAAGGCGGGCGGCATCGGCGGAGATGGATATTCCCGGCACAGGCTTTTCAGAAAAAGAACAGGGAATTGCAAGCCTTGAGGGTGTGCGTGACGTGCTGTTCCAGTGCCTTTTGTTTGACACGATAAAATGCGGGGAAGGCGTGTTATATGCTGACCTCTGCACGATTTACTGTTTAAAAGAGAATAAATAGCTTTTGGACTTTTTGTCCAGAAGTGGATCAGGAGGATGCGCTATGGCGGAAAAATATATTACGGAAGAACAGCGGGCAAAATGCCGGAAAG
>CANRWA010000206.1 GCA_947643415.1 uncultured Clostridia bacterium | reverse complement strand
TAAATACAATATTTCTGCATTTTTAATTGCACAGTTTGGAAAAAATAATGCAGTCCCAGAAAAATATTCAATTACTGGGAATGAATTGATGGATTTAACATTTGAGTTGCTGAAGCATGTTCAATATTGTGTTGGTGGAGGTGTTGTGTATTTAGACTGTGAAGACGTGGAAAAAGTTCTTGATTTTTATCAAAGTGATTGTAACCGCTTTAAGATATTTGGTGAAAGAGAATCAGAAGTTGATCAGAAAAGGTATTTGCAATTACTCCGGTTTTTTTGAAGAATGTAATATATAAAATGTTATGTGATTAGAAAGAGGATAAAAATAGTGAATACATTGGAAGAATTAAAGTATTACTGTGAAGAAAATCAGCCTGTAGGCGCAATGTTGCTGACTGGTGAATGGGGATGTGGAAAGACATATTTGATTGACCATGATTTGAAAGATGCGCTTAGGGATACATACATTATTATTCGTGTTAGTTTGTTTGGCTTAAATTCGATTGATGAATTAAAATCAGATGTGAAAAAAGAATGGATTTCAGCATGGGGTGCGGAAAAAGGTGTATCACAGGAAAATTCCCAGAAGTTGAATAAAGTTGGTAACATTGCTAAAAAAGTATTTTCAACAGTAGGAGATTGTTTTCCGGATACGGTAAAAAATATTGGAAATAGTATTTTGTCTGTCAATATTATTGATTTTATTTCAATTGCTCCAGTAATAGAAAATAAAAAAGTAATTTTAGTATTTGATGATTTAGAGAGGGCAAATATGCCAAAGGGGGATTTACTGGGATGTATTAATGACTATTGTGAAAACCAGCATTTTAATACGATTGTTGTGGCAAACGAAGAAAAAATAAATAATGTAGCTATAGGAGAAATTCCTTATGAAGAAATTAAAGAGAAAATAATACAGCGTACAGTGCGTTATATTCCAGATTATGCTGAAATAATGAAAGGGATTATTAAAGAAATGTCCTGTAGGAATATAAATTATAAGAAGCTTTTGCAGGATAACATTGAAAATATTACGACTATTTTTTCTGGAACTATGGTGGATGGCATGTCCTTAGATAGTTTAGCCATCGCTCAAGATCGCAGATATGGCAGCAGAGAGGAGAAAGAGCAAGAAGAGCAAAGGCGTAGCTTAATTTTGAAAAGACGTCCGCATAATATTCGCAGTATAAAATGTGCACTTCAAGATTTTGAACGTGTGTATGATAGGATGAGTAAAGAACGGATAAATTGTAATGAAAAGTGGCTTTGGTCATATTTGACATATGTAATGGCTTTCAGAGCAGGGCTTTTAGAGGAAAATGAAAGATACGGAACATTACTTAGCGATGGGAATTTGTCGATTTTGTATCCGGGTTTCTACAATTCTAAGTATATTTTGCAAGCGGTTATAAGATGGATAAGGACAGGAGAATGGAATTCGGAAGATATTGATGCAGAAATAAAATATATAATAGATAGAGATAAAGCAATGGAACCAAAAGACATTGTTCGTACACATAGAATTATTGACATTGAGGAAGAAGTCATAGAGAGAGGTTTTCCTGAGATCTTACAGATGGCATATAATGGAGAGCTGACAATTGATGAATATGTGAATTTTATTCAGAATTCGTATTTGGCAAGAACATATCAGGCACCAGTTCCAGATATAGAGTGGTCTAAAATACAGACTGGATTAAAAAAGAAAATAGACTTTTTGTTGCAGCAAGGCATTGAGCAATCACACACAAGAATGTTTATAAGCAATGACCAAAAAAAGTATTTTACAAAAGATGAATGGGATACATATGAACTGATAAGAAAGTTACATGAGAAATCAGTATTAATGTTTAATAGGAATCGTAAACGATATGTAGAACTTATGAAGGAGAATTCCGGACAGGCATTTTCTGAATCACATAACAAACGGTTTGATTATTTTAGTTATGAGATGGCAGAAGTAACAGCAGGTGCTTTTCAGAATGAAGATAATGCTTCCAAATGTGTGTTTCCTGGATATTTTGAGGGAATGTGGGAGCATTATACCAGTATGCCAGATGTGGAAATAGAAAAAACGGTTGATGGGTTTAAGGAATTAAAGGTGCGTTTGGAGCGGATTTATACTGAGTACGAAAAACGGAACCTTAATATAGCCGCGAAGCATACAGAAATTTTTATTAATGTTGTTAATAAGCTGATTGAAATGGAAAAGTGTAAGGTAGAGGATTCTTTAGATTGAAGTGTCTATATGAAGGCTAATTTTGAGAGTATTATGCATTTCATGTAGATTTGATAGGAATATTCGAAGTATGATAAATATGGTTTATGGATTGGGGGGAAGAACCTTACCCCCAAATTCCCCCAAATGGAAAATGGTTATCCCCCAAATTTGAAAAATCAGAAATCGGAAATTTTAGAAAGCAAAATCAATTTTCCCCCAAAATAAAATTTGGGGGATACGGTTGAAAAGCCGCTGTCTTAGAGCAGTCAAAAATCACTGCAAAGCCAGTAAAATACATACTTCCGGGGATATGCGACCGGGACAGGGAAAAGGGAAAGTTCGCAAAACAGATGGGCAAATAAGCGAAGTTTGCATCTGAAACAATGAAATAAAAATATGAGGCTCTGGAAGCCTTGTAATCACGCATTTCCAAGTGATTATGAGGGTTTCTGGAGCCTTTTTGCATTCCGGGGCGGCCAGGCTGGAAATACGCCTTTTACCGTTAAAAACCGTCTAAAATCACTTCAAGTTGAGTATTACTCAAGTCACAAGTTGAGTAAAATGAGTATTCGCAATCTTCGGCGAAGTTTACTCAATTTATGCCAGATCCTTAAAGACTTTATCTCTGATTCTTCATATACCAACAAAATTTTATAAGGAGTGTTTACAGACTATGACAAACACAGCGTTAAGAGCAGAGGCGCAGAGCGTCAACAAAACACACATGGTTTTTGCAAACAAGGAACACGAAAAATTCTATTATGAAAAATGAAAAATTGGGACAGGCGAGGTATCAAGACTGTTATCACAAGGCTTTGGTCTACATTCTCGGCATTTCAGAGGATACAAGAATTTAACCTTTACACGGATGGAATGCCTGAGCATTGATGAGTACAAGCGCAAGGACGAGCAGATAGACGAGTGCAGGGAGTATTCTGTAAGCGATATTTTCTGCTGTGGCTATGCAATGTATTTCTGGCAGGGTATTCAGCTCCGTTACCCGGAATATTGCCAAAAGCAGAAATCTCTTGAAGAAATCCTTGCAGAAATGGAGAGGAAACGTGCTGAAAATTTGACTGATGGGGACGAAGAACGATATTCAGTGGTTCGAGAAGCTTCTGGAAAGACAGCCGAAAGTGGCTGTCACGGAAGTTTCCGAAATGTACCGTAATAAAGGTACGAACCGGTTTTACAGGGCGTACATAGA
>CANRWA010000205.1 GCA_947643415.1 uncultured Clostridia bacterium | reverse complement strand
GAGTATATCACAACATGCACTTCTTTTCATTACGGTGTGTTTTGTATCGCTTACTAAAATATGGCTGCATTTTCGCTTAATTATGGCGATTTCTAAAAAAATAAGGCTACAATAAATCCGCTTACCGTAGCCCTATCCATATTTATATTAAAATGCGTCAAAATCAATCAGTTCATTGTCTGGTGTCTCTGTAACACTCTCTTGCTTATCCTGCTCCTGCGTATCTTCCGTATCCTGCATTGCCATATTGGAGAGATTCGTGCCATTGGACAAGGCTCCGACTTGTGCCTGTCCGTACACCATGCCGCCCTGCACCGCCGGATATGCCCCCATAGGAACGGATAATGAAAACGGCTGCATCTGCACCATATACATCCCGAAAAGCGCCGGAAGGTTGGACATCACTTTCTTTTCCACCGCTTCCACGATACGTTCCGCAAAAGCATCCTCTTTCTCCCTCGTTTCCAGATACGGATCGTTTCTCATTGCCATGCGTCTATCGTAATAATCATTAACCGCCTCTATCACAAATTTATTCTGTGACTTAAACATCTGCCGTACCTTTGGGGAGTGCAGAAGTTCCCACGCCCTGCACTCGTCCCCTTTATCCATGTTAAAGCGGATATTGTGGTTTTTATTCTTCATTCTGAACATCTCCTTATCCGGCGGAAGCCATTGATTTCTGTCTGCGCAGCTTCATATAGCAGAAGTATTCATAGCCTTTGGCATTTGCCCGTATATCGTGGTTGAAAGTGACATTATCACTGTCATAATCTCCCACAAGTTCCACAACCTTTGCGCCGCCGCCCATGACATACAGTTTCATAAGGTTTGGATTATAACCATGCGTTTTCAGCTCCGCAAATATCTTATCAACATAGGTCTTTGCCGCTTCCTCCATGAGCTGCCGATATTCCCCGCCCACTTTTGTATCGCCATAGCGCAGATAATTCTCAATGATCTCCGCCGGAAGTTCCTCCGCTTTCCTATCCAGAATAAGGTTACGGATTGCCATAAAACATTCATTTGCCCCCAGCTTTACCGTCCACGACTTACTCTCGCTCGCCTTGCCATTATTGAGTATCATCACATTCATTGTTCCGTTGCCGATATCCGCTATCATGTGCATACCCTTAAAATCGGGCAGATTTTCCGCTATCGCCGCATAACACTGAGGCATGACCGTACAGTCCACGATGTCAACCTCATAACGCTTACCCGCATACTTATAATCTACATGGCGGTTCTGCATCATATACTCGCGGAACGACTCCCTCTGCGCCTGCACCCATTTCAGCGGAAGCCCCACCGCAAGGTGTATCCTTGCGGCTGTCAATCCCCTCGCTTTCAGTTCCTTTGCAATAGCGGCAAGAGTAAGGATATAATTATCGTCGTCCCTGCTCTTTTCCGCAACAAAGTCCTTATGCCCCTCGCCTATGGTGTAATAACTGCCATTATATTCCAGATAATCTCTTGTAAAAACGGGCGGCTGGCTGCTCCTGCTCACGGAAGTCGGGAAACAACGCCTCGCCGTTTTATAGTTCCCATAGCCTGCATCCACGCCTAAAATGATTGTCCCGTTCATGTTATACTCTCTAAGTTTTGTCATATCAAAATCCTCACTTTCTATTATCAATGTTAAAAATAATATCTTGAAGAACGCTGTCCCTGCGTTCTTCCACATGAATTTTTAGAAAATCTTAGTCAGCGTTTTTTGCTGGCTTAGATTTTCTTTTCATGCTCCATACTTTGCTTTCACTTCCTCTTTGGTCGGAAGGCTGCTTTCTATAATAACCTTGTTCTCTCCTGCCACCATAGCCGCAACCTGTTCCGTACTATTCGTATACAAAAGTTCATCTGCTGACTGTCCGGCTTCCTCTATCTGTTTCTGTTTATCTGCCGCATTTGCGCTTTCAATCACACGCCGGATTTCCGGTCTGTGCTTTTCCCGGTAGGCTTTCATATATTCCCTCCTGTACTGGCGGCGTTTCCGTTTCTTTTCTTCCTCCGCCATTTCTTCCCCGGAAAGTTCCTGCGTCGGAAGCTCCACCCTGCCGATATAATTCAGGAAAATCTCGATCTCCTGCACACGGTCGCCGTCTGTTTCTTCAATCCTGTGTACCAGCACTTTGTCCACAAATTCATTGACAATGGCAGGCGTAAGTTCCTGAATGTCAGTGTACTTATGGACAAGGGAGAGAAATTCCTCCGTCCTGTCCGTATCGTCCTCAAACTGCGTAAGTTTTTCCCTGATTTCCTGCATAACGATTTCAAGCTCCTGCTGTTCTTTCTCGTAATCGGAAGAAAGCATCTCATACCGTCTGTCCGGCAGCTTCCCCATAGCGTTGTCCTCATACACTTTTTTGATCAGCAGGTCAAGGTCTGCAAAACGTTTCTCTTTTTTGGAGAGGTCTAATTTCAGCTTTTTTACCTCGCTTTTATCCCTGACCTCTGATGCGCTCCGCATACTTTTTATAAATGCCGACTCGTCCATGCGGACACTTTTTAAGGCATATTGTATTGTTTCAAGGATAAGCTGCTTTACTGTGTCCTCTTTTATGGAATGGGAACAGCAGATTCGCTTATACTGTTTTCTGCCGCTGTTGTAGCTGCCACAGTTAAATCCTGCGGAAGTGTGCTTGACTTCCCCATTTGGAATCCCGCGCCAATCCCTGCCCGCCCTCGTCGTACTCCTGCGGTAGTGCATTTTCCCGCCGCAGTCCGCACAGTAGAGTTTTCCAGTCAGCAGGCTCCCCTCCCCGCTGGTATCAACCCTGTGGACGGTCTTCCTTAATTCCTGCACCATATACCAAGTCCTGCGGTCTACGACTGCCTCATGGGTGTCCTGAAAAACAAGGATTTCATCACTGTTATTTTTAACCGCTTTCTTGTCCTTATAGGATAACTTGCGGCTTCGGAAATTTACGGTGTCGCCCATATATTCCGGTCTTTCCAGTATCCGTGCGACTGAACCTCCCGTCCAGTTATAGGGAGTTTCAAAATCGCACATGGTCTGGTAATTCCCCCGCTGTCTTGTTGCCTGATAATACGAAGGTTTCTCAACCTTTTCCTCCGTAAGCCGTTTTGCGATCTGCCACGGTCCCATGCCCTCTATAGACAGTCTGAAAATCCTGCGTACAATCTCCGCCGCTTCTTCATCGACAAGCCAGATGTTTTTATCCTCCGGACTTTTTACATACCCATATGGCGGGTTACTCGTGATCGGCTTTCCCTCTTTCCCTTTTGCCCGCAAAACAGCGGTGATCTTCCTGCTGCAGTCGCGCAGATACCATTCGTTCATGATATTCAAAAAAGGGGCGAATTCGCTGCTGGTGTTGTTCGTACTGTCAACGCCATTGGAAACAGCAATAAAACGGACACCCTTTTCCCGGAAGAATACCTCCGTGTAGAATCCTACCTGAAGGTAATCCCTCCCGACACGGCTCATGTCCTTTACTATGACTGTGCCGATGTCGCCGTTTTCAATCCGGCTTAACATCTGCTTCC
>CANRWA010000204.1 GCA_947643415.1 uncultured Clostridia bacterium | reverse complement strand
TGCAGAACACACGACTTACACCGGTTAGAAACGTGCGCCGCCGGGCGCACAAGAAGAATGTTTGCAGGAGACACATAATCATATGTGCTCCTGCATTTTTTGATTCAATCCTATACAATTCCTAGGATCACGAAAACGCACTATACGCATTTATAGCATCCTGATATTTCTGCCGGAACTTATCCTTTAGGGATTTTGGTGATAAAACCACCGCATCCGCCCCAAATTTGAAAATATAAAATTCTATCTGTTTTTGACTGCATTCAAAAGTGTATATATGACCATCTTTGGAAGTATGAACAACCGCGGGACGCAGATGCAGCATCCTGTTATACAGCCGGATACCTTGGTCTGTAAAGTAAATTTCATATCTCATGATGCCTTCGCACATAAACTGGGCACCTTTGCTTCGTATTTCAGCGTCCAGCTTTTTCCTGTCCTCTTCAAAATCTTCTCCAAAAATCAAAGATGACTCTTTTAAGCGTTGAACCTCTGTCAAATTCGTAATCCTGCAGGAAAAACTATTTTTCTGTATTTCCCCATCTTCTCCCTGAATGTATTCATACCCCACTACATAATGGTACATGGAAAGCAGATCTGTTGTTATGGTATATGGCTCAATCTTAACTTTATCACCAGAAACCAAAGTAGCTTTTACCCGCCTTTTCAAATCAATGGCATCATTGATCTCATCAAACAAGGCCTTTGCATAGATCATTTCTCTTTCCACAAATTCCTTTCGGCAGTATTCTTCAAGCAACGCCTTTATATATTCACCGCAATTCCCATTATAAGATATATCTTCCCTACAGCCACCCTGTATACCATATAAATATTGTTCATTTTTTTTATTAAGATGAAACTTGAATCCCTCTCCTTTCTCATATTTCCCATTTCTTTGTTTAATGTCCTCTATATATTTCTTAACCATTGCATCCACGAACTTATCTTTATCTGCCAGTTTTCCTGCCCCAGACCCAGAAAGCTGTTCATCCAGTTTTTCCCGGTAAGTCTCCGCTGCCAGCAGGATAGAAGCTTCAGCCTCTTCTATATAATTCTCGATAACCTGATTTATAAAAGTCGCCTCATGTTCTACCTGAAAAGAAGCCATATCATGCTTCATGATCATCACTGCATCATGACTAAGGTTTATGTATATTCTTTTTTCCTCATTTAAGCCTTTAAATGGCATACCACTCATCCTTCCTATCTCTTTTTTATCTTATAAAGTTACTTATATATAAACTAATATAACACCATAAGCATATAAAATCAAGGAAAACAGGAACACAAATTTATTTTATTCTGCCATCTATCTCTTTTCCTTGTGCCATTATATAATATCATTTGTAAGCAAGGCTGCCACACAAAATACCAAGACATCATTTGTTATAATGCAGCAGCAAAAAAATATTATATGTATGTCAGAAATATTATTAAGAAACTTGCAGAAGTAGATGCGGAGTGAAATGCACTTATTGATCTGGTGCTGATTATTCTTGATGATGGTACAAGGGATCTGGGAACATCATATAAACTCATCAACAATCTTATCATTCCTAATCTGGGCAAAGACAGGGAACAGCAGCATCCTCATGACATATGGTTCGTGGCCACCTGAATCAAGCATTGCAGTGTCAGCGTCTCATGAATTGTACACATTTACTGCAGCCTGATATTTCTCTCGGAATTTATCTCTCAGGAACTCTGGTGACAACACTTCCGCTTCTCCCCCAAATTTAAAAATATAGAATTCAATCTGTTTCTGACTGCATTCAAAAGTGTATATATGCCCATCTTCAGAAATTTCAACAGCTATGGGGCGCAGATGCAGCATGCGATTATATAACCGAATTCCCATATCCGTAAAACGAACTGTACATCTTATGACATCCTCACACATAAACTGTGCACCTTTGCTTCGTATCTCGGAATCCAGTTTCTTTTTATCTCTGGCTGAAATAAATGCCTGTTTTTTCATCCGTCTCACCCGTTTTAAATTTGCAATCCTGCATGAAAAACTTCTTTTCTCCCTTTTCCCATCCACACCCATAACATTTTCATACCCTATCACATAATGATACATAGAAAGAGGATCTGTTGTTATGGCATATGGTTTTATTTTAACCTTCTCCCCTGAGACAAAAGTAACTTCCACCCACCTTTCCATAACAATCGCTTCACCAATCTGGTCAAACAATTCTTTCGCATAAACCATTTCTCTCTCCACAAAGTCCTTCCGGCAATATTCCTCAAGAATTGCCTTTACATACGCACTACAGGCATCATAATATATATTCTCACGGCAATCACTGTCTTCCCCACATAAATATTTTATATTACTCTCATTAAGGCGAATCTTAAAACCTTTCTCCTTCCCATAATTTTTAATCTTCTCCTTAATAGTCCTGGTATGCTCCCCCACCATCATATCCACAAACTCTTTTTTATTCTCCAAATTCTTCATGCCAGATTTAGTGAGCTTGCCTTCCAATTCTGCCTGATAGGCCTCAGATGATATTGAGATGGATGCTTCTGCCTCTTGTTTGTAATTGGCAATAATCTGATTTATAAAAGTAGATCTATGCTTGACCTGAAAGCAATCCATATCATTCCTAATGATCGTCAATGCACCATAACTAAGATTTATGTGCAGCTTATTATTTTCATTTATTTTCTGAAATGGCATACGACTCACTCTCCCTGTTCCATAAATTCCTCTTCTTATGAACTAATATATCATCATAAGAGGAAAATATCAAGCTAACAGGAACAAAAGAAGCAGGCTGATAAGGAATATTGCCAAACAAACAGATGCTAGATGTATCCAACAACTCTTGTGAGTACGTTTGGACGGCGAAGGCTGCCTGGTCCAGTCTCACTCTGCCTATTTGAGAATAATTTTTCACTTTACTATTCACATAAAAATTAAGTTTTGGATAGTTTGACGCAGAATGTTTTTCTGAGAATGTGGCTTCACAAACACAGTTCTACGCTCCGCTTCGGTCCTTGCTAAACAAGTGCAACTGGCACTTAGCAACATAGCAGTGGCTACATCGAGACTCGGGGAAGCGCGCTGTCGGAAGAACAGACAATTCAAACTGCCAATTACTAATAGAGTCAATTTGTTTACAAGGCAGAAAAGGAAGTTGTAGCGAGCAAAAACGACTGACGATAATACTACATACATAAATTGAAACAAGACAAATGCGAAGATTTTTGTATAAACAGTTCACTTGAGAACACATTCATACAATAGCATAATCCCTTGTTAATGTGCTGGTAAAGTATTTTAGTATTCTTCATTTAGTGGTCAATACCCTACTTCGGGCTTCTGCCATTTCTACTGACGGGCACGTTCTTCATCGAATCAAAGCCTTGGTTGTGTCAATGCCCTACTTCGGGCTTCTGCCATTTCTACCGTGCAAAAAAAACAAATAAAAAAAAGTAATATAATGGGTCTCAACGCCAGACAACGGTAGACAGCGATTTCTACAAAGAAATAAGTATTTGT
>CANRWA010000203.1 GCA_947643415.1 uncultured Clostridia bacterium | reverse complement strand
GGCAAAAGGTAAGTAGTTTTGGAAAAAAATTTGAAAATTTGCAAGAAAATCATATAAAATAGAAATATTGGTTAGATTATGGTAAGATAATCCATAGAAAAGCTGCCCCGTAAACAGATGCGGCAGAGGGCAGTTCCATAAAAATCAGGCGTTTAAAACATGGTAAAGGTTCATTTTATGATTTGTCATTGATAGGAAAAGAGGTGGAAGGTATGGATGATATGAAATGGCATAAATACAGTTCTATCATTATGTTCGTCAGTGCTTTAATCTGTATTTATTCCGGGCATAAGATAGCTAAAAGAAAAAACAGAAAATAAAAAGCAGGAAGCGCCTGGCAGCCTTTAAACCGCCCGTATGCTTCCTGCGTCCTTCCATGCAGGCGTTCCCTATGCCTGCATGGATAGCTCTTTCAATAAAGAAAACAGATCCAGCGCCCCTTGCCGGTAAGCCATCTTCCCATACTCCGCAGCATTGTCATTGTTATCCGCAAGCGCCGCATCTATGGCCTCCCATTGCTCCGGCGTGAAATTCTTCCTGTCCAGCCGTTTTTTGATCCTACTGCTTTTAGGATTCTGTTTCTGGAATTTTTCATCTTTCCTCAGCGCCTCTTCCAGCGCAGTCCCCATCCTGGTCTGTATGAACTGGTACAAAACAGATTCTTTCGGCTGGCTGCTGTCCAACCCATCCTTACCGATAAAAAACGCCCCTGGATGGAACCCCCTGCCTTTGCCGTATGCCGGTTCTAAGTTTTTCATTAGCTGGATTCCTGTAAAGAAACCCACTTCAAAATACACATCATCATGGATTTCCGCAAAATCTGAAACAATGTCAAAAAAGCGGTTGTCTTCCCCGTCAACCTCCCCATACAGAGTTTTCAGCTTTTCAGTAAATACCTCAAAAGAATTTTTAATCTTTTCCCCATAATCTTCCGCTGTATCTTCCAGTGAATCCCCGCCATAAATAAGCGTGTGGATAAGTCTTTCCAGTTTCAGCCTGCCTAATAATTCTATCGGCTCCGTCATTGTTCCTCCTCCTTTGGCTCTGTTTTAGCGTCTCCCAGCCGTCCCAAAATCTCACACGCCTTTTTTATGTCCGCATCCCCTGCGGATTCCCTACTCAAAACCTCCAGTGCCTTCTTTATCTCCTTCTCCATAATGCGGCTCTTTATAAAATCTTCGTCATCCGCATCCCCCCTGCATTCGCACTGGATGTTTTTCATCATGTCGGCAATCAGCAGGAACCCCGCCTGTATGCCAATCTCCAGGTATACACAGGCGTTCTCACATGTCATATCGTTTGCTGTTGACAATAAATCGGAGGCGTTGTCAGGATCATACTTTAATGCAATTCGTTCAAATGCGTCATACGTTTCGTCCAAACGTGCTTTGTAATCCCTTTCATCAGGCTCCGGCGGCAGGCCATAGATCAGGTAATCCGCCAGCCCCCTTACCGTAGCTTTTTCAAATATTTTTGCTGCAATCTTCATAAGTTACCTTCCTTTCCTATATGCTCGGTTTTCCGTACATATAGAATTATATTCGTACATTTTCAATATCCGACCATAAGATTACACTGATAAAAAACGACAGGAGTACAGAACATGATTAGCTACGAGCCGCTTTTCAGGACAATGAAAGAGAAAAACACCACATCCTACGCACTGTTCAAGCAGGGATTCCCCAAAGCCACCTATTATTCCATGCGCCAGGGGAACAGCGTCAGCACAAACACAATCAACCATTTATGCCGGCTGCTGAAATGTCCCGTTTCAGATGTGATGGAATACATTGAAGATGAAAATGAATCTTTCTCTTAGATATGTGTGGATTTTCGTACATACCCAATATCCGACCATACTGGTATGATAGCAGCAAGAGGTGTGTGCATGATTAGTTATGAGCCATTATTCCAGACTATGAGAGAAAAACAGGTCAGTTCTTATGCATTAGAAAAACGTGGTTTCCCACGTTCTACTTATTATGCAATCAAACATGGGAAGGGCATCACCACAAATTCCATCAACCAGCTTTGTTCCATCCTCCGCTGCGGCGTATCCGATGTGGTGGAATACATTGAGGACAGCCAGGAACCGCCCTCTAAAAAGAAATAACGAAAAGTAATCTATACCGGCTGTTCCCACTTTGCGACACGATGTCGCAAAGTGAAAGCAGCCGTTTGTTTAAAAATATCCCCCCTGTATGCCCTGTTCCTGCAGGATGCGCCCTAATTCCTTTAAGATCCGTTTCCGGCGGTTCTGTATGGTCTTTCTGCTGCAGTTGCACATCTTCGCTGCATCTGTCACAGTGGCTTCCCTGAAATATAGCAGGTCAATCAATTCTGCATCCTGCTCCGGCAGTTTCCCTAATGCTTCCCTTACTTTGTCCCGGCAGATGTTCCGCAAAGCCGTTTCTTCCAGCCCGTCACGGACACAGAACGGCATCCCCCGACAGTCCCCCTTTTCCTCCATCTCATCCAGGCTGTAAACGCCATGTTTCTGGTTTTTCTCTTTCTGGTAACGCTCCCGCCTCCGGGACTGATACCATTCCAGATAAACCTCCCGGCCCACCTCAACCAGCGTCCCATCCTCCATCCGCAGCACATAGCCATCCCGTTCCCTTGGTTTCCGTCCCCTCATTGCTCCGCCCCGCTTCCTGCCATGCCATAATTAAGGCCATGGCTGCATAACGGATACTTTTTTCGGATTTTGCTAATCGCATGGATAAGGGAATCCCTCACTGCATGGCGGCTGATCCCTAATTCTTCCGCAAGCTGCCCCTGTGTTTTTTCCTGCAGATAATACCCGCAGACCACCGTTTTCTGCTTTTCTGTAAGCATCTGCATGATTTCTTCCACGGTTTCCAGCCTTGCCAAC
The DNA here is from genome assembly GCA_947643415.1 of uncultured Clostridia bacterium. GTDB lineage: Bacteria > Bacillota > Clostridia > Lachnospirales > Lachnospiraceae > Eubacterium_F. The sequence goes on along the minus strand of CANRWA010000203.1, from coordinate 733 downwards.
TGCTCTATGGCAGGTTCCGCCAAATCTTCCATCACTGCCCATTCCTCGGATACTGCGCTGTAAGAGACATTCCGGCACCGCTCTCTTACCTCACAGTTCCGGTTCAGCCTGTCCTCCCCCTCCAGCACAAGCCGCAGATGCCATTTCTCCCTTTCAAAAAACTTCTCCGGCAAATGTACGGTATTCCCGTCCGATTTGTAAAAATAATCCCCGCATGAATGTAAAGGGAATACCGTAGAATATTTCCCCGTCTGGTAAAGCACAAAACCATCCTGGTACACAGATAATTCTGTCTCCCCTCCAAACCTCTCCTTTGCGATTGCCACCCCGGATTCCCGGAGCTGTCTTGCGGTTGGAAGTTTCCCCTGGTTCCCCGGTATATCCGTAATCTGTTTCAATTCCTGCAATGTCAGCATTTAGACCGCCTTTCTGCCCGAAGGCTGCGGGCGGCCCGGAAAGCTGGCATCACAGGAATCGTCCAATACAGCAGGAAGGCAGTAAAAAATAGCTCCCGGCTCGCCCGTTTTTTTAACGGGAGCCTGAAACTCTTTTTACTGCCCCTGCCAGTCCATATCTTTATCCCTGCATTTTCCTGATAATCCTGGCCTTTTTAGTTGCTTAACTTCTATCCTCCTTCCATCACTGTTTTCTCCTGTGGCTGCTTTCCTTGATATATCCAGTGTAACAGCCAGCCTTTCCGTTTACCCCAACATATATGTGGAGATTCCCGGAA
>CANRWA010000202.1 GCA_947643415.1 uncultured Clostridia bacterium | reverse complement strand
TCGAAAAGCATCACTCCGGCAATATCCGGGCATTTATGCACCATAAACTCGTCAAACTGCAAGATGCCCTTTTCTATCTTTGCCCAATGCCTGTTAATGATTTCCTCCCCGGACAAAGAAAAGCCGGATAATGCGCTTTCTCCATTACCCGGCTCTGGCAGCTCCTTATTTTCAGTTATTTCTTCCTCATTTACAGGCTGTATACCAGTTCCCTCAGCACGATTTCCTCCGCCGAGTGCCTGATGTTGTTCATCTTCTGAATCCAGAGCATCTGGTTCTCTGCCTTGAGTTTTTCCGTCACTCCCTCCTGCTTCATCATCTGCCCGGTCAGCAGTTCCATCCTCTGCTCCGCCTGCTCCTGAATGGTCAGAAGATGCTCTTTCAGCTTCCCTTTCAGCAGAAGCCCGGTGTAAATCCCCTTCTTGTGTTCCTGTAAGTAATTCTTCCTCATCAGTCCGTATTTCGTCAGTGTCCCCTCCGGCTGCTCGTCCATCTTTAACATCGGTATCAGATAATCCCCGTTCTTCTCGTAGGTCAGATTCATTATTCTCTCCCCTTTCCCCGGCGTTCCCGGTCTGTGTGGTAAGTTGTATGTCCTCCGTTTCACTTTCACGCTTTAAAGCATTATAGCGTGTGCCAGAGGTATTTGCAAGTCCTTTTTCGACAAAATTTCTTGATGCTTCCTTTCCGGCGATTTCCCTGTCATACGCCCCGATTGCTTTGCCAATCTCCATAAGCACAGGCTTGGATAAATCGGATATGCTGTCACCGATATGTGACAGGGTTTCTATTGTATTAAACTCATGGATATAAGGGAACTGGATTTCCTCTGCCAGCTCCGCATCTTCCATGCCGCACCGCTTTAAGACGGTGTAGGCGATGCTGTCCGCCAGCGTTTCCCGGACACGAACAGCAATATTCAGTTCGTCCAGTTCCTCCAGAAAACTTCCCTCTTTCAGATATTCCATATCCGAAGCAAGCTCCCCATAACAGTCCTGTGCAATCCGGGAAGCAATCTCCCTGATCCTGTCCGTAAACCCGGCTTCTTTGTCAGTGTCCCCGTAAATCCCTTCCAGACGGTTCAGAACCGCTTCCTGATGTTCCTCCCGCATCTCCCAAAGATTGGGGAAACGCCCGATGCGCCTTGCCTTATGCACGTCCGATATGTCAAAAACGTACCTCAGTCCGGTGTAGGGACTCCCTTCTTCGTCAAGAAGTGCAATCCCCTTTGCGCCCTTGTTTACCCAACAGTGCATTTTTTCATTCCATATCTCTATGGAAGCGCAGGCTGTGGCGTCCGGTCTTTGGGCATAGATAAGGAGCTGGTCTTTGAACGGGTATTTGTAGAGCCTTGATGCTGTGTTCAGATATTTCTTCCAGCTTTCTTCATTTCTCGTCACCCTCTTTGATGTTTCTTCGGAGAGTGCGGAAATTACGTCATATTTTCTCATGGCAATCCTCCATTTCCTGTTTATTGTTTTTGGGCAATAAAAAAGGCGGCTATGGTTCGTTCATAAGCCATTGCCACCAGTGACGGTAAACTTTATTCAATTTTTGTATGCTCCTTTCCCATTAGTGTTATATATAAAAGCACTCAAGATTCCTCTCAAGTGCTTCTCTTTTTACTCATCAAATTTAACAATTTTTATAATTTCATCCGCAATATCACAAATACTTTTCTTATCTGTATCAACTCTTAATGTGTCCGGAAAATTCCTATCTAAAAAAGATATGTTTTCTTCTAATGTTTCTAATGCTGTTTTTTTATCTCGTTTATTATCATCAAATTCAATACGATTCCTAATGGTATCCTTGCTTGCAGTAAGGATAATATGCAATATATTTTTATGTCTATTTGCCAAATAATCAAATATTTCTTCTTTGCATTGCATTTCAATTAGAGCCATAGATATAATAAGGTTTTTTGTCCCTTTTACTTTTTCTTCTATAATTTTTCTAAAATAAGCAGAAAAATCTTTATTAGTTTGAGGAGATAATCCACGAATAGCCGGAAAGCAATGATTCTTTTCTGCATTTGCTACCATGACTCTTAACATTTCACCAAAATAAAAATCCGAATCTAAATACTCCACCTCGCTATCTGGAACTCGCTCTTTGATTTTCAATGCAACTGTTGTCTTTCCTATTCCAAGTGTACCATCTATCCAAATAATCATTAAACTTCCTCTCAAAATATTGATTTAAATATTACTTAAGGTAATTGTATTCCTTTCGATAACAAATACATTTTTATTGCACTATATATAACTGGTATTCCAGCTGTAACGCCTGCTACCGCAACATCTCCACCCTTATCCTTTACATATTCCCATAACGGGTGACTTGCATCTATTTGTTCTTGAATAAGTTTCATGATTTCCTTTTCAACAGCTATTCCATCTTCTTCAGACGCAAAAATATTTTTGAGAATCATCAACTGTTGTTCATCAAGTTCAAGTTGCTTTTTATGTATTGATAACTGTTCCTTCAATACATCAATATATGCATTTTGGTTTTCTACGACCTTTTGCAACTGAATATTAGTTTCACCAGTATTTATCGCTGTCTGCTCAATAGCTTTTTGCATTTTCTGACGGTTATTATAAGCTTCCTCAGCCATTCTTCGATTTCTTCTTTCATCTTCCTCCATTTGGGCTTGAATACTATTTGCTATATTTGTTGCATATGAAAGGTCAATTTTAGGCATATCTGCAAAATTCATTCCATTAAAAGCATTATTATCCATATTTCCTCCCTAATCCATTTAATTATTTTTAGGATAATTCTTATTATATGTTAAAATTCAAAACTATATATATTTTTACATTATATACCAGACTTATCTTATATACAATCCTTCAAAATTCAATTTTCATACCATTTCAAATGCTACAAGACATCTAAAGATGCCTTGTAGCACACCAACTATTCATAGAAACCATGTTCCTCAATACCCTTTTCTAAAATGGTATGTATCAGTTCCTCCAGTTCCACACCGTTTATCTCGCTGACCACAATCAGCTTTGCAAGGGTATCTTTCTGTACGGATATGGCATACTGTTCCTCATCGGCACGAAGCTCATGGACGCAGATGCCAAGCCCGTCCGCAATCCTGCATACCACGCCAAGCTCCGGCTCTCTGATGCCCGCCAGAATATCCATGATTGTCCTCTCCGGCACTCCCGACATTCTGGAAAGCTCCATAATACTGATTTCTTCCTCTTTCATCACGTTTAATAACTTATCTCCGGTTGTAAACATCTTTCTTCCTCCCTTATTTTTTCTTCCCGCCAGAAGATTTCTTTTTCGGAAACTCCATGACAAACTTAAACTGTACCCCGCTTTTTTCTGCCCCGTCTTTGGTGTAATGGTATTCTTCCGTCCCACTCGGAATGATATAGGCATCATAAGGCTTGCCCGCCTTGCTCTTTAACCCTTTTAACAGGATTTTCTTCCCGGCAAGCAAATCCTTTACCTGCGTATCAGTAAGGGCAGCTCCCATTATCCGGCTCACGTTCATGCCGCATTTCTTCACGCAGTACGCACCGAATTTACCCTTTACCACCTGACCGCCGCAGTTCGGACACGTCCCAAGCACTGTCTGTTCCTGTGCGAACATCT
>CANRWA010000201.1 GCA_947643415.1 uncultured Clostridia bacterium | reverse complement strand
GGAGGTAATTATGCTCATAAGGAAAGAAGAACCTAAGGATTATGAAATAATATATTCTGTAGTGAAAGCCGCATTTGACAGTGCCGAACACGCTGATGGAAATGAACACGATTTAGTAAATGCATTAAGAAAAGGGGAGGCGTTTATTCCTGATCTGTCTTTAGTTGCCGAAACGGACGAAAAGATTGTGGGGCATGTTATGTTTACAAAAGCCAAGGTCTCAGATGATACAGTTTTAGTATTAGCGCCGCTGTCTGTTTTGCCTGAATATCAAAGACGAGGGATAGGAATGTCTCTGATCAAAGAGGGGCATAGTATTGCTGACAAATTGGGCTATGGATATTCGATTGTATTGGGCAGTGAAAAATACTATCCGAAAGCAGGATATGTACCGGCTGACCACTTTGGAATCAAGCCGCCTTTTGAGGTATCAAGTGAAAATTTTATGGCTTGCAAAATAAGAGAAGACGCAGCCGATATATGCGGAGCTGTAGAATATGCAAAAGAATTTGGAATTGAATAGTACAAGTTGGAGCTGGTGGATTTTAATCTGACTTTATTGGGGCTGTAATGGGTTTATGGTATTGAAACAGGAGGAGCAAATATAAAATGAAGGAAGAAAATGAATTACGAAAGAACCTGGATAAATTACATACAACTAAGTTAGGGATAGAACGAATTAAAAGAAATCTGTCTTTGGAGACAGAAGATGTGGTTGACTGGTGTAAAATGAAAATAAACTCTGCCAATGCCGTGATTACACGAAATGGAAAGAACTGGTATGTTCATGCAGATAATAATATTTTAACGGTAAATGCACATAGCTATACGATTATTACGGCACATAAGGCAAAGAAATGAAATTGATTGGAATTTGCAGGGACGGATAATTTATATTCTGGAGAAAACGTAATGAATGATCAATTTATACAGGGAGTAATATTTGATTGGGATAGAATAAATAATGATAGTTATCTGAAGAAAATAGAAGCATTTAAAGGTATTGAAGAACTTAATTTTAATAGTCCGATAACCTTTTTTGTCGGAGAAAATGGAAGCGGTAAATCAACATTATTGGAGGCGCTTGCAGTGGCTCATGGGTTTAATCCGGAGGGAGGAACCAAGAATTATGTTTTTTCCACACATGATACCCACTCGGAATTATGTGATGCAATAAGGATTTCAAAGGGATACAGGAGGGAAAAATGGGGGTATTTTCTTAGAGCTGAAAGCTTTTATAATGTTGCAACCCAAGAGGAGGAATATGCAGATATTGTGCATCCCTCGGCTAAATATCATGAAAAATCACATGGAGAAAGCTTCCTGGCATTAGCGCAGAATAATCTGCGGGCAAATGGTTTATATCTTTTTGATGAACCGGAAGCAGCATTATCGCCGCAAAGACAGCTTACTTTGTTAATGGAAATATATCGGTGTGCCCAAAAAGGGGCGCAGTTTTTTATAGTTACACATTCACCCATTTTGCTGGGAATCCCCAATGCAGATATATACTGTTTTGATAATGGAAGTATACATTTATGCGAATATGAGGAAACAGAAAGCTATCAGGTTACAGAAATGTTTATAAATAACAGGCATACTTTGTTGGACAGGCTTTTAATAGAGTAGTTTATAAAATATGATAACTTTTGAAGTGTATTGGCTGCGGTAAATGATCAAATTTGTTATGTGTCCTATTGCTGATGAATCAGGATTTGCGGAGGAATAAAATGGATTCAAAACTTTTCTATAAAGCAATGTCAGGATTTTATGATTTAATAGATATTGTCTATTTTAGAGATTACGAGAACAGCCCAAGAAAGGCAGTATTTGAAAGCATTGGCAATACAGAAAAGGTTTTGGATTTGTGTACCGGTACAGCGACAAATGCCTTAAAAATCGCAGAATTAAAGCCTTTGTCTGAAGTGATCGGCATAGACTTATCAAAAGATATGTTGAAAATTGCGCAAGGTAAAGCTGAGAGGTCTAAAGTACCAAATATAAAACTATACCATATGGACGCAACCAATATGAGGTTTCATGATAAGTTTTTTGACAAGATACTTCTTTCGTTAGTTTTGCATGAGGTTGAGGAAGATCTGGCAGAAAAAATTCTTGCTGAAGCTAAAAGAGTATTAAAAGATGATGGGGAGATTATTGTTACAGAATGGGAAAAAAGCAGGAAACTTTTTTGCAGGGCAGTATTTTTACCGATAGAATTTTTAGAACCAAAGCCTTTTAAGTCATTTATAAAAAAAGATTTATACCGTTATTTTGAACGATATGGTTTGAAAGTAGTGTCAGAAGTACATTGTGACTATTCAAGAGTATTGAACCTCAAAAAGGCAGAGTATTGAGTGAAACAGAGCGGAATTGTGAGGAAGGATCGAGTTAACACAGGAGTGTAACAGGTTTATTATATAAATGTGAAGCATGGACAAGCGATTTTGGAGTGGCTTTGGAGACAGAAGATGTGGTTGACTGGTGTAAAATGAAAATCAACTCTGCCAATGCCGTGATTACGCGTAATGGAAAGAACTGGTATGTTCATGTAGACGATGATATTTTAACGGTAAATGCACATAGTTATACGATTATTACGGCACATAAGGCAAACAAATGAAATTATAATTTATCCTGATGAAGGAGAAACTGCGGTTATTATTCAGCCTGGTGGAAAAATTCCAGAATGTATTCACGTAGAAAATTTTCGTACAGAACCAACTGTAGATAGCGAAAATATATGGATACCCCGGACAACTGAAATGTTATAATTGAAGATGCATAAATCGGGAGTTTGCTAAGAGGTGAAAATTTATATGTGGATTGATTATTATAAACTGGCTGATTGGGAACTGGTCAAGGAAGTCGTTGTTGGTGGACTGGAATGGGTTGGGTTTTCAAAAGTAAATACAAGAAAATTACTCTGTATATCATCTCAAAAAACTACTATTATTGACTGCTTTTCAGGCGAAATCCTTGCGTGTAGCTGCGAATATGATGAAGAAGCCACGATTGCATACTGCGATGAATTGCCCGATGAAGAAATTAGCATAGCAGGATACTATGGTGGAAAATTACCTGACAGTTCCGTACAAGGAGATAGCATTAGTGTAACTAAAGAAAATTTAATAACTACGGTGTTGTTTTCTTCTGCTCAAGGTAACAAAAGTATGATTTTTCGTAATTATGGATTTTATATTTGTGGTTTTAGCAGTGATGGGAAATATTTTGTGTTTGCTCAGGATGCAGGAGTTACAGTGCTGAGAAGAAGTATCCCATGATTTACTTACCTGTGCAAGTGAAATTGTAAAGAAATTGTAATTGAATTGGCAGAGGACAAGGGGGAAATATAATGGTTCTAATGGTTGATACAACAGAAGAACATATCGGAAAAGCAATAGCAGAGGAACTGCTTCACAGTGGTGAAAATGCAGACGGGTTTGAGTTGATCGACACCACCGGGATGCACATTTCGCACTGCGTTGGATGTAATTACTGCTGGCTGAAAACGCCGGGAGTATGTGCCATTCAGGACGATTATGAGCCGATTTTGAGAAAAATGAGCAAAGCTGACCAGGTTTGGCTGATTTCGGATACGCGCTTTGGATTTGTTTCCTGGCAGACCAAAAACATTGTAGACAG
>CANRWA010000200.1 GCA_947643415.1 uncultured Clostridia bacterium | reverse complement strand
TTACCAAAAAGGAGCCATTTATTTTCAAAAACACAAACTTATTTACACTACCTTTTTACGGTTTCATCTACGAATTTGCCACCCTCTCTCAATGCTTGCTGTTCGGTCTTGTAAACATATCCGCTTTTGATTCTTTGGTTATAATGTTCCCCATAAATCAGCAACCATTCAAAACCTTTTTCGTTACTTCCGATATACCCATATCCATAAGAACTTCTACTTTCTAACATATCCTCATCGCTTTCTCCCTGCATTACCCGGCAGGGACGGGATTTATTTTTCCTTAGAAACAGTTACATTTTTAATTCCAAGCCATGACGGAATTATTTTCTTTCCAACAAGTTCAGGTCTTCCTTCGCTTTTAAATAAATCATCAATGTTTTTATGATAAGTTCTCTGCTTTGGAGATTTTCTTTTATTGTAAAATAGAGTTTCACAATCTGTATAAAACATATCTTCCCTTCTTTCTCCCGGCGCAACCCCGCCGGGTGGGTGGTGTAGTTAATCTGGCCAAACACAATCAACAATATCTTCTGTTTCCACATCGTTTATAAAAACCGTTTCGTTTCTTTCGTTCGCAAGTCTTTGAGCGATTGACCTTGCCCCTCTTATATTTCCCTGATGTTCGTACAATTCATCGCCTGCACTTTCGGCAGTCAGGTAATATCTTTTCATTTCTCATATCCTCCGTTCCTTTGATAAGTCTATATTAGCATAGTTTAAATATGCTGTCAACACATATTTATAAAAAAGTTTAAAAATGCTTGAAATTTTTTCTTTTGAATGGTAATATGGAATCAGGCAGGAGGTGATGGAGTGGCATTTGCGGATAAAAAAGCGGCGTTTGCTTATGTGAATGAATATCAGAAAGAGAAATATGATAGAATTACTGTTATGGCAGGAAAGGGGAAGAAAGCAGAGTATCAAGCGGCGGCAAAGGCGGCTGGAATGTCCTTGTCTGCATTTATAGAAATGTGTGTTGATGAAAAAATATCAAAAGAATAGTTTAAAAATGCTTGACGGGATAGTTTAAATATGCTACAATAGTATTATCAGATAAGGGCAAGCGAATCTGGTGAAGAATGGAGGAAAGGATATGGTAGAGGTTATGACAGACAAACAATTTGACAAAATTATAAAGATGATTTCAATGATTCTGGATGGCTGTAAAGATTTGGATGAAGCGAAGAAAAAAGTAAACGAACTTTCGGACACTCCTAAAAAAGAAAAAACTGAATAAGGAATAGAAGAGGGCGGGCTTGCCACCGCTCTTTTTTGATGGGTTATTTAAGGAAATATGCTGCTGTAATAATACCGGGAGCAGCGGGATTCAGGTCAATGGCTAAAATGAAAAGGCTGCTTTATAACTTCGGATAAGTCAGAAAACGTCCTGATAAACATGAACGGTTAGCAACACGTTAGCAACAAAAATCCCTGAAAACCCGCATAAAACCGTGAGTAAACTTAAGGACTGGTTAAAAATCATGCAATGATAGATGGTAATAAAAGGCTGGGGTGCCATGCCATGTTAGTCTTTTTGGCATTAAACGGTTATGAGATGGAATACACGCAGGAAGAATTATCAGATTTAATATTAGATGTAGCAGCGGACAGGAAACAATATGAAGATATTTTGCATTGGTTGTTGGTGCATCAGATGTAAGTTAGATGATTTGGAACTTTTTCCATAAAAGCTTTTATTGAAAAGCTGAATCATTATGTATGGAAATGGGCAAAACAAATCCGCTTAAATAAGGCATATCCGCGAAAGACATGTTTTATACAAGATACAGAGGATTATTTTTTAACATTCAATTATACTAGTGTTTTAGAAAGAGTCCTTGTAAGTGGTGTGGAAATGCCATTTACAAGGGTTTTTGGTATTTCCTGTATTAAGACTTAGAAAGAGATTAGGGATAACGTAATTGATAGATTGGCTATTTAATGGTATACTGTTAACATAGAATAATCTAAGAGGAACGGTCAGAAATGAAATTTGAGTGGGACGAAGAAAAAAACATTATTAATAAGGAAAAACATAAAATTTCTTTTGAAACGGCAGCATATGTTTTTGATGATCCTTATTACATTGAAATGTTTGATTTTGAGCATAGTGTTGATGAGGATAGATATATTGCAATAGGGAAAGTCGGCGATGTACTGTTTGTAGTATTTACAGAACGAAAGGAAACGATTCGATTAATTTCAGCTAGACTTGCAACGAGTGCAGAAAAGGAGCTTTATTATGACCAGAACATTAATTATTGAAAGTGGACAAAAACCTACGGAAGAACAATTAAAAGAGGTTGAAGAGGCGAAAAAAAGCCCAATTAACTTTGATGAAGATTGTGGGGAATTGTCGCCAGCGATGATGAAGGCGTTTAAGAGTGCGGTTGTGCAAAGAAATCGTAAGAAAAAAGCTTAGAAATTTTTGGGGGAAGAATTTTATCCCCCAATATCCCCCAAATTTGAAAAATATGCAACAAGAAATTTTAAAAAGCAAAATGAATTTACCCCAAAATAAAATTTGGGGGATGCAGTTGAAAAGACGTAGATATAGGGCAGTTAAAAATTACTGGAAAGCCAGTAAAATAGAGGGCACTGAAAAAGTCCTTTTATGCGATAATCTAATACAATATATTGTGGTATGAATTGCAAAAACAGCAAATATATTGTGGTGAACTTTGCGGCGAATTTTTAGGAATGAGAACCCTTGTTATTGTGAAAGGAAAAACCAGGATTGAAAAATGTACGGCAGAAACAATATATAAATTAGCGAGGACGCTCCATGTGACAATGGAAGAACTTTTGACAGAATGTTTTAGGTGAGATAAGGAATGTCTGTGGAGAAAGATTTTACCAAAGAAAATCTGGACTATTATTTGAAGGAACTGGCAAAAGAGTTTCGGAAGAGAAATGGAAAAAATACGCCTGCTGAGATTGTGTTAGTTGGAGGTGCGGCAATTCTTGCCAATTATGGGTTCTGTGAAATGACCTACGATATCGATGCAGTCATAACAGCATCATCGGCCATGAAATTAATGTCCGGGAGACACTGCAAGAAGGATTTGTCTGATATTATTGGTATCTTGAGTGAATAAGAAAGAATGGGAAAGCCTTTAAGTTATCAGCAGATTGATTGTGCGGTAAGAAATCTGTATGGTGGGTGGGATAATATTTCTGAATATGCAATACAGGTTTTGAAAGTAGCTTTAGATTCAGAAAACCTAAAAGAATTATTTATGGAACAGGAACGTGAAGAGGAATTATCAAAACAGGCAGTGCTTCAAGTTCAAAAATACGAAGGGGAATCTCTTTGGTTGGCCGATGTTTCGGTAAATTTTTATACAGCATTTCGCGGCAACAGATAAACATTTCACAGCAATTAAATTGTTTTGCTATTTTTAGCAGGCTATAATAAAATGTCTGTTTATGACAGCGGCAAAATATAAATTTTTGCCGCTGACGATATAATAAGCGTTAGCGAGAAGAATGAGCTTGTTCATTCAGCGAGCGGCGAATGGCAATCATGAATCGCAGATTCATGATATAATGACGAGGAGGTGGCGCATTGATTCATATTGCAATTTGTGATGATGAAAAACGTATGTCCGATCATATAAGGGCAATGGCCTCCGATTTTTTCCGTAAAAAGAACAGGG
>CANRWA010000199.1 GCA_947643415.1 uncultured Clostridia bacterium | reverse complement strand
ATTATATTGGAGTATCGATTTCTCTTCTTTTCCGCAATACCATATTGAAACGAAATTTTTCCATCTGATTCGTTGATAAAAAACTCATAACCTAAAAAATTGAACTTTTGAGATGCTACCAATCCTCTTCTTGAAATATATGAAAATTTCCCCGGTGATGTACTCAACTTCACTGGACATATACCAAAAGTTTCATTTATCGTTTTATTAATGATATCAATAATTTCATCTTGCGAAATATAATTATTGAGCATAATCAACATATCATCTACGTAACGCTCATAGAAAAACACGCCGTATACTGTCAGTTTCGCTTTTAACCGCTTATCAAAATCTCGGCACACAATTTCTGTCATCCCATTAGAAAGACATAAGCCCGCATAACAATATTTGAATTCATCAATGTATTTTTCTAGTATGTCTTTATCTCCTCTATGTAATAATGAAGGCAAGATATACTTTTCATAAACGAAACGTGATAGTACACTATCAAAAAATGATTTGAAATCTGCACGAACAATTACAAAATCATTCATATTCTTCAAAACGGGTATTGTGTTAAAAAGCAAGCTAATAATTTTACTCCTACTTGCATACTTAATTTTAAACACTTTGTCTAACCGTTTTTTCAAATAATGACAGATAAAATTTTCAATTGATAATTTAGGATAATGATAAATAACTCGCCGTTTTCCGGTTTGCGTAAAAATTTCTTTTACTTTTACAGAAAAGTCATATGTTCCATTTTCTACTGCCGCAATACATTGACAAGCCCAATTATCAACATCGCTATCCGTTAAAGTATAATCTATTCGTCTAATTACTCCTTGAATATTTTCTATTTCCATCTTTTGAATTTTCCTCTTCTATTTTTTATACATTGTATTCTTCCAGCATCGCCTTATTCTTCCTCCTTAATGCCATAATCCACAGGCTTTTCCGCAACCATCATTAGTTTTGGATTTCCATATTGATATACTATACCATTTCTCTCACTCTCCCCGTCCCGCAAACTATGATAAGTATCACTCAAAAATAGTCCCAGCACTTCACGCTTAATTTCATCATTCTGCAAAAGCAAAGTAAAGAAATCCTGATTTTGCTCCAGACCATCTATCAGCGCATCGTCAACATGGTCAAAATATGCAAATTCAAAATCCTGTTCGGAGTTATTCTTAGCGCTGGTCTTTAGTTCTTCGGATTTTTTCATGATATCCCGAATCTGTAATGCTGCCTTGATTGCAACATCGTTGTCATATTGTTTGCCCGTCCGGCTGTTTATTTCTCTGATAATTTGCGAAAGGCGTTCTTCCTTGGCAGGAGTCAATACAATATCATACGCTGTAGGTAGCTTTAACACAGGACTTGCCATTATATCGCTTTTCTTATGTTCCTCTCCCTTTTTCTGAAAAAATTCTGATGCCCGAATCATTCCATCCAGATTATAGCCTCCCCCTCCATGATTAATTCTGATATACGCTATCAAATATGACAGGAAATTATATTTCTTGTGCAATTCCACATCCTCAAAACAGGAAGCCTGTAGCAGAAATTCATAAAATCTGATAAAATGCCTGATATCCAATGCCGCCTGTGTCCTTTTTTCTTCTGCAAATCCATCAATCACACGTTTCTCTTTCTGCAAGTAAAAGGTCATCTGCTTTTTATCCTTTGCTGTATGTGCTGATTCATACAATACTTTATTAAATGCCTCTACATCAGCAGGATCTAAAAAGAAATATCCCTCTATCTTTGCATCAATATCATAAATTGCACGAGGCGTAACCGAATTAGACAGAATTGTCTTTGTGTAATATTTTGAAAATGCCGCCACGATGTCCTCATATTTATTGACAAAATCCAATACAAATGTTTTCTTTTCATAAGGCGGGCAAATACGGTTCAGTCTGGAGAGTGTCTGTACTGCCGTCACACCATGTAACTTTTTCAGAATATACATAGCACACAATTTCGGCTGATCAAATCCTGTCTGATACTTATCCGCAACCAAAAGTACCTGATAATCGTCCTTGTCAAATTCATCTGGCAGATTTTTCTCTGGTATGCCGTTCATTCCTGCCTCTGTATATTCTTTATCCTCCAGCGTCACTTTGCCGGAAAACGCCACTAAAGCGCGAATATTTGTATACCCCTTCTTCTTTGTGTAATCTTCAAAAGCCTGTCTGTATTTGACCGCTCCCGCTCTTGATTCTGTTACAACCATAGCCTTTGCATGTCCACCCAGCTCTTGCATGACCGAGGTCCTGAAATGTTCAATAATAATCTCTACTCTCTGCCCTATATTTACTTCATGGAGCTGAATAAACCGGGCGATCTGCCTTTTGGCAGCATTTGTCTGTAACGTAGGGTCTTCCTCGATTTCCTTGTTCAATTTATAATAAGTTTCATAGTTTAAGTAATTGTCTAACACGTCCAGAATAAAGCCTTCTTCTATCGCCTGTTTCATTGTATAGAAATGAAATGCCTCTTTCTGACCTTTTGTATTCTCACGCCCGAAAAGCTGTATTGTTGTAGGTTTTGGTGTTGCTGTAAAAGCAAACATAGAGACATTTGCCTGTTTTCCTTGTTTGGAAATCTGATCAACAATCATATCTTCTGTATCATATACCAATTCATCCCCATTGCCCAACGTCATTGTTACCGCCGCCATATTCTTACCTGCAGTAGAGGAATGAGCTTCATCTATTATAACCGCAAATCTCTTGTCTTTCAGTCCCTTTACGCTGTCAACAATATATGGAAATTTCTGTATCGTTGTGGCAATAATTTTCGTATTTCCTTGAATTGCAAGTGCAAGGTCATTGGAATTGCACTTGCCATCCATTACCCGAATCATCCCTGCCTTATGCTCGATTCCCATTACTGCCTGCTGAAGCTGCCTGTCCACAACTACCCTGTCCGTACAAATGATGATATTATCAAATATGATTTTATTCTCTTTATCATGCAGAGATGCCAGTCTGTGTGCCAGCCATGCAATGGAATTGGTCTTGCCCGATCCTGTGGAGTGCTGTATCAGATAATTCTGGCTGGAACCCGTTAATACGACTTCTTTCAATGTTTTCCTAATGACATCTAGTTGATGATATCTGGGAAAAATGACTGTCTCAGAGCGTTTCAGTTTATTCGTCACAGGGTCTTTCTTTTCTTTAACCTCAATGAACATAAATTTACCAAGTATCTCAATCAATGTATCTTTTTGCAGAATATCTTCCCACATATAAGATACGCTGTATTTATCTTCAAAAATAGGATTTCCCGCTCCGGTATCAATCCCTTCTCCTTTTCCCATGTTGAAGGGCAGAAAGAAAGTGGATTCCTCGTCTAATTTCGTAGTCATATAGACCTGCTCTAAATCCATTGCAAAATTCACTAATGCCCCGGCTTTCCACCGAAAAAGCCTTGTCTGCGGATCACGTTGTGTACGATACTGATAAATTGCATCCCGATAGGACTGTCCGGCTGCATTGCATTTAAGTTCGAATGTCATGATTGCCAGACCGTTTAAGAAGATTACAAGGTCTATCCTTTCATTATCACTTGCCCAGACCTCTTCCGATACGGAAAATATATTTTGTTGATATAGCTTGTTAAGTACAGGGTTGAACGTGGTTGCCGGTTTTGTATACATAAGCTCCAACTTGTAGTTTGCAATTTCTATTCCATGCTTTAATACATCCAGTCTGCTTCCTTTTGCCTTTGTTTCCTCAGTATTGATAACTCCGA
>CANRWA010000198.1 GCA_947643415.1 uncultured Clostridia bacterium | reverse complement strand
AAAGAGTAATTTCTGTTATGGAAATGGAGAGTAGAATTTAAAATTTCATTTCAGGTGGGGAAACTCAAAAGGGAAAGAAATTGACAATAAAGTTATTATATTGTAGAATGATGTAGAATAACATATGAAAGAGGAGGTTTAGGTATGAATGAACAGGGAAATAATAGTAATGGTACTGCTACCGCATCTGCCATACTTGGCATCGTGAGTCTGATCGTTTCCATTGTTGGAGGGTTGACATTTGGTGTCATTGGTGCATCCATTGGATTGGCATGTGGCATTGTGGCGCTGGTACTTGCCATTAAAGTGAAGAAAGAGACAGATAATGTAAAGGGCCAGACGGGCTTTATCTGCGGTCTTCTCGGTGTGATCTTTTCCGCCATTTTTGCTGTTGGCTGCTCAATGTGTGGTGCAGGTTCAGCAGGATATGGCTGTTATGGCTGTATTGGCGGGAGTTGTTTTGCTGCTTCAGATATCGGTGATAGTGCAGAAGATTTTGAGGATGCAATGGAAACCCTTCGGAGGTTAGAGGAATATAACTAAGATATCATTAGCTCAACGGTGCCAATTTGAGCTAGGACAAAAAAGAAAGAGTTTAAGGTTGCTGCCCCGGCAGCAGCCTTTTCTTGATGGAGGCGTGATGTATGTACCCAACGGTTTCTTTTGGTGGGATTTTTGAGATTCCCCTTTATGGGATAATGTTTCTTATAGGAGTGGTGTTTGCTGTGCTTATGGGGCGCAGGCTGGGATCTGAGGTGGATGTTTCAAAAGAAGATGTATTATACGGAACGGTCTATATTCTTATAGGAATACTCATTGGTGCTAAATTGGTGTATCTGGTCACGAAACTTCCCTCTTTGTTTTCCGTGATGCCTGCAGTCAGGGCAGGTTTTGGGAAAAATGGATGGGCAATGCTGTTCTATCTGTTAAATTATCTTTTTGGCGGATATGTCTATTATGGCGGGCTGATTGGTGCTGTAATCGGTGTATATTGGTATTGCCGCCAATATAATGTGAAGTTTGTTTCTTTTATGGATATCTTTGCGCCACTGATCCCGTTTGTCCACGGAATGGGGCGGATAGGCTGTTTTCTCGCCGGCTGCTGTTATGGAATAGAGTACCATGGATTTGGCAGTGTCCGATTTCCGGAAAATAAACAGATACCTGCTTTGGATGATGTGCCGCGGGTGCCGGTCCAACTGATGGAAGCAGGGCTTAATTTTATTTTTTTCGGAATTATGATATATCTCTTTCGGAAAAAAGAGATCCGGGGAGGAAGGCTAATGGGAATTTATCTGCTTTATTACTCTTTGGCAAGATTTGTATTGGAATTGCTCCGTGGGGATAAAATCAGGGGGAGTGTTGGCCTATTTTCTACTTCACAGCTCATCAGCGTGATGCTGGTTCCGGTTGGGATCGTCCTTGTGACAGGGAAATTGGCAAAGGAGTGAAAAGCAATAGCCAAAACCTCATAGGGTGTTCACGACAAACGCATGAATGTGTTCCCTAACTAATCTTTGTATCTAGCTTTAAAAATTTATAAATTCATGATCATCCTCAGATGTTTCTCCGGGTTTGTCCCAATTGCATACCTCTTCTTTTTCAGACTCATTGCTTTGCTCCCTACCTCTATCCCTTCCGGCAGGCTTCTTATAAAATATCATTCCTCTATGGCCAGCTCCCCGTCCTCCCCTTTTACCGTGTTACGCGTCAGAATGATGCTCCTTAGTCCTTTCCACTCCTTTTTCTGGCTCAGCCACGATATGTCTTCCGTCTGCCAGTATTCGCGCTTCTCTATTCTCCCCCTCGCTGCTGTTTAACATCTCATTCCATTTCTTCTGGAAGTTTTCCAGAAATTCCGGCGGCACGATTGCGAAAACTCTCTGGATTGTGTCATGGGATGGGATTCCATGGGGAAGTTCCAGATAATTCCGCAGAAAATCTTCATGTTCCTTTCCGAACACCTCCATTTCCACCCAGTCATCTGCGTTTGCCAGCATCGCAAAGAAAACGAGCATGATGATGTCCATCATCTTATGCAGAACCTTCTTTTCCTGTCTAATATCTGTCACCGTACCTACATAATCTAAAAGCGCTTTCATAAACAATTCCATCCTGTTTTCTTTGATTATATCAAAAAATGGATGGATTGTTCACAATTTATTCATTCATGCGTTTGTCGTGTTCGGAACTGTCACCCGAACTTAACTTAGCACTGACCACCTGCCATAAACTTTCGCCCCATCCAGATAGATATAAGGACGGACCCTGACATATATTTTTGCATTCTTTTTAATCTTTCCTTTGACTGTCACTGTTTTCTTTGTCTCATCTGCATCCGCCGTAAGTTTCTTCTTATTTTTCGTAAATTTAGCATTGGTGGCAGCCATGATTTCATATCCGTCTGCCTCTTTCACAGATGTCCACCAGACATTCATCACTGCTTTCTTTAAAGGATATATCTTTCTTGTGTTAAACTGTAATGATACTTTCTGCTCCGCAGGGCTCTTTGAGTATGTCAGGACAGATCCTTTACTGAATGCCTGCCCGGAAATCCCCTTACTTCCCCCCTGGATCAAAATATCCGCCTCATTACGATCCCACCATTCACCAAATGCCATTGACCCGATTTTGACCACAGAAGCAGGTACCGTCAAATGCTCGCAGCGGGCTTCCGTAAAGGCTTTTTCCTCAATCTCCTTGATATTTTTGCCAAGCTTGATCTCATAGAGGGCGTTTCCCATAAACGCCTCTCTCTCTATCTTCTCTACAGAATCCGGAATGACAATACTTTGCATCAGAAAGTTATCTCGCAGCATTTCTTCTGGCACCACCTTCAACGATTCAGACAGTTTGAACTCCGTCAGACCAGCCCTGCAAAAAGCTCTCTTTCCACAGACCTCCACTGAGTCTGGCAGTTTGATCTGATCAAGCTGATTTTCGTAAAAAGCTCCTTCCCCAATCACTTTCAGGGTAGAGGGGAATGTGACCCGTTCTCCAGCAGGCTCGCCATTTGTACCACGAAATGCTCTTTTAAAAGCCTCTTTTCCTATCTCCACCAGTCCTTCCGGCAATACCAGTTCATCCAGACAGTACGTATTACAGAAAGCATACGCGCCAATCTTCGTCGTGCCCTCTGGAACTGTCACCTTGCCCTCTTTCCCTTTATACCCGAATAAGACATTTTTGTCTGCAAAATACATGCCATCTGACAATGTGATCCGTTCTGGCAGCAGTTTCATCAGATTGTCAACACCCATAGAAAGAACGAACGCTAATTCTGACAGGGAACGGTCATCCAACTGCCTGGTCCGTATGTCCACCTGCAGGCCTGTTATCTCTCTATTTACAATACGTTTTTCAAGACCCCTCTGGTTCAATGCAAAATGCTTTTCTGATTCAACCTGCTTTACGGATGCCGGGATGACAATCTTCCTGACCCTGCATCCTCCCAGTGGGTCTCCGTCAATATTCTTCTCGTTTGCATACATGACAGACTGGAGGCTGAATACTTCACAGCCCTCTTCAATCACAACCTCGCCCCGCTGGAACGGCACCCGCACGATCTCTTTCCCATCTTTGGTATAGATAACGCCGCCGACACTCTTATAATTCGGGTCGTTCTTTTTCACCACCAGATTATTCGCATCAAAGGAAGCTGCATTTTCCAGATTCAGCTTCGTATTAAAGGTCACGGTGTCTACTTTGTCCGTAACCCAGTAACTACCGGAAAGAGGAGCGTTCAAAGCCATAATAGCCGAAAAACCGCATAAATAC
>CANRWA010000197.1 GCA_947643415.1 uncultured Clostridia bacterium | reverse complement strand
ACATACTCATGCAGGATGGGAATAAACCTTCCGCTGTATGTTGTATTGTCAGAAAAACAGTTATGCTGCACCTTGATAATGATATTATCCAGCGTTCCTGGTTTGGCAATCTCCGAAATCCATACCCTCAATCTCCCCTGCGTATTCTCCATCTCCACACCGCAGGCCTTACAACACAGCTCCAGAAAAGCCCAGGCATTCCCCACAGATTCAAACCAGTTAAAGCTCTTCTCAAACCGCAGCATGTAATCATAGGCTTTCAGTTCCAGGCAGTGTACCGTCCGGTTCGCCTCGCTCACCGGATACATGAAATCACCCCCTTCCACGCAAGAAGCACCAGCCCTTCCAGACTGATGCCTTCCCTAAAACAATCATAATCTCCCTAAAAAAGAATTTTTCAAAACACGATCTATCAATAAGCACATGCACCGATTACATAGGTTTTAGATTTTTATTAAGCCTATCCACCATCCACGCAATCCGCTTTTCCCGTCCAGCATCCGTTTTTGCGTCAAGAAACGCCCGTGTATAAGTCTTCTTCACAGATAAAGACATCGCCTGAAAATTTGTGTAGGCTGGCTCATAGCTTTCCAATATCGCAGAAAGCCGCGCAATCTGCTCTTCCGCAATAACCGCCAGCGGATTTACCGCATCCCATTGGCCGTTCTTTTTGGCATCCTCTATTTTCTTTCTGCCATAATCAGTCATACGCCCCTGCTCTTCAAGCCTTTTTGCCAATTCCTTGTTTTTCTCCGACCACTTGCTATTCTCCCTGCGCATCGAAAAATACTTTTTATAGGTTTTCTCGTTAATCTTTTCCATCTGGCCGTCAATCCATCCAAAGCAGAGCGCTTCTTCCAGCGCTTCTCCCGCCTTTATTGTTTTCGGTCCGCCAGCCTTGCCAAACAAAACCCAAATACCGGCACTTGAAAGGCAGTTATCACAGAGCCATTTTCTAAACTCATCTCTGCTCCCAAATTCCATTAGATCGCTCATTACGCGCCACCTCTTTCTCATGTCTCATCCACCAAAGGCCCGCTATCTCCAACAAAAATGAATCGAAAATACCTTTAGATCAATTCCAGAGCCCTTTTATAAAGCGGGTCCATCTCACAGCCGCAGCTCCCGCATTCCCTATCCGCCTGCTTAACCGCTGATATTAATGCTTCCCTATCAAATTTCCCGTCTAACCATTGCTGTGCCGGAACAGATATCAAATCCCACCCCGATGTAGCAAACTTCTCCATAATAGATTTTAATTCTTCCATAATGCGCCCCTTTCATGATAACAGTTTTCGGCTCCTTGCCACCATTATACAGGACATCCCGCCAAAAGTTCCCGACTGATGCCCATTGATACAACCATACCCGAAACACAAAAGCCTGCATGCATGGTCTGTCTCCCGGCCTCCGCTTCGGGTTCACCCTGCCATCCTTCACAGCCACCGGGGCAGCCGGACTAAATTTCAGGCCATAAAAATTTTTAAGGATAAACTCCCGCTAAAAACCAAATCCATACCTTTCTATAACTTCTGTATTTCTTTCAATGCCTTTTGAATATCTTTATAAACAAGCGTCTGCATACTGTCATCATAAAAAGATATATCCGCCCTCTTCAGCGCCGAACAAATATCATTTCTCAACTCCGGCTTATCCTTCGCGATCATGGGCAGCAACTTTATACACTGTCTTGCCGTGATCGGCTTCACGTCTGTTATATGCTTCAAATATCCGTCAATAATCTCATCAATCTTATTATCCCTATCCCATCTCGCATTATAGGCAATCAGCGTAAGCCCCCTGGTACGGATATAGGAATTGTCACTGTCAAGCATATCTCCCAGCCTGTCCATATAAGGATAGACCTTGTCCGTTTCCACGCTTTCTTTCTGCAATTCCTGTAATGCCCTGTATGCCGTCTTATTATTTTTATCAAATAGCAATTCAAATGCTTCTGCCGTATTTATCGACATAATAACACCCTTGCCTTTCATTGCCGTGTTTGGTCTATTCAAAGCCAAACGGACATTTATCTATTTTTCCATAATCAATTCTTTGCACTTCCATTCTTCACCCAGAATACAATATTTTTCTGTTGTATCAAGAACTACATCGCTAAAACCGACTGCTTTATAACAATAATAAGCCGGAAGATTATTCTCAAAAACGCCCAATGATACTTTTTTTGCCCCATATATTTCAAATACAAATTTTAGACCTAACTGGAGCATAGCTTTTCCATAGCCTTTTCCTCTCTTGTGAGGATTTACAATAACAAATCCAAAGCGTAATTCATCCAAAGATTCATCAGGATTCCTTAGTGTAAAAAAGCCAATAATTCCCGTTTCATCAAATGCAGTAAACGGCATTAGAGATTCAACAAAACAAAATTCATTTTGTGTTATAGGATAATTACCAAGTATACCTGCTGTCCATTGATAAAATGCTTTTTCATCCTGGCACCACGATAATATCGTATCTGCATCCGAAGCTTTATATGGTCTTATTCTAATCATACATTTTTCCTCACCAAATTCTAATCCATGCTTCCCATTATACAGGATATCCCGCTAAAAATCACTCTCTATTTTCTTAACATTCCCTCAACGTAAAACTCACCTTCCAAAGCCCCTTAAAAGAAGTATCCTTCACCAGCACCGCCTTATACCCCTCAACAAACATCTCCGCCTCCTTCATCTCCAAAGTCTCCGTATCAAAATACCCCACGGAAATCTTCTCCCTCTGCTTAAACCCCGTCAGCACTTTCAGCCACTTCAGAGAAACCGAAAAACTCACCGCAATAGACACCACCCCTAGCCTAACCACATCCCTCTGGGTAGTCCCGGATTCCGTCTCCCCGCCGGAATCCGCCTCCACATCAGCCAACTGCACCTCATAAGAATCCGGCAGAGGGAGCAAAACACCGTCAAACACCAGATACTGTACAAACGCCATCCCTATCTCCCTCCCGACCTAAGATTCTGCCTCGCCTGCGCGTCCACCACCACCTCATCTAGCAGCGTGCCGCCCACATACACCGACTTCACAGAATCCCAGCGCGACACCATAGACACCCTCCTGGCCCGCAAAGACGAAAGCGAATTTGAACACACCGCCAACGCATACATGGCCGGCCTCCTGGACAGCTACCGCATCCTGAAAAACTTCGGTCTCACACTCGAATAATCCGCAGACACACAATGTCCCGCAGCCTCCCTTATTCTGCTGCGGGTTTTGCTCCCGCAGACAGGGCATAATATCCATTCTGTCTGTTTCAATTTCTTGCCTGCCTTTCTTTCAAAAATAATGGTACTGTTTTTGATGCCTGCATAGCAGATATACCGTCAGCATAAGCGTGAAAAACTCCGCAAGCGGTACTGCAAGCCACACGCCCGTTACCTCTAAAAATCTCGGTAACGCCAAAAGGAACACCGTAATAAATCCAAATGTCCGCAGGAAAGATATGGCTGCAGACGCTTTCCCATTGGATAATGCCGTAAATAATGCGGATGAAAAAATATTGCATCCAGAGAACAGAAAGCTGAATGAAAAAATGCTAAATCCATTCTTTGTAATCTCAAAAACATTCCTATTGTTCTCTGCAAATACCTTTGCAATACTTTCTCCGCCAAACAGGGAAAATAAAAATACAAATATGGAAATCCCCGCTATAAAGCTGAAACAAATACGGACAGTCTTTTTTAGCTGTTTTACATTCCCACTCCCATAGTTATAGCTTACGACGGGGGCTGTTCCCATAGAAAAGCCAATATAAAGCGTTGTTAAGAGGAACTGCGAATAGATGAGTACCGTAATCGC
>CANRWA010000196.1 GCA_947643415.1 uncultured Clostridia bacterium | reverse complement strand
AGCCTGTTTCAAGGCTTGGCAATACTTTTTTCAATTTCAATGTGTTAAACTCCCGGGAACATGAGCAGCGGGAATGTTGACTTTGCAGGGGATGTAAAGTATAATATTAGCAGAGTTATGAGGCTTTTTAAATGATTTTGGGATTTACAGGAAGTATACAGATGGAGGATAATTGTGGGGGGAGAGTTAAGTAATGCGGTAAATGCAGCAGATACAGAAGCACAATATGATGAAAAGGCGAAACGTCTGCTGGGCAACAAGATAATATTGGCACATATTCTGGTAAAAACGGTTGATGAGTTCCAAGGGATGAATCCAGAAGATGTGGTATCTTATATTGAAGGAGAGCCGTATATCGGTTCGGTTCCGGTGGAACCTGGGTTGACTAATGCAGGTGGTAAAACTGCTGTCGGTACTTTGAAGGAAGGGCAGAGAATCGTTGGGCTGAATACGGAAAATGCAGAGATCAATGAAGGACTTGTCAGGTTTGATATTATTTTCTATGTGCGGATGAGGGATGGTATTTCACAGGTGATCGTCAATCTGGAGGCACAGAAAGATGAACCAACAAGCTACTATATTCTAGACAGGGCAGTTTTTTATGTGAGCCGTCTTGTCTCTTCGCAGAAGGAAAGGGATTTTATAAAGACAAATTACAATGACATAAAAAGAGTATTTTCTATCTGGGTCTGCATGAATATGAATGAGAACAGTATGGATTATGTGCATTTGACAGATGATAAGCTGATGGGATCTTATCAGTGGAGGGGCAGGCTTGATTTGCTGAACATTGTTCTGATTGGTATATCAGATGAGCTGCCAGGGCATGATGACAAATATGAACTGCACCGTCTACTGGGTACATTGCTGTCTATGGATTTATCCGCTGCTGAAAAGTTAGGGATCATTGAAACAGAGTATAGTATACCAGTCGATGATAGAATTAGGGAGGATGTGAGAGTAATGTGTAATCTGAGTCAGGGAATACTGGAAAGAGGAGAGGCCAGAGGAGAAGCTAGAGGAGAGGCCAGAGGAGAAGCCAGGGGAGAAGCCAGAATTATTTTTAGTTTGTATAAGAATGGGTATACTGTGGAACAGATAGCTGCTGCTACAGACAAAACAGAGCAAGAGATCAAGACTATCCTGGAAAGACAGGAACATAACCAGATCTGAACAGGAACGTTTGTCTTTTCATTGCTTTTTCAATGTGAATGTAATATAATGAACATATCGAAAAGGGGGGCTGTGGGAAGGCTCTGTGCATGCTACAGAAAGAGAAAATGAAGGGAGAAACAAGGGATGGACAGACAGAAAAAAGTTGTATTGATGGCGATGGTCTTGGCAGGAGCATTAGTAATAGTTTTGATAATTGCTGCGATTTACAAATATGTAGCTCCCAGTAGTGAAAAAAAGGATCTGAACACTGTTTTTGAATTAGGAGAGGGTGAAAGTGCCCTGATCGTGGATAACAAAGTATTGGAAGGAAAGGCTATAATGCAGGATGGGGAACTGTATATACCTGCTGATATGGCAGGAAAGATGGACCAGAGGATTTATGTGGACACGAAAGAGGCGGTTTTGTCTTATGCCACAGCGGCGGGAGTGATTCAGGTGAAACCGGATGACACATCTTATGCCATTGGTAAGGAAAGTAAACAAACAGAGAGACCAATACTGCTTAAGAGAGATAAAGCATTTTATATTTCTCTTTCTTTCATTGGGGAACACGCTTCCTGTTATTACAAAGAATATCAGAATCCGTCCCGTCTGGTAGTTATGACAGACCGGGCAAAGAAGTATACTTTTGGCATAATGAACAGCGATACCCGTGTCCGTACTGGTCCGGGAAAGAAATATGCATATCTTGTAGAGGTGCCAGAAGGCAGCCGGGTGATCATAGAGACGGCGACGAAACAGGAAAATGAATATATGGCTGTGACAACAGAGGATGGCATTACAGGGTATATTCCCATTGACCGTATTAATGAGACAGAGGAGGCAGTATGGAAATTTGAGAAGACACCGGAATCCTTTGGACAGAAAGGACTGGGAAAGACGGTCTGCCTTGGCTGGCATCAGATGACATCTAATATTTCTTCCATGCCAGACAGCCTTGCCATGGCGAAATGTATGAATGTCCTTTCTCCTACCTGGTTTGCGCTGAGCGATAACAAGGGAAATTTTACTTCCCTTGCCAATACAGAATATGTCAATCAGGCACATGCCAATGGCCTTCAGGTCTGGGGATTGGTGAATGATTTTGGCAAAAAACTGAAGCTCTCACAGATCCTTGGTGTCACCAGTACCCGCACGAAGCTGATCAATTCTCTTGTGGGAACGGCGATTCAGTTTGACCTGGATGGCATCAATATAGATTTTGAAAATGTGACAAAAGACAATGCGCCGGCATATCTTGAATTTCTCCGTGAACTCACCCTGAAGGCACATATAAATGATCTGGTGGTATCAGTGGACAATTATGTGCCAGCAGATTACAATACATTTTATGATCTGGAAGAGCAGGGCAGGATCGTGGATTATGTTATTATGATGGGATATGATGAGCACTACCAGGGTGGTGGGGAGAGCGGTTCCGTTTCCTCTCTTGGTTTTGTGGAGAAGGGCGTGAAGGACATGACCGCCAAAGTGCCGAAAGAGCGGGTGGTGGCAGCGCTTCCATTCTTTACCCGCCTCTGGAAAGAGGAAAAGGTAAAATCCAAGGTGAAAGTGACCTCCCCTTCTGCCTATGGGATGAGTTCAGCCGAGAGCCTCTTAAGGTCAAATGATATTACTCCTGAATGGGATGAAAAGACAGGGCAGTAT
The DNA here is from genome assembly GCA_947643415.1 of uncultured Clostridia bacterium. Lineage (GTDB taxonomy): Bacteria > Bacillota > Clostridia > Lachnospirales > Lachnospiraceae > Eubacterium_F. The sequence continues at coordinate 1,012 of CANRWA010000196.1, read as the reverse complement.
TATGGACAGTATAAAGCAGATGGTGCCACATATAAGATATGGCTGGAAGAAGAAACATCGCTGGAAAAGAAGCTGGAGGTTGTGAAGAAGCAGGAGGTGGCTGGTGTCGCTTTCTGGAAATTGGGATTTGAGCGTGCTGCAACGTGGAATACGATTGAAAAAGAATTGAAGTAGAAGTGTAGGCCATATTTAATATTTTTGGAAGAAGATAGGGCGGCGGGAATATAATTTTTGTGATTTGAAGAAGATAGTCCAGGAAAAATAAGGTATAGACTTTTTGTCCATTCCGTACATTATTATTAAAAGATGTATGGAGTGGATTTTTGTATGGATGAGGAAAAGAGGACATTGAAATTATCTTACTGGAGAAGGGCATCGGTTATGGTGTTGTTTTCATTGATACTTATTATACTGATCTGGCAGAGCCGGACAGGGGAGGAGGCAACATTGAACCAGACGGCAGAAGGGACTAAGGCAGTTGTGGTGCTTGATCCCGGACATGGAGGATTTGACCCTGGGAAAGTGGGGACAAAGGGGACGCTGGAGAAGGATATCAATCTGGCGATCGCAAAGAAGGTGGAGAAGCTGCTGGCGGACAATGGATATGTGGTGTCCATGACAAGGACAGAGGATATGGCATTATGTAGTGGAAATGAATCATCAAAGAAACTGACGGATATGAAAAACAGAGTGGCATTCATTGAGAAGGCAGATCCTGTGCTTGCTGTCAGCATTCATCAGAACAGCTTTTCAGCAGGAACGAAAGGGGCGCAGGTTTTCTATTATACTGGATCAGAGGAAGGGAAAAAAATGGCGAATATTATTCAGAGCAGCATAAGGGATGCGGTGGGAGATGAAAACCACCGTGTGGAGAAGGCGAATGACAGCTATTATATGCTTCGCAAGGTATCCTGCCCCCTTGTTATTGTGGAATGTGGGTTTCTCTCAAACCCGGAAGAAGAGGCACTGCACTGCTCTGTGATCAGAAATACCAGGAAAAGATGGCGAGGGG
>CANRWA010000195.1 GCA_947643415.1 uncultured Clostridia bacterium | reverse complement strand
CATCCAGATGATAGTCCCCACTATACTCATCCAACACTACAGAAACTTTAGCCAGCGTCAGTTTATTAGCCTCCGGTACCTTTGTAAAGTCTGTATAGTCCTCCAAAACTTTTACCTTGGCCATAACAGCCCCGTCATCCTCCGCTTTCTGCCCCACCTTATACATCAGTTCCGACAGGTCAAATGATTCCACGTTGATGCCGTATTTCTGCAGGGCAATCTCATCAAAGCGGACAGTCTTGAATGCAGTCGTCCTCGCCCCGATGCATCCCACATTGAACCTTTTCATACCGTTTACCACGCGACAGATAGCTGCAAAATCCTTCAGATTCTGTGCAAAAGCCGCCGACAGGGGATGTACCACATGGGGCTTCATCACTGTAAAAGGTACCTGATACTGTGTAAACACATCCGTCACAGAAAACTTTCCACAGTAAGCATCGCGCCTGTGTGCAAAATCCATCTTGCCAATCTCATCAGGATAGGCCTGCATCAGAATCGGAACCCCTGCATCCTGAAGAGCCGTAATTGCCCCGTTTTCATCACACCGTCATATTGTCCTTCATGTTCTTTCAGCCATTTTGCGTAAAGCAGCCCCTCATCCCTGGTCTCCACGCCGCCATACCGCGTCAGCCCTGCATCCATCGCGATATAATCATACCCTGCGTCCGTTACCGCTTTGATCATATCTTCCCTTGCTCCATAAATCAGCTCTCCCGGCATGAACCCCCGGTTGCAGAATGCCAATGCAAATGTCATTTTCTTTCCCATTTTCTCTCTCCTTCATGTCTCAATCCATTAAAGCAAACATTTTCATCGCCGTCTTCACATTTTCTTTCATCGCCGTCCTGGCTGCCTCAGCTATAGAAGAAAAGAAAACCGGTTCCCCTGCTTTCAGAGTACCCAGATATTTTTCCGCAGCCGCCCCGCCGGACTTATCCATGTATGTAAAGTAATTCACCTTGCGCACGCCTGCCTCAATCGCCTTCCTGTAATCCTCCCTGCTGACTCCCGAACCGCCATGCATCACTACCGGAATATTCCCTGTCTGAGTACGTACGCCCCTCACCACATCAAAATCCAGTTTTGGTTCCGTCAGGTAGATGCCATGGGTCGTCCCAAAAGAACATGCCAAGGCATCAATTCCCGTTTCCTTTACGAAAATTCCTGCCTGTACAGGGTCTGTATAAATCTTAGTCTCATCCTTTGCACCGCTCTCATCTCCAGTACCGGATTCCCGCCTTCCCATACTGCCCAGTTCCGCCTCCACTGAAGCTCCTGTTTTTGCTGCCATCTCCACCGCTTTCTTCGTGTTTGACAGATTTTCTTCATAGAGCAGCACGGAGCCATCATACATAATAGCAGTAAATCCTAAGTCAAGAGCCTGTTGCAGATACTCCAGTGTCTCGCCGTGGTCCAGGTGCACGCACACTGGGACAGTCGCTTTTCTGGCTTTTTCCACCATAATCGGTCCAATGACAGAAAGCGGAATCCACGGTTCATGGCATTGGGCGAACTGTATAATGACAGGCAGTTGTAGCTCTTCTGCTGCCGCTATTACTGACAACAGACTTTCCAAGTTCGGCGTATTAAACGAACCAATGGCAATTTTTCTTTCCTCCGCTATATGCATGACTCCATTTAGTGTTTCCAGCAAATCAATCTCCACCTTTCTCATTCTTTATATTTGGAACTACTTTTATTTTAAATATGATTATTGCCCCACTTACAGATTCTGTCATCTGCTACCTTAAAAGTTCAAGCCCATATGACTCCACATTCCCCTCCACGGCATTCCAGATCCAATCCGCAATGCTGACATCTCCTGATAAATCCTTCGTAAAGGAAGTAGACAAAATCGTATGCTGGGTCAAATCCAGTTTTTTATTGAACGGATTATATGGCAGCCCATCCCAGATAAAGATTCCCACGCCCTGAATGTTTTCCTGCAGTCCGGATACCATTGCCTTTAAGTCCGCTTCAAACAAATCCCCGTTCTCACTTGCCACAGTTCTTTCCCCGTCCCTGATATAAGCCTGATAAGCCGCCAGCTCCCCGTCCCGCACGGAGCAGTCAAACAGAATCTTTACCGCATTCCCTCTCTTTTCATGCAGCGCCGCAAGACTGTCCAGCACAATATTGTTGCCGGTCAGCCTGCTGCTGATTTCTTCCGGCACATGCCAGTTACCCATGGCGCATTCCTGCCACCTGTCATACAGCAATAGGGAACTATCCACGGCAACCGTGATATTTTCAGCCTCAGGAAAATAATCAATCACATCATCTGCCAGAAGAGAAGCCGCAAAGCCTCCCGCACTGAAACCTGTGACCAGCAGGGTATCCGGCTCATCAATATACCGCAAGGCTTCCTCCATAAAAAGCCGGTAATTCTTATACCCATTGTGATATAAAATCCGGGGATTTCCTTCCGTGTCCGTATAAGGGAATTCACCGGTTCCTGTATGAAAATCTCCCGTCCCATAAGGCAGCACAATTATAGTCCAATCCCTGAAAGGATTATCCTTGTTGCTGCTCCCGATACCTCCCTCCGCAAGCGTATCCTGGTTTTTCACGTTTACCGCATACAGGTTTTTGGGATGAGCTGCGGTATATTCATCCAGACACGCGCCTCCGCCAAAAAAATATACAATTACCTTATCTTCGCTTCCAAGCCGCAGCAGCCCATGCCATTCGCTTCCATCCGACGACTTCGCCTCCGCAGGCGTAATCCGGTACCATTTCCCGACCTGAGGCTCCCCCTGTAGTTCCGGCATGGTCTTAAAAGCAGTATTCCTCAAGACGATCACTGCCAGCAGAACCAAAGCCACAAATGTCCCCAGAGCAATCAGCATCCTCTTTTTCCTCTTTTTCATCCCTTTTCGCCTTTTCCTTATTGGGCTATCCTGCCTGTTACTCCGCATATCCCCAAAGCATCCACATACGCATTTTTAAGTATTGAAAGCAAGCCTCGCACATTTCTTTCTGTTTCTGATCCATTTCTGTTAATTCCTTGTCATAGTCCCCTTCCATAAAGCCGTGGGTAGATTCCTCAAAAACTTTCAGCTCCACAGGGACTTCTGCCTCCAAAAGCCTGTCCCGGTAATCGAAGCCCTGTTGGTACAATGCATCCGGTCCACAAAGGATTAGCTCCGTGGCAGACAAGCCTTTCAGGGCTTCTGCAGAGGCTGCCCCTGGGGACATCACTGTCGAATATCTGTCAATCCCATCCCTGAAAAACACCTCCTCCATCAGCTTTGTGGACTTGGCATCCATACCCGGAAACAGCCCTTCATTAAACACATGGAAATCAAGAAAAGGATAGACCGGAATATTGCTGCATAAAGGAATCCCCTCATCTTTCAGCATAATGGCTGCTCCGGCACAAATGTGCCCGCCCGCACTGTATCCAATCAGGTTAAACCGGTTCCTGTCAATCCCGTATTCCGCCGTGTTCCCCCCAAAAAAGCGCACCACATCCGCTACTTCCTTCTGGGCATAGGGAAAGGGTTCTGCGTCTACCTTTGTATAATTAATGTTCACAACAAATGCACACAACAGATCCGCCATCTTCTGACTCTGCTCATCCAGCGCCGAGGCATCGCCTCCAACCCATGCTCCGCCATGGATATTGAACATCACCGGCATGGGCGTATATTTCTTTGCCTTTGGTTCATACAGGATTACTTCCACCGGCTTTCCCTCCGCCCGTGGAACAAAAAACTGTTTTCCCAGCCAGGGCTCCTTTTTCCTGCTCTTTTTCCTCCCACTCTCCAGCATCTTGTGAACGAAAAATAATTTTATCTTGTTCAAACCTCTTAACACTCCTTTCCATGCCGTTCTGTTCCACATCCTTTAATGCTTTTCCGGCG
>CANRWA010000194.1 GCA_947643415.1 uncultured Clostridia bacterium | reverse complement strand
CCGCAAACTGCTTTTTCTTATCTTTTGCAATGGCTAACTCCCATTGTTCCGGCACGATGGGGAGATCGGCAAACTCCCACTTTTCATATTTAGAATCGTAATGCTCCGGGGAAACATATTCTGCAAGATGCCCCAGGCACCAGCTTACAATGCAGTCTTTCCCGGACAGATAGCCGTCCTCCCGTTCCGTAGCGGAAAGAATCCTGGCTATGCTCTGTGACACACTCGGTTTTTCTGCGATTACTAAAAACATTATTCATCCTCCCCTTCTTCATCAGAATCTTCCTGATCTTCATTGACGTATGCGCCGCCGTCGTAAAATTCCAGATCCTCACCGTCCGCTTCGTCCTCGTCCTGTCTTGGCTTCAGCACTTTAAAATAATAATAGCCGCCGATGCCGCCAGCTAAAAGCACAATCACCGCAAGCAGGGCGCCTGTATTCATGCCGCCTTTCTTTTCTTCCGGCGCTTCCTCTGTTTCCGATTCTGGTTCCTCCTGCACAGATGGCTGTTCGGTTTCCGGGATGACTACGGAAGGCTGCTCCTGTTCCGGCTCTTTTTCCGTTTCCCCGATAAACTCTGCCAAGTCATTTTCATCAATCATGGACAGCATATAGACATTCTCCGTATTGTTGGAACGGTCTAATACCATGAAGAAGGTATTGCCGTTCTTGGTCTGCACGGTTAAAAACTGCTTGCTTTCATCATCTGTCTTATCATCCACCAACTGCCCGTTCCCAGGCACAGAGAACGGCGTCCCCTGCACCCTGCCCTGTGATTCCTCGTCCTCTGATTCTTCTGTATCTGACTGTTCCTCTGTAATCGGCTCATCCTCTGAATCTTCTGTTTCCACGCTGATATTCCCGGTGACGGTCCCTGCATTTGAACAGTCACCTTCCGTCTGCTCTGCTCCGCCCGTATACGCCAATGCAGGCATGGCCGCAGAGAACAGAATCCCTACGGCCATTGTAACCACCATCAGATATTTTTTGATTTTATCCTTCATCTTAAAAACCTTCCCTTTCCGTTGCCGTATTCTCCGGCAATCCTTGTTCTGCAGATAATCCCTCTGCTGTGTTTTTTGCTATTTCCGTCCGGCTCTCTGCCGTTTCCACCATACCAATGCCCTCTGCTGATTTTAATGGATTATCCGGCTCTGTATTCTCATCCCTATCGGAGCTATCCGTCATTTCCGGCTTCTCTGAAAGTTTAATCGTCCCATTCTGTACGCCTTCAAGGACAGACAATAACTCCCGGCTCCCTAGCCGCATGGAACGGACGCTCTTTATAATCTCCGCATCCTCCAGCATTTCCTTCTGGACGTTCAGCTCCCCTAAATGCTCTTGCCATGCGGCAATCTTTTCTTCCGTTTTCTGGATTTCATCCAGGACACGGTGTAATTTTTTGTTCATGTTCACCACCTCGGTTTCTGTTATCAAATATAATTGTCATCGCTCCTGTGTTTTTATCAAACTTTATTATCACTCCAAAAAGACATTTGTCCTTTCATAAAAAAGTCTTACATTTATAAGTGCCTTTGTGATAAAATAGCTTGACAATAGAAAAGCCTAAAATGCTCTGCACTCCAAGCTAGTCAGCGTAACGATTCCACGTTCTGATTTATGACATTGCCACCTATGGTATTTATCCTGATATTGTCAGGCTTTTTTATGATTTTTGCTTTGTGGTTGTCATACTTTTTTATCAGTCATTCGTTGTGATAAATGTTGTCACACCTTTTTATGAAAATGTCATACTTTATTTTCATATTGTCAAACTTAATTATTATCAGACAGCATTTTTATGGCAGCCGTCCAAATCCGAGTAGATGTTGCTGCCAATACGGTGAACTTATGTTTGTATATTGGATCGGATCGCCGCAGTGGATCATCATATTGTTGCCTACATAAATCCCCACATGGCTTGCGCCGGATGTCGGGTAGGTGTTTTGAAAGAATATTAAATCACCCGGCTTCGCCTGTGCAGGCGGTACATAAGCGCAGCATCCACGTAAGCCTTCCGCCGTCTGCCTCCCCACGTTCCATCCATTCCCACAGTTATTGATGACCCAACTGACAAAGCCGGAACAGTCAAACCCCGTACTCGGTGAAGCCCCGCCCCATACATAAGGACGGCCTAAATATTTTTCTGCCTCATGGATCATCCTTGCAAATTTTTCATCCGACAATGCCTCGGACGGGATTTCATACCCATATCCATCCGCACCGGCGCCACCGGGAAGGCTCCCCACGTCAAATAGATAATTACGGTTGCCGTAAGTCCCATTGTAAAGGTCATACCGCTTTTCCTCATTTTCATCCATACGGCTCCGCAGGACGGCATCCAGATTGTGGTTCGTAAGCGTCACCTCCAGACGGTTAATCACTTCCGTCGTGGTCACTTCCACTTCCTGACTGCCATTATCGTCCGCAATAAACGCTTCCCAGGTCTGATGCCCGTGGGCAGACGCAGCGGAATGGCTGTCATAATAAACGTCAAACTGCACCCCATACCGGGCAAACGCCCCTGTGTCCTCCACCACATATTCCACGCCGTTCATTACGACCTTTGTCCCCATCGGCACAAAGGGATTGGCGGCATCCACCGCTATCGTATGGTTTGCTGTAGGGTATGCGCCGCTGGCCGTCGGCCCGCCTGCCCATGCACCGCAGCAGATGGAACAGTTGCAGTAGCCACTCGTTACCACCTGCCCCAAAGATTCTCCGACACGGACGGTTTTTGTTTCCGTTACCGTATCATTGACTTCATCCACATACAGGCTGTACTGCTCCCGGAAGATTTCCTCCACTTCGTCTTTTACCTGTTCGTAAGTGAACTCCCCATATTTTGCAGTAAAGTAGGAGATCAAATGGTAAGGATTGTGGGAAATCTCGTCTACCTGATACCAGTATTCGTCATACCCCGGATGGGTGGATTCCATGTTGTTGATCTGGCGGTTTAAGGCGTCTTCCAATGCCGCATACGCATTTTCCGTATCGTAAATATCTTCATCCGTGCTTGGATAAGTAGAACCAATGATACTGGAGGACGCCCCCTCGATCATGGCGCTGCAGCTTGACAAGCCAGCAGAGAGCATCAAAAAAAGCAGCCCTATGACTGCCGCTGCCCCAAATATCCCCTTATTATTTTTTAAGACGGATGCCGCCTTGCTCTTTACCTTGTCAAATATGGACTGTGTGGCTTTTGCCGCCTCCGCTGTTGTCTGCTCCCCCCGCTTTGCCGCCTGATAAGATTTTTTAATCCGCTGTTTCTGCCAGAACTTTTTCTGGATTGTTTTCTCTGCCTGCCCTGTTTTTTCTAACTGCTTTCCTATGGATTCTGCTGCTTCCTGCGAAGATTCAAACTGCAGGCGGCTTTTCACGCCTTCCCCTTCCGGGGATTCCCTCCAACGGGAGAGCTTCCGCTGCACCATCCGGCGGGAGGTACGCATGGCATTCCGCAAAGAATGTTCCGCCATGACCTCTGCCCGGTGTGCCCCCTCTGCCGCAGAATTATCCTGCTCCGCTTCATGCACCTTCCCGTGTGCATAGGCTGACATGGAATGGGACGCCGCAGATGCAGCTTTTTTGCCAATCCCCATGCCAGCGCCATGCACCATGCCGCTTTCATCGTCACCAAAAGAAAGACGGGAGGACTGTTTTTTCTGTTCGTTATTGATCTGCTCCCGTGTCTGCTTTTTCCGAATCCTTTCACGGGCGGAATCCAAAGTTTCCCCTGCATTTCCTTCTGTTTCCCGATACCGGGTATTCCTCTGGCCGGAATCATCTGTCCTGCCCTCACCGCCTGCCTGCTTTCCATCCTCTTTTCTGAAATGCGCCTGCACCAGCTTTTTCTTCCGGCTGTGGCTTGTTTCTGCCACAG
>CANRWA010000193.1 GCA_947643415.1 uncultured Clostridia bacterium | reverse complement strand
CGGCTGGAAGTATCTGATCCGCCTCAAGGATCGGAACCGGACATACGCTTACGGGGTCACGCTGCCCGACCAGCCCGAATTCGACCTGCCGGTGCATATCACCCTGGGACGGCTCACCCGGCGGCAGTTGGAGCAGCGCGGCATCCCTGTCCCGGAAGCGTACTGCCGCCTCCCGAACAACGTGCCCTTTGATTACTTGGAACCTGGCAGCGCCGGTTTCTATCCGTTTTCTGCCAGAATTGTGCGTTTGAGGCTGAAGGACGGAAGTATGGAGACCTTCATCACTAATTTGAACCAGACCCAGTTCTCTCCCGCGGCGCTTCGGCGTCTTTATGCCAGACGCTGGGGAATTGAAACCTCTATCCGGTAGCTCAAGTATACCGTGGGCATGGTCCACCTCCATTCCAAGCGGCCCGAACTGATCCTTCAGGAGATATTTTCCGCCTTCATTATCTTCAACTTTACAAAGGCCGCTGCCTGGGAGGTGGATACCGCATGGGGCAGCTCCAAATATAAACGCCGCGTCAATTTCTCTGATGCGGTTTATCTCTGTTGCCAAACTTTGCGGGGCTGGTTTCTTGACGTACTGCCCCTCTTGGAACGAAAGCTTCTGCCCTGCCGACCAGACCGCAGTTTCCCACGCCCCATCATTGCCGAAAACCGCATTTCCCCTATGTATGTCCCCTCTCGATAACCTTCCCCTCTCATTGCTGCTATTTGGTTTCTCCTGCTTAACTTAATGGCATTGCTTTAATTCAGAGGGGCATTGTGAGCAGTAACATGGCTGCGCTCTTGCGTAGTTCACGCACCCAAGGTCATTCTGCAGCTTTAAACGCTATGGAGGAACACTTGGCGGCTGGTAGATCTGAGAGCTTGCTTACAGTGATTAATCAGTTTGTCTTTCAAGGTATCTATAAGGCTGTTCTAGATGCCTACCATCAAAATGGCAACAATGTCGCTGAGGCAATCCGTGCTGGTGTATCATATGGAGAGGTGGTGACCGCACAGGCCCATAAAGAGAATCCAAAGGCATCTCGATGGGGCAGATCCATGAATCGGTATTGGAAGAGATTTTATGTAGTACCAGCCCCTAAAAACAAGACTCCATCCGAACGGCAAATAGAGAAAATGCTTGCGCGTATAGGCCGTTCGCCTCATAAAAGTAACTCTACATATCAGAACTATATAAACGAATGGGAGATTTTTTTGAAGGGGATTGAGAAGCTTTGATCCGTTGAATTGCAGTGTGGTAGTTAAAATATTACTGAAGCGTTATAGTCAACCTATTCATGCACGCAATTTTATTTATCGTTTGTCAAATATCGGAAATTTTAAAAATGTAACCGGATAATAGTTTCAGCAGGAGGTATCTATTTTATGGAAGAAGCATCTTTGGGTAAACGATTGGAGGGACTGCGCACAAAGTTGGCATATACTCAAGGAGATATTTCCTCATTACTCGGGATTGATCAGAGTTTGTTATCAGAGTATGAGTCTGGAGAACGGAAAGTCAGCCTAAGCATACTGGAAAAACTTGAGGATATTTATTGCTGTGATTTAATTCACACACCATCTGTAATTTCCCCAGCGATACAAATGGTGTTTCATGTAAACAATGTTACTACGTCAAACTTAAAAGCAATTCAGGCAGTTAACCGTATTGTTTTGAATGCCATTTTTATGTCTAATCTACTCAAAGAGGATTAAGTCCTATGCTCTTAATAGCAGGGATAATATAACACCTGTGAATCCTATAATGACTTCACCTAAACCTGTGCTAGAATATTTTGAGATATGTGATTATATCGAATTTACAGTGGGATTTTATAACATATATAATATCTCCGTTTTGCTTGGTAACAGACATACTCAGCCCTCCTTTTCCTCAATCCTTCTACGTTCAGCTTCAATTTCATGCTGTAATTCTTCCGCAGTGGGTAATTCAAAACGATAACGTGAAGCAAAAACCTGCTGAACATCGTTCAGAACAGAGTATTTGACGATTGCCTCATTCTTCTGAGAACACAGTATGATACCAATAGTAGGATTGTCATCCTCATTTTTATATAACGCATCAAACATCCGGATATAGCTGTCCATCTGCCCAATATCACCATGCGTCAATTTGCCAATTTTCAGGTCAATCAGCACATGGCATTTCAGGATACTGTGGTAAAACACGAGGTCAAGATAAAAGTCCTCATCTTCATAGCGCATCAGCTTCTGTCTGGCTACAAAGCAGAAACCGCGTCCCAACTCCAATAGAAATTCCTGCAATTTATTAATCAGTGCCTGTTCCAAATCCGACTCCCGCAGGGCTGGGTAATCTTTCAGGTCAAGAAATTCCAACACATATGGGTCTTTGATGAAATTTTCCGCAGCTAAAGGCGCTGTAAGTTCAATAGCTTCAGCCCTTACAGAAACTTGCTCTCGGCTTGCAAGTAGCCGCTCATAATATAGGGTAGAAATCTGCCGTTCCAGTTGGCGACTCGACCATGCGGAAGCAATTGCCTCGTCCATATACCATTGCCTTGCCTGCTCATTTTCCACTGACAGCAGGAGCCGATAGTGCGTCCAGGTCAATTGCGAACGCAGTGCGTTCGTATTTGGAAACATCACATAAAACTTCTTCATTTGCTGCAATGTCCGCACAGAAAAACCCTTGCCGAAGTCCTTGGTCAAACGGCTGGATAACTCCTGCAGGACAGATCTTCCATAATCGGCCCGCGCATTGCCGTTTTGCTCATGCTCTACGATGATGCGCCCGATCTGCCAATAGGCTTGTACCATTGCAAAATTAACTGCGCTGTATGCCTGATTGCGCGACAGCAGGAGGGTTTCCTTTATTTCGGAATAGATGTCCTCATAGAGAACTAATTCACCATTATTCATCCAAAGCTGTTCCTTTCCTGGTCACTTTACATAGTTATCGGCCTGCTGTCCAGTTCATCTGAATCATTTATATACATTTCGTGCATTTCTTGAATGCCTGCGACTTTTGCTGCAGAGATGGCCAATCTTCTTTCATATTCAGGCATACGCAAACCGAGAATAATTTTTCGGGGCCTTGCTTTTATAAATGTTCTCATCCCGTGCATTCGTGGTCTAATCATTCTCCACTCTTCATCATTTTTATGGCATTTCTTCTTTATTAGAGTCACTCGCTCTGCTTCCCACATATTTTGAGCCATAATTAAATCTATCGTGCTCTGCGGAATATTTATTCCTTTGCCTAATGCCATATCAACTACATATAATGACAGTGCATAATTTGTAGCATCATATCGAGAGTTTGAATAATAAACAGGATATATAAAGGGCATTTCTGTATATGCAGTATTACAATTTCTGCATTTTTCCTCCGTCCCGCATATAACCGTTTCTCTTTGATTAAAATCATATATGAGAACAAAACCATGATAATTCTTGGCATACTTTATCCAAAGTGTTTCATTCAAAGGATTCTCACAAAAACAAATTGAAAACAGTTTGCGTCTGACTGATTCTCTCATGTCTTTTAGTAGCCTATCCATTTTTTGAAAGTCTGGTGTTGTATTAGATAGGCCGGCCTTAAATGTGTCGGGGACAATGTCAAATAAGGTTGCCATTGTATCAATAAGGCAATCTAAAGATGTATTGTCCGCGTCAAAAATTGGCCTTATGCAATCATATATATCCTTAAATCTGTCTGTATTGATTTGGAAGTATGTATCAAAGGGGTCATCATAATAGTCCGCTGAAGAAAACCACAATATATTATCTTGTAATTGCTTCAAGGAATTTTCATTGACGCTGCGATAACGGCATAGTGTTTCCGGATACGGAGCAGCAGATGTTAACGCATTCACACTTTGAGGCAAATTGTCATGTGTACTGCACAATAAATTCCAAAAA
>CANRWA010000192.1 GCA_947643415.1 uncultured Clostridia bacterium | reverse complement strand
GGGCATTTCTCCTGCAATTTGCGGCGTGTCCTGCCCACGCTCTCAAAGCTCGGCAAGCCAAGCTCCTTATGGTTCAAAAGTATCTGGGCAAGCGGCATAGCTCCCGCATCTTTCAGATAAAGGTTGCAGAGGGCAAGGTACAGCACCATGTCGTCATTTCTGGCGTCCTCATTCTCTTGCAGGACGGCTCTGACTTTGCCCTCAATGGTTTTCAGACTGTCCATAAATTCCTGTTAATAACTTCATGAGCTGTCACAGATTTAACCTCATTCACTGTCTCAAACTTTCCCATTTTCCTGACATACAGCTAATTGTATATACAACTGTTCATTTCTGGCATATATCAACCATTCAGGCTACATTTTCCATACCTCCGTCTGGAACTTTCTGTCAATTCTCGATGCCACAGTTCTGATCCATTCCCAGAATTGTTCCTCATTCCTGCACAATTCACACAACACGGCCGCCCGGAACTCTCCGGACGGCCTTTTCCCGCCTTCTGTTTTAAATTGTCTGTTCTTTCCGCACACTTCGCCTAATATCATTTTTGCGAATAGTCAAATACTGTTACAGCCAGTCTGTGCCTAAATATTCAGATAATGCTTTCAGGGCATATGCTGTTGTTACTGCATCTGCTTCCTGCATATGTGCTGACAGCCTCTGCTTATTCCAAAATATGTCCGAAAATCTGCTCAGCGGGCATCCCACGTTTATATCAGGAATACAGATATACTGTCCACTCATATATTTTCCAACTATGCCGTTCATACAGCTGCTTCTCCCATAAATTATAAACTCCACCATGCTTACGCTGCGCCTGGTTATTTTTATTTCCCCGCTCCATCTCCTTTCATCCGGCTCCCATTTCGCAGGGCCTGTACACAGAAACAGGATGCCTCCTGCTGGCCCGCCGCTCATTCCATGCCTCCAAGCATCTCATGGTCCGCAACGAACCTTACCATATGTTCATCCGCTAAACGTTTCTGCTGCTGGTATGCATACAGCAGGGTCTTTTCACAGACGCGGTTGATCATCCTTGGTATGCCTGTTGAGATCTTATATACCTCGTCCTCCGCCCCGCTGGTAAACAGGTCCTGCTTTACCCCTGCATATGCCAGGTGCGCTGCTATATATTTCCCTGTCTCTGCACGGTCAAGCCTGCCCAGAACAATGTTCATGTCAATCCTCTGGCGTATGGCTGTATAAGCCTGCAGCCTCAGCTTCTGCTCCCACAGCTCCGTCTGTCCAACAAGCACCAGCGACATCGGGCTGCTGGAATCAAATTTATAATTCAGTAGGAAGCGCAGCTCCTCCAGCATGTCCTTCCCTAAAAGGTGCGCCTCATCCAGCACGCAGACAACTTTCTTTTTCTGTTCCGCACAGACTGACCCGATCTCTTTCTGCAGCAGCCGTTTGGAATCTCCGCTGAAAAAATGCGCCTCAAGGCCCAACTGCCCTAAAAGCCCCGCATACAGCCACCGAGGCGTCAATTTCGAATCCGAAAGGTACAAAAGCAGGTATTTTTCCCTGCCAAGCCTCCCGTCCAGCATCCGTATCAGCGTGGACTTGCCGCATCCTGGATTCGCCGTCACGACCGCGAACATCTGACGGTCCACAACATAAACAAGCCTCCCCAGGGCGTTTTCTATCTTTGGCGATGTATAAAGCCTCTCCACCGGTATATCCCTGGTGAACGGCGTATGCTCCATTTCAAAAAAAGTCTCATACATTTTGGCCGCCCTCCTTTCCGTAATCCTCAAAAGACAGGACTTGCGCCATCTGGCGGTGGTCTTCCCTGTATTTTTTCTCAAGGGCGTCCAGCAGCCTTGACGTCTCAGGGATGCTTCCCGTCATTCCCATAGGCACAGGCGGAACCTTTGACGCATAGGCGCCTATCTCTATCCGGTGCGCAGCCACCGACTCCGTCCCTTTACAGTAAACCATGATGGTCTGCGTATTCATTGGGTCATATGCAATTTCAGCCTCCAGGTTTGCCAGGGCCGCGCTTGCCTCATATCTGGCGCCTTCAAAAGAAAAACACCCCGCTTCATCAATCTTGCGCGTTTCCCTATGCAGGAATGCATCCGCCACTACAGACACATCTATAAATATAAGGCCCCTCGCATCCCTCATCCATTCCTGCTCCGGCGTGATCCCGCATGCCGGGACCTTTGCGCCGTAAGATTCATAATACTCCCGGATCCCCGCATGAGCCTCTTTCTGGTATTCCTGTTCCAAAAAAACCTTCCATCTACTGTTCAGTTCTTTCACAGAATGCACATGCGCCACACGGATCTCTGCTATAAACTGGTCAACTTTCTGGTGGAATTTTTCAATTTTTCCCTTCGATTGGCACGCACCTGGCTTTGCATGGACAATACGGATCCCCAGTTTCGCACACGCCTTCCCAAGATGTGAAGCTGTATACTGCACCCCATGGTCCAGATACGCACAGTCAAACTTTCCCGCCTTTAAGACTGCCTTATGGAATGTGTCCTCCACAATCTCCTGCCTCTGGTTATCATAAAACTCTGACTGCACGATATACCTGGAATGGTCATCGATCAATGATGACAAATACGTTTTTATCAATTCCCCGTCCGTTGTCCGTATGTCCGGTCCATATTTAATGTCACCCTGCAGGAGTTCCATCCTGTGCGGACGGCAGAACCGCCTGGAAGACGTCTCACGTTTTTCTGCATACCGCTTCATTTGCTTCTTCCCAAGCCCCGCTTCGTACAGATGCCTCTGCATTGTGGACTGTTTCAAAACCCCTGGCGCCACCCATCCTTCCAGCTCCAGAATCTTTATGATCTGGCGCACGCTGCGCTTTGGAACTTCCCGTTTCAGCTGCATTGCCTGCTCCATCACCTCATCAAAGTTATCCGGCAGCCTCTGCATCCTCTTCTTTGTCCGGCTCATTGGGCGCAGCCCTTCAAAGCCGTTGTCCCGATACCCTGCCTCATACCGGTAAAGGCTCCTTTTGGATATGCCGTTTTTTTCGGCGGCTTCTTCCCGCATCTGCCGCCTTTTCCCTTCATCCAGCCCTTCATCCAGCAGCGGCGCTATCATACGGTACCTTTTCAGCGCTTCCTCATCCTGCCACTTTTTGATTTCTTTTTTCTGCATATGCATTACCTCCTTCTGGAGATAACTATACACTTAAAAAAAGATGACAGCGAACAAAAGCAGGTGCACAAGTCAGGCCGTCTGCGGGTACGGCTCTAACCGCCCTCCTGAATTATATATAAACCTGGCAGCCGCCTTCAGCCAGCCGGGGCTTATCCTCTTTTTCAGTTCCTCCAGCAAAGAACCCATGGATTTTAGGAACCCGTCCCCAAAGTCCAGGAAGCGGTGCGCTGATGATCTTATCCGGCCTTCTATGTTCTGCTCATTCATCTTCATCCACCATTTCCAGTGGTTTATGGTCCCTTCACAGGGATAATTCTCTGTTTCAGGATCGTCCCCGCTGACAACTTCATCCACTACATCCTCTATCAGCCCGGCATCATAATGTTTATAAGGGAACATGCAGTCCGGCAGCTCATTTTGGAGCCTTCCGCATTCATCATTCGTACATTTCAAACGCCTGATCTGGTACCATTCTTTCCCTCCGCCGGCAACTTTATGGACACGCAGCCTGCGGTCCCTGTATTTAAGCGGGTTCCCACAGCATGGACAGATACTGTCTTCTTCACTGGTTACAGAAAAAAATCATCTTCCCGATTGTATTTTACTATATATTTTGATATAATAACCATGGTTTTAATAAAGTTCCGGAACACTTGTCTCTGCAAAAAGAAAGTGCTCTGGAACTTTCTCTTTCTATATGCTGATGTCATTATATCGGTTAATTCTGTGACAATCAATCAGATTTATTAGACGTCAGAATAAACAGGCAGCAACAATAGTGGGCTGCCTGAATAGAAAAACCGGCTGCCCCGGAAGAACAGATACCCCCAAAAAGCCATACCGTTGTTGACACCAGCCC
>CANRWA010000191.1 GCA_947643415.1 uncultured Clostridia bacterium | reverse complement strand
GTCCACGGAGCTTTCCTGTTATTACGGCGGGATGACGCCGCCCGATAAGCCGCACGTATATGAACTTCATGTGTATGCCTTGGATAAGATGCTGGAGTTGGAAAAGGGATTTCTGCTGAATGAACTTCACCGGGAAATGGACGGGCATATCTTAGACCAGTTTACGCTGAAAGGGATATATGAAAATTAAATAGCTGGCACATTAAGGGCGAGAGCGTAAAAATGAAAAGGGAGCAGTACTGGCTCCCTTTTCATTTTGTACTTCTTATTTTTGGAGAATAGTAGTTCCATGCCATCTATTGCTGTTTTAAGGGAAGAAATATTTTGAAAGTGCATCCTCCTCCAGGCGTATCAAACAGTTTAATTTTTCCTTCCAGTTTATGGACTAAATCATTTGCGATGCTAAGTCCGAGTCCAAAATGCTCCCTTTGGGTACGGGATTTGTCACTTTGATAGAAACGATCAAAGATAAATGGTTTCTCTTTTTCGCTGATTCCGATTCCATGATCTATGATGGTAAATATCAATTCATTTTTTCTTACAGATGCGTTTAATGAAATTTCAGATTCGGGCGGTGAGTATGAAACCGCATTATCAAGAAAAATACTGATAATCTGGTCTAACCGGTCTGCATCGGAATAAAGCGGCGGACAGCATTCATCTGGTATATTAAGCTGTAATTGTATATCCTTTTTTCTACAGATACGTTCAAATTTTGTATATAGGTTTATCAATAACGTGTCAACATTGACCTCATCCATGTGGAAAGACCAGTTTCCGGCATCAATGGATGAGAGCAGGAGCAGATCACGGATAAGCCGGGACATTCGTGATACCTCTGCATCAATCACCCGTACATGATCCGTAACAGTATCTGGAATATTCGGTACAGATTCAATCATTTCAGCGGAGGAAAGGATCGCTGCCAATGGGGCTTTGCATTCATGGGAAACGGCAGCGATAAAGTCTTTCTGGCTCTGCATGGCTTTTTCGGTGGGTTTTACAGCCTTTCTGATCAGTATTTTGGAAAGGCAGATAATAGAAACGAGGACGCCGCACCATATACAGAAATAATATCCGGATTTCGGTTTTAACAATGTGGCAAAGCTGGATTTTTCTTTTATTGCGGTAACTGTATATATGCTGCCATAATCTGTGACAACCAGACAGTTTACACAATAATATTTTTTTCCGTTTAACGCTTCGATGGTATAAGCTCCGCTCTGCCTGCTGTAATAATAATCTTTCAAGCTGGATGGACTAAAGGTAAAATCGCCCTCCGTACCAAGCAATGTAGTTAAAAAGGTATCAATAATATCAGTGTTGTCTCCTAAATATTCACTTTGGTAAAGAGAACGCCCGGTATCAGAAGAAAGCTGAAAATACATATCACGCCTTTCTTCATAAAGGTTTAAACATGTTTGATAATCAGATTCATGCTCTAATTGTAGGACAAGGGTGGTTGTCATCCTGTTAAAGTAAGCCAGTTCCGAATTCCTCTTTGCCTTCATATTTTCATGGACCATCAGGCAGAATACGATAGAAAAGATGGACATGAGGGAGCCAACCATCAAAAAATAAAGATTTCTTTTAAGGCTTTGTACCATGCTTTACCTCCAATATAAATCCGGAGCCGTAGATAGAGGCCAGGACACATTCACTTCCGACAGTGCGGAGGCGTTTTCGTAAAAAATAGATGTAGTTATCCAGATTCTTTGATTCCACGTCTGCATCCGTTTCCCAAACCTTTTGTATAAGTTGCTCCCTCGTAAGCACGATCTCCGGCTTTTCAAGAAAGATACCCATTAAATGGAATTCTGTCGGTGTCAGTACCAAATGATTGTTTCTGCATTCAAGCTGTCTTTTTGAAATGTCAAGGGAAAGATCATGGTAAGTAAGACAGTTTTGCCTGGCCATAATAGCCGGCCTGCGGGTCAATGCCCTGATTCGTGCAGATAATTCGCTGATGTGAAAGGGTTTTGTAAGGTAATCATCAGCACCATTGTCCAACCCTTCAATTTTATCCTGTAATTCGGACATCCCGGTAATGATAATAACGGGAATCTGTATTTTCTTATTCCGCATTGCTTTTATGATGGCAAGGCCGTCTATAACGGGGAGCATACGGTCAATAACAGCCAGGTCATAACTGTTTCCCTGGTCTAAGGCAAGTAGAAAACCTTCCTCTCCGTCATTGCAGGCATCCACGATATATCCCTCTTTTGTAAGCTGCTGTTTTATATTGCCACACAGGTATTTGTCATCTTCTAATAATAGAATTTTCATAGCGGCCTCCAATCCGTCAGATTCCTATACTAAGTATAGCAAAACAATTCCTAAAAATCTTCTAAAAAATACTTAATATTGGGTGATGAAATAGGAGATTTTTAGGATGGCCGGATGTTATTCTTTGAATATGTTCAATGAAACATAGAACGGGCAAAAAGCCAAATAAAAAGAAAAGAGGTATGGAAGATGAGAAAAAAGATGTTGAAAGCTGCAGGAGTTCTTTGTTTGTCCGTGGTTTTGTGTATGGGCATGGCGGGATGTGCAGGAAAAGAAAATGAGCAGCCGGAGCCGTCAGATGTGCATATGACAAATGAGAGCGGCTATAACGAGGAAATTGCGGCGGATGGAAAAAACAGCAGCAATGAGGCAGAGGGCGGTCAGGAAGATATGAATAACACTGATGCGAAAAACAGCGGCGAGATTGCAGATAATCACGAAGAAGGTGTATTTTATGACGGGGCAAATCTAAGCGGGCGAGTTGTTGATTTTTCAGATGCGGGATGCACCATAACACCTCGGACACTGATCATAAATGAGGATGGCTCAATGGAGGGAGGTATTGCAGCTCCGGGATATGAATCGGAAGAAACGAACATTCATATAACTTATGCGGATGATGTTATTTTTCAGGTTATATATTTCAGCATGGGATCGCAGACAGAAATTTCGAGAGAGGACACTGACAAAAACAGTATCAAGAAAGAAACGGATGTGAATATATTCGGCACCAGTCAGGATGATAAACAATGGATTGCTGACAAGGTTGTTATCATAAGGTGGCAGTAGGAGGTCAGGATGGGTTGTTTGGAAAGAGCGCTCTGCTATATCCGGAGAAAAAAGATGAAGTCTGTATTATTGCTGTTGCTGTTTCTGGTCATTAACAGCATGGTTTTAGGCACATTGGGAATACGGAAAGTATCTTTAGGGCTGGCAGAAGAACTTCGGAAGAATGCAGAGAGCAAAATAATATTGGAGAGCATGGAGGCGGATCACCCTTTTGAAGAAACAGATATGCAGGCAATTGAAGAGGAACCCAATGTAAACTGGCTCAACCGGATATCGGAGATGCAGGTTGGTTCTACAACCTGTATCCCGGTTGCAGGCAGTGAAGGTTCTGAAAATACATTTACCGTTCACGGGTACGATGAACTGGAGAAAGACAGCCCATTTGCGGATAAAGTTTATCGGATTACAGAGGGGAATTATCCACAGGGAAGTGAAGATATTGTAGTGAATCAGTTTCTGGCAGAAGATAATGGAATTCAGTTAGGCGATAAAATTGTGTTTGAAACGGTGGATGGAAGGGAGCAGGAAGCGGTCGTTGCCGGATTGTTCCTGTCGGGGATGGAACGGAGCCAGACCGAAAATGTGCGGACAGTGAACCGCATTGAAAACCAGATTTATGGAACGGCAGATTTTGTGAACAGGCTGTCCGGCAGGACTTGCTTTTTAAATGTGGCAGTGTATGTAAATGATCCTGAGCAGCTCACGGATACAAAGGAAGTGCTGGAAAGAATGTATCAGGACAGGGCTGCGATTGGGATAACAGATAATACATTCCAAAAATTAAAAATGATGATCGGACAGACAGGCAGAATTACGTTTTTGATTTTCGCCCTGACGGTAACTTCCGGCAGTCTGATAACAGGACTTTTGCTTGCCATGTGGATGCGCAGCCGGAAAACGGAGATTGCTGTTCTGATCA
>CANRWA010000190.1 GCA_947643415.1 uncultured Clostridia bacterium | reverse complement strand
CTTGTGACGGGACCGCCATGATACCCAAAATTATTTGACAATATCAACACACTCTCAGACAAGACATCCGTTCTGCAGACAGGCACTTCTATTGAAATGTTTCCAATGTAATCCAGAAAATGAATAATCTTATCCGGTTGAACCCCCAGTTTGATTAACTGACTGCGCATTTCCACAGCAGCCTGACTCGTAATTACTATAAAATCATATTGATAACGCCGGATATTCTGCGGATCGTCTACGGCATGCCCATCCACCAGAGTCCCCAAAAGCGCCTGGCTATTGTCAACTAAGGCAACAATCTCTGCTTTACTTTTACAAAAATAATGCTTTACCTTACTGTATATTTCACCCAGGCCAAAAACAACAATCCTCAAACTGTCCTCCTTCTTGTTCATCATCCTGTATCTTCCATCAATCAAAAATACAAGAATCTATTTATAATCCTTTTTTTGCATGAATACCATATATCACAGGATAATCCATATCGCTCGCACAAAAATCTTCTTCCCGTAATTCCTCACATGCGGCTCCATATAAGAATGCCATAGCCGTTTTAACATTTCCATAATGGACGATCTCAACATTTTCTTTCCCAAATACAGGATAAAACAATCTTTTCAGACCGCTCATATAAAATGAATGGAACATTCCCCAGTTATTATCATCATATCGTGCAATCTGCGATATGCCGGATACTGTAATAAGAGCAGAGCCTCCCTTTTTCAGTCCCATAAAAATATGTTTTACAGCAGACTCCACATTATATATAAACATCAATGTCTGCGTAACAATCATTGTGTCACAGAACTCTTTCTCGATTCCCTCTCCTGTTTCCAGATTGCCCTTTACTACATTGTTTCCCCATCCTTCAACATGAAGCATGACCGAATCCGTTACACGATCCTCCCCAAACTGTTTTGTATAAGTATCCTCAGCAATTTCAAGGCATCTTCCAGAAATAAACCGCTTATGCTCATCAAGAAATTTCTCAATATAATATCTGTCTACCGGTTTCCCCCTTTTTCTTCCAAAATAAGCATCAATGGGTTTCGTTTTCATTGAAAGTAATTTGTCAAGCAATATATCCCTTTTACGTGATACTGCACGGTATATATCCATTATATAATAAGTCTTCTCATCCAATAACACCCGGAAATCGTTATCCAATACGCAATATACTTGATCTGATTCAACAATTATCTGCAAGATTTCATCTGCCAGTATTTTTTCTTCTTCCTCTACCGGATAATAGACCTTTCCGATCCTTATTCTTTTACTGCATTCACTCTCTCCAATTATTTTACTCACCTGAAGAGCCATCGGCACAAAATAATCCGACATTATAATGACAGGTACTTCCGGCAGACGAAGTAATTCATCCGGCAGACATATTCTGGCAGATGAAGAATTTATCTTCTCTGCATGGTTATCCAAAATACATATGACTTCATTTTTCCTCTCCACCAGTTCCCTGCGCTTTGCAAACAAGTTCCCGGCCCCAAATAAAATCACCTTTTCTTTCATTATCCGTACAACCCCCATATTTTTCTGATTTTCTTTTCCATGTCCTCGCCTTCGAAGACCATATGGCGGGGAAGGTTATATGTCCCGTCGTCGACACTGATATTTCCATTCCTGACCAGCATGGACTTCTTTATTCCACAGTCAGCTATCATTTTATCTGCCAAATCGCACCTGTCCTTAGGCCCTCCATATGGATAAGCAAACACCTTTATCTTTTTCCCTGTTTTTTCTTCCAGGATACCTAATGATTCCTCTATCTCCAAACGAAGTAAGTTCTCTGAATGAAAACTACCCATGGACAAATGTGATTTTGTATGACCTCCAATCGTTACATACGGAGACCTGGCCATTCTTTCTAACTCCGGCGTATTCACGCATCTGAGTTCGGATGTTTCCGGCTGCTCTAATCCCAGCAGAGAGCGGAGATCTGCCAAATTGCCCCTTCGTTCTGCCGGATCCATATCTTTTATAAGATTCCTGATCCTGACACATACATCCCTGCTGTCATTTGCATCCGAAATCTTATAGGAAACACCGCCAAATACAAATTCACCCCTATACTTATCGATCAAAAATATCTTTTCCAGTTCATCCCACCAATACATTTCATCCGTGTCAATCAGATCTGTGCTTACAAAGATTGTTGCGGGAACATGGTACTTTTCTAAGATCGGCAGTGCATACCTGTAATTATCTGCGTAGCCGTCATCAAACGTAACCACAACATACTTCTGATCCGCTTCAACTATATTGCTCCATTCCTCTTCTAATCTCAAAACTTTATAATTTTGACTGATATACCTGATATGTTCCTCAAAAGTTCTGGGAGAAACATTCAGTTTCCAAAAATTATAATTAGAGTCTATAATTCTATGATACATTAAAACAGCAATATTTTTTTGCGGAACAATGCAGCTAAATAAAGTCTCGTCCTTAATAACATCCCATTCCTTTTCGGTGAGTGTTATATAATGATACAACTTCTTATTTTCAAGTTCCCAGACTACCTCCGCACTATACAACTCTGACACGGCGACAATAATTATATCTTCTTTGTCCGGCACTCTGGCAACGGCTCTCTGCACAACGTATTTTTCCAGTGCAATGACTTCTTTCCCCAGAACAACACTTTGTTGATCTGCACGGCTCACAATAAATTTTTCAATATGACCGATATTCTGTTCTTTCAGGAAAGCATAAAGAGTCCTCCCATATGTTCCCGCTCCGTAGATATATATATTATGGTGACGGCAGGCGTCTTTTAACTTATGTGCAACACTAATCATAGGGAAACAGCCTTTCTAATCCGCTCACAATCTCATCTACTAAAATGTAATTTGATATGCCGTGCTTATGAAATTGATCCACTACCTCATGATAATAATTCGGCACAGACACTATTATCAAGTCCGTCTCCGGCATATTGTCCGTCAATGGAATGATCGCAACTTCTTCGTCCAGTTGATCTGCATTCTTATCCACAAAATAACTGACTTTAATATTGCTCATATCCAACAAAACATTTAATAATCTTCCAACAATCCCATATCCATAGACTGCTACACGCGACACATGTTCAAATGCCGGATGTTTCGCTAACGGTATCCCGCGATTCATCAGTTTTATCAATAGATCCAAAATTCTTACATTTACCAGCGCCTTTTCTAATTCATTCCTATAATAATCTAACTCCAGTATCTGCTCGTCCGATAACGGGGTTACACGAAATTCCTCTGTTCTGACTGTTTTATACTCCTGCTTTGCCTTTTTGATTGCCTCCAGATACTGATAGCCGTATTTTTCATCTGGCTCTAAGTGATTTCCCTCCCCCCATTCATTCCATGCATTAAGAAAGACCAATTCATTTCCTTTATCCTCACTTTTCTTAAGAAGCCTTTTTAGCCATTTCTCAAATTGCCCGGGCGTGCCGCTTATCACATGTCCATTATTGCCCTGCCGGGGCGTATCGTCATAGTTCACCAGTCCCGTATAGTATGTTTTCTTATCGGAATAATCCTGCTTAATACTGGTATTCCAGTATGTATCATAACTGTATATTGCGGCATCTGATCCCTCAACTTTAGAATATGGAACTTTCGGAAGTATTTCCCCTGGTTCATAAATAACAGCAGCGTCCAATATATCCGCATCTTCAGGCTGATAATAAGAACCGATCAGATAGATTCCCTGCAGTCCATTCTCTATTGCTAACGATCTCCAATATTCTATCATTTCAGCCAGACACTCTACCAAATCCGTACGGTGAATCCACATCACAGGCTTGTTATCCACCCGAATATATCTGGGATCCTTAAAAAAGGGCAGCAGATAATTAAAATGTTTTTCCCAATCCGCTTTCCCTCCATAAGTCTGCTCAATCAACAACGCTTTACCGTCTTCAGTCGTCTGAATGTCATCCTCATTGATCCAAAAGTCCGCATCTTTCATCTTTGCCCACGACCTGGCCCATGACATATTCGCCCAGCAAAAACAAAACGGCA
>CANRWA010000189.1 GCA_947643415.1 uncultured Clostridia bacterium | reverse complement strand
ATTAAAAAGAAAGGAAGTTATGGTGTTTTTGCTTCTATAAACATCATACAAGGATAATGATGTTTCAAGAAAGTAATCGAATTGAATTAAAGGCGACTTTAAATGATAAATTGGAAAAAGAAATAGTGGCGTTTTTAAATAACCGTGAGGGTGGCATTCTTTATATAGGAATTGATGACAAGGGAAATCCAGTTAAAAATTCTGATTTAGATTCTATGCAGTTAAAGATTGCTGATAGAATTAAGAATAATATTTTACCATCAACGCTTGGGTTATTTGATATTGCTACTGAATATGTAGACAATATTCCGATAACTAAAATAATTGTCTCCAGCGGCCTTGAAAAACCATATTATATCAAAAGTAAAGGAATGTCACCGAACGGGTGTTATATGAGGCTTGGAACGTCGACTCAGCCAATGTCTACTACATTAATAGACGAACTGTACGCAAAAAGAATACATACAACATTGCGAAATATTCCATCTCCCAGACAAGACCTTACTTTTGCACAGTTAAAGATATACTATCAAGAAAGGGGATTTGAGTTAAATAGGAAATTTGCTAACAGCCTTGAATTGCTTACTCCTGATGGACAATATAACTATATAGCGTATTTGCTGGCAGATGAAAACGGAGTGTCAATTAAAGTTGCAAAATATACTGGAACAACGAAAGTAGACTTGGTTGAAAATGAAGAATATGGATATTGCTCATTGATTAAGGCAGCAAATCATGTCTTGGAGAAAATGAAAATAGAAAATGTTACAAAGGTAAAAGTGACTAGTACAAAAAGGATTGAAAAGAATCTTGTTGAATCTGTACCGTTAAGAGAAGCGTTAATCAATGCTGTTGTGCATAATGATTTTTCGCGGGAAATTCCGCCTGTATTCGAGGTGTTCAGTGACAGGATAGAGATTACATCGTATGGGGGCTTGATTCCAGGGCAAAGTAAAGAAGATTTTTTCAGTTGTAGTAGCATGCCTAGAAATAGAGAATTGATGCGGGTATTTAAGGACTTGGGATTAGTTGAACAATTAGGATCTGGTATGAGTAGGATTTTGCAATCATATGACCGTAGTATTTTTGAAATATCGGATCATTTTATAAAAGCTATTTTTCCATTTTCTTTATCTGCTAATGATGAAATTGTCGCCAATGGCGATAATAATGGCGATATAAGTGGCGATAATCAAAGTGATAGAGATAAGGTATTGTTATTGTTGAAAGAAGAACCTGATATTACAGCAAAAAAAATGAGTGAACAGACAGGTTTGAGTACCAGAAAGATTAGCCGTATTATAAGAGAACTGCGTGAATCAGAAATGATTATTCGTATAGGTTCTAGTAGAAAAGGATATTGGGAAATTAATAAATCCCAGTTTTAAGAATTACAAAAAATTTCGTGTCATTAACTTGACACAAGGGCGGCTTAAGGCGATGGAGGCGCTGGCACAGTTGGAGCGCGAAAGAGGAAATCCGGCGTATGTGTCTGCGGATGGGACTGCTAAAGGCGGTGTGGAAACTGTGGGAGGGAAGAAAGGGAAACGGGAGCGAATTGCCAGTAATGAGATGTGTACGTTTTTGATATTGAATATTTCTTCCCTGCAACTGATTCCCGTGAATATGATTGCTTACAGACAGCAGTACGGAAGCGTAAATCCGGCGGGGATTATTGCGCCGGCGATTGTGGCGACGTTTGTGAGTACGGCAGTGGCGGTGGTGTATTGTAAGGTGAGGGATAGGAAGCGGAGAGTTTGAGTGGCTCTCCGTTTTATTAATTAGTTATAATCCAATGTTTTATCGGATACATATAAGAAAATATGAGAGAAAATCGAAGTATACAATATATGAAATCGAAATATTATCGGATTATATATTGCAATTGACATATAATAAGCACAAACGTATAATAATATAAAATATTGGAAAGGACTAATTGTATGAATTACCAAAAAATAATTGATGACTTTATAACAGAATATCCGGATTATAAAAGTGATGTAATGAATTTTACCGAATATTTGGAAATACATTGGGGAAATTCTTTGTCGGGAGAACCACTCCGTATTCTACTTAAGGGTATAGATGTTGAATTTATATTACAGAGCCTGATTTATAATGTGGAAGATATACAGCGATATAAGAGCAAGACAAAGGCTAAACGGTATGCCACCGTGGTAGGATTGTTTTTTAACTACATCCGAAAGACTACAGATATTACAAATCCTGAATTATATGATGCAATTTCTTTCAACCGCCTGCGGGAAAATTCATATATGAAACGAATGATGGCATATATTGAGAAATGTGATTTACTGGCGGGCATAGTTGAGCAGGAGCCTTTGACATTTATGCAAGCCGAAGAGCTTTTGGCATGGTCCAATGAACAGCTTGAAGATACGGAATGGGGAGGGGCTACGGATCTTAAGAAAGCAATGGCGGCTATCGGAATAAAAATGATGATGCTTTATGGGATCACATATCGTGAATTGAGAAAAATCAAATGGGAGAATTTTGATGAATATTATGGTTTTATTATAGTAAATGGCTTTGAACTTCGTTTGCCGCCCAAATTGTCAAGACAGTTACAGCAGGTGCAGAAATTTGTTTTTCAGAATAAAGTAAAGAGCAATGATGACTTGCTTTTCATAGATGGGAATGGAGAACCATGGGGAGAGATAACATCTTCTTCTGGGATTCCTGACTATTTAGGGACTTTAATAGAGATGACAAGTGTAACAAGTATTGTCAAGTATGGAATTGGACAACTTCTCAAGGCAGGTTTAAGTGATTCTGTTATAAAAAAAATAACGGGTGCAAGTGATAAGCTGATTCAAGGGTGCCTTTTGACGGAGGATGATGAACTCAAAAAGATTATAAATAATAAAATTGTAATGGCAGAGTTATATTATGAATTTTAAGAGAAAATAAAGTAAATGTTACAGGGAGAAATAATTTGTTTAAGAAAAACTAGATGAAAAATATCTAAAGAGGTAATTCTTTTCGCAGGGGCTATGCCTCACCGCTAAAGAAAATACCTCTTCTATCCATAAATGATTATGCCTTTATTAATTGAAATTATACATGGAATTTAAAGGCGTGTCAATTAAAATTTGTACGCATAGGAAGTGAATAGGCATGGGAGGTACTGATGTTAAGTGGAAATAACAATGAAATGCTGATCAATAGTGGTGTAAGAGAAGAAGCGGTACCATTTTATCAAAGATGGCAGGAATTAATGAATAGAAAAACATTGGACATATATCAGTACAAAATTATGACGTCATTAACTGCTATGAAGGAAATGGCAGAGGTAATAAAAAAGACGCAATCAGGACTGTTCACAACAGATGCTAACATAAAGGCGTGCCGGGAAGAACTTTTATTTATTTCAAATCAGGATAAAGTATTAATGAAATACAACAAAGCGATTCTCAATAGGCTTCAAAATGCTCTAAGTGGAGAATCGGAAAAGGATGCTGTTCATTATAGAAATCGTATATTACATCGCTTGAATTATGTCATAAAAAGGATTGATGAAGATTATCTGCGGAATGCTTTGAATGAATTAAAACAGGCGATTATTGATAGAAATATGGAAGACATGGAGTTATATATTAATATAGTTGCTAGTCAATCAATATATAATGGATGGTCGGCACAGGCATTGAATGAATTGCTTCGCTATTTTACTATGGACGAAATGAAGATTAAAGAATTTGATGAACAATGGGATATATTTTGCAGACAGTTATTAAATAATAGAAAGTCAACATTTGATGTATTAATATATGTACCCTTTAAACCGCAACAAAGGGAAACACAAGATAGATTACCTGAAATATTACAGAGATCAGGTTTGGATATGCCATACTTATTCGTGAAGAGTTGGCTGCCCAAAACAAAAATAAACAGAACAGGGACACGATCAGCCGACAATTCAGCTAATCATGTCTTTTTTATTTCTTTTTATCTGGTACAATTCTGTACGTCTGAAAAAGTATATAAGGGAATAATGGGTTGAATCAACCAAAACGAAAGTATGTCAGGAGACCAGCTATGAAAAGTCAAGCCTAAATTAACAAAAAATTTCTTTTTCCT
>CANRWA010000188.1 GCA_947643415.1 uncultured Clostridia bacterium | reverse complement strand
AACAGAAAAGAAAAGCCCTTTCGTTCAAACTGAATACCAAACTGAAAGCAAAAGTGAAGGGCAAAAAAATCTATTTCAAGACCAAAAAGGGTAAGACAAAGTTTACCCGCATGAATACCGTTATCACGGATGCGGGCGGAGTATCCACATCCAAAGTAAAACTCTCTTACAATAAAAAGAACAAAACCTTAAAAGTGACACCGGACAAAAAATGGTGGAACAGTAAAAAGCGAAAATTCCCGGTAGAAATCCGGACGACATATATCACTGACAAACACAGCAGGGACGTAAAAGTAGGCGCTGCCTACACTGGCTCGCCAGACAGCAACTTCGGTTATGATAAGTCCCTTTTATTGCAGGCAAACAAATGCGTGGCATTTACTAAAATGTCCACACTCCCGGAACTGAAAAACAAAAACGTGCAGATCCGGGATGCGGCATTACATATCAAAAATGAGAAAACATTGAAATTAGGGGCGGGAAAGACCTTTGACATTGGCATCCATAAAGTAAAGCAGAACTGGAATGTAAAGAAGTTAACCTACAACAACCGTCCGATGTATGAAGCAAATGCAGCCGCTTCCGTGGGAATACAGAAAGCAGGCAGCTATCAGTGTGATGTGACAAATATCATCAAAGCATGGTATGTCGGAGAAGCCAACTATGGCGTGGCTCTGGTAGCAAACAATGCCAATGGTTCCTATCAGGCGAAACTGGACAGGAATCCGTACTTTACCGTGCATTACGAGATAGTTGGTTTTGAGGGAGCAGCAGAACTGAAAGAAAATGTCCCGATTACCCGCTCTGTTATCAATGCAGGACAGGAGAATTACTACTACTTCGACACCAAACCGGGTATTGCCTACGATATTTACACGGAATCATCCATGGATACCCAGGCGATCATGTATGACACAAATAAGGAGCGGGTGGGCTATGACGATAACTCCGGCTTAGATAACAATTTCCTTTTTACCGGGGCATATAACGGCAGAAAATACCTGAAAGTCAACGTGAAAAATAAGGGGACGGGGAATTACACCCTCCACTTGAAAAAGCGTTTTGCCATCCCGGAACCGACTGCTATACAGGGGCAGGACAAAGTGACCATCACATGGAATGCCATAGACAAGGCAAAAGAATATCTGGTCTGCATCTATGACAGTGGAAAGAAAATCAACGAAGTCGTTGTAACAGGCACTTCCTATGAATATGTATACAACAACGAAACCGCAGGAAAAATCCTTGGTTTTACCGTGACAGCAAGGGAAAATGCTTCCCTGACAGGGGAAGCATCCCGTATGATATTCAATACAGACAGCCAGTCCGAGTGGGTGTATGCCACACCAATGGATGAGGGCAGAAAAAACAGTTCCGTCGCTGCACTGGATGGAAAAATCTATGTATTGGGCGGGGAAAATGCCACAGGCTCCCTGAAGAGTTTTGCAGTATACGACACCGAAAAGAAAACATGGGAAACTCTGCCGGATTATCCTGGCACAGAAACCGGAATCTGCAAGGCAGCCATGTTTACCTATAACAATGAAATAACTGTCATTGGTGGCCAGACCGACACCAGTGTTATGGCAAAACTGTTAAATACTGTCTATGCATTTAACACAGAGACAAAGCAGTGGCAGAAAAAAGCAGACCTGGCAGAGGGCAGAACGAATCTGGCAGCCGCTGTCAGCAAAGACCAGCTTTATACATGGACAAAGGCAGGGGCAACGGATAAAGCCGAAATATATAATATCAAGACTGATACCTGGGAAACCGCAGTGATGCCGGACACCAGCAGAATCATTGACGCTGCCAGCGTGGACAACCGTGTCTTTGTATTAAAAGAAGACGGGGAGAAGATGTTCTGGCAGGAATATCTCCCGGAAGATAACATATTTGAGGATGCAGGGTCAGAATGTCCATTTGCAACATCTGACAAATACAAGGCATCTGCTGTCATCAGCGGTAAGATTTACATGGTAAAAGAGACAGAGACAAAAGAAGTCCTTGTATACGATGCTTATGCGGACGAATGGAGCCAAATTTCTGCCATGAATCTGACTAAGAAAGATTCTGCACTGGTGGCATCCGGCAATGATGTATACAGCATTGCCGGGGAAATGAGCGGATATGGTGTGTTGGATGTAGTGGAGCAGTATAGCGTCAAGGTGCAGACCACCACCAAGGAAATGCTGGTAAAGAAAGGCGAAGCCTACGAACTACAGGTAACAGCCGGAAATCTCAAAAAGGGACAGGCAAAGATTGTGACTGTAACTGTCAATCCCGATGAAATGCAGATACAAAACGCATCTTCTTTTGAAATAGAAGATGTACTGAAAGAGGGAGCCGACGGGGTTACCCTCTTGAAATACCAGCCGAAAAAGGGTGTGCTGGTGCTGAAACTCACGGGAAGTCTGGAGCGGGGAGAGAGTTTTGAAACCTACCAGTCCATCCCGGTGGAGGGAAAGATTGACGGAAAGACCAGGGTGGAGATTACATGGGTGGAAGCCACCCTGACGGAAAAGAGTGACCGGAAAGAGTCCGGTCACTCCGAGGAAAAGTAAGTATAAGAGGATTTGCCAGTTGTGGATGCCCATAACTGGTAAGTCCTAATTGTATTGTAAAAATATTAAGTTTTACGCCACATCATGAAACGACCAATATATGAATATGCTTTTGCTGAATGTTGTTATGAACGCTTATATTGGATTAAATCAAAGTTAG
The DNA here is from genome assembly GCA_947643415.1 of uncultured Clostridia bacterium. Taxonomy (GTDB): domain Bacteria; phylum Bacillota; class Clostridia; order Lachnospirales; family Lachnospiraceae; genus Eubacterium_F. The sequence goes on along the minus strand of CANRWA010000188.1, from coordinate 1,397 downwards.
ATTTATTACTTGTTTTGAACGGAGGAATATCATTGGAGTTTGTGAAAAAACATAAAGTGATTTTGGCAGGCATTTTGGTGGTCCTGTTATTCGCTATTGCAGGAACAGTGTATTTTATGATGCGAAATCATAACCAAAACAAGAAGGAACAGAATGTAGAGAAACAAAGAGAGGAAAATTACCTTTCCCTCAGTGCTTCCGATCAGGAAACGGCAGATTTGTACGCAGAACTCTATGAGATGTCCAGAGAAGACGTGGCAGAGCAGCAGATCAAGACAAAAGATTGGGAAAAGACAGCAAAGGAACTGGAAACGGCATTCTTTACGATTCCAGAGAACGAGAAATATCAGATGGAAAAGGATGGGTATTCTTTAGGGGATCTGCAGGAAGCGGAGAAACTGTCTATCAAAACCGGAAGAAAGGCGATGGAACTGGCAAAAGCCAAGGGAAAGATTTCTGATAAGCGCAAGTGGTCAGAGGTGGTTAAGGACAGTGAGATTCTTACTACAGAGGAGCAGTTGGGTCTGACGAAAGAACAGGTGCAGGAACTGGAAAATAAATCACTGAAAAAAGAGGATAGGGTGGAAGTGGCGATACTGCTTTTGAATGAAACCTATACATTTGATGAAGTGATGAAGGAACTGGATGCAGGTAAAACGATGGAAGAAATAAAAAGCTGAATAATAATTGACAGAATAAAAAATTAGAAAATATAGTATGGGGTATTTTACAAATACCATATTTAGGCAATGATTAAGGAAGAAAGGAGTTTGGAATTTATGAAAAAATTAGGAAAGATATTATTCGGAACAATAGTCATCACTTTGATGTGTGGAACTATTTTGTCTGTTCACAGCAGTATATGCCAGGCAGCAGGGGAAACCCCCACCGTGGGCGAGAGCCTCACCGTGGGTGAGGTGTACAACACGGCACTGGAAGCTGCCTATGGCGACACGTTCCGCCGTGTCTATGAAAACCGTCTTGTCGGTTCGCCTTTGGAGGCAGAAGCGGCCGATGGGGTAGACACTGCCACTGGGCATCTGGTTCTTTCCCGGAATGATTTATCACTGGACGGGACAGGCGGCATGGATTTTGAACTGGGCCGTTACTATGACAGCAACGAAGCCAATCTTGGCCATGCTACCGTAGAATATACGGAAAAGCTGGAGGTAGATACCGTCTGGGTGAATTACACCGCTTCCGATGGTTCAGAGAGACGTATTATCGTAAATGCAGCCGTCCTGAAAAACCATAAAAATGCCCTGAAGAACCTACTGGTGGAGTATGAGAAGGGTGAGGGCAGAAGGGGGGTGTCTTATGACGGGACCCCCGATTATGAAGAAAAAACCCAGAGGACAAAGATTGTCAGCAACGCAGGGCATAACGTATATGGGCTG
>CANRWA010000187.1 GCA_947643415.1 uncultured Clostridia bacterium | reverse complement strand
AATGTGGTCTTTTTACCGCCGCCCGGATTTGTCAGCAGCAGCATATCCATCTGTGTTTCCTTTTCGCAGACAAAGGTACTGACAACCCCGTACAGACAAAGAAATAAAACCAATATGCCCGAAAAATCATAGTTCAGATAATAGTTATATATTTCCTCATAGGCAAAGGCTTTTATGCTCCGCCCGGAATAAAGGTGATAGATCACACTGTTTTTACGTGCTTCATAAGTCTGCCCCCGTTCTTTGTAAACAGCGGCATTTTCCTTTGCCCTCTCTGCCACTTGAAGCGCATAAGTCCGATAATGATAGAAATATTCCATAGGCTCCACATAGTATTTTTCCAGGATATTCCGGTCACTGTATATATTCCCCGTCATCATATCCGGATTGTCTTTGGCTGTGCTTGCTGTCATATCAGCCGTAGCGTCTGCTAACGGCTGATATATGGAAAGAAGATGATTGATTTTTTCAGCAGTGATCTCCCCTCTGTAATCCTCATAAAGCTGCCAATACACGCTGTTCCAACTGCGGCTATCATTTCCGTCCGCCAGGTAGGAATACGAGTGGAATTCGCTGTTTATTTTGAACAGGTTCATTACACTGAACAATATGAGTACAACAAGTATTGACCGCTTGCAGAATAATTTGTAAAATTCATATTTGATTAAGCGTGTCATGTTATCTCTCCCTTAACTCATTGCCCACGGAAGTAATACAGAAATACATCTTCCAGGTTAGGGGAAACCTTTACTGCGTCTGAAGCCGGCAGCATATCGCTAACGATTCTTACTAAAAAGCGTTCCCCCTGCTGTTTCATATTGCTGACATAATATTGGCTTCCAAGTCTGGCAGCGTCTTCCCCGTTTACTGTCACCTCCCACACTTTCCCATAAATATTCTGTTCTAATGTGTCGATAGTTCCCTGGGTTATTAAGGAGCCTTCCTTTAAGATCATAATCTCCTTTGCGATACACTCCACATCGGAAACGATATGGGTAGCCAGCAAAATTGTCCGCCCCTGCGCAAATTTTGAGATCAGGTTGCGGAAGCGGATACGTTCACTGGGATCAAGCCCTGCTGTCGGCTCATCCAAAATAAGAATTTCAGGATCGCCCAGCATCGCCTGGACAATGCCGACCCTCTGCCGCATACCACCGGAAAGGGCGCCTATCTTTTTCTCTTTCGCATCTGAAAGATTGACAATGCCCAGAAGCTCCAAAGCCCGTTTTTTTCCCTGCTTATCAGGGATTCCTTTCAGCGCACACATATACAGCAGAAAATCCATCACTGTAAAATCCCGGTAGAAGATAGGATATTGCGGCATATATCCGATTTTTGACAGGAAGTCCTTACCCAATGTTCCTGCATCCTGTCCGTTAATCAAAACCGTTCCGCCATCGCTTCCCAAAATACCCACAAATATATTGATCAGTGTCGTCTTTCCCGCACCGTTAGCGCCCAAAAGTCCATAGACACCCTCCGTGAGTTCCGTGGTGAAATCTTTTAGGGCATACCTGCCCTTATACTGCTTTGAAACATTTCGTAATGATATTTTCATAGGGAATCACCCCGCAAAGCCAAAGGTTGTTATCAAGGTGCTTACCTCGTCAATCCCCCGTCCAAGCACAACGATGCAGGTGCCGGACTCATCTAAAATCAATATCTGAGGAACACGCATGAAATAGGCGCTGTTGCTGTCCTGAACGGTTTCCGTATGGATACTTTTTCCCGATGCCGTATCATAAATGTTGATTGTAACACTGCTTTCCTCCAAAATAGCAGTAGCCACATATTTTCCCTGCCCGGAGCAGTAAACACCGTCTTTTCCCTCACTGCGGCTTGAGAATGTTATCATTTTTTCCGTCATGGATGCGGTATCAAGCATCAGCAGTGTGCCGTTATTTTTGTTAAAGCTCTGAGGCATGGCAAGTAAGTTTCCACCCTTTTGTATTTCTTCCGTATCCACCTGGTAATCTGCTTTTTTTGTGATAGTGATATTTGCGCTGTCTGTGGATACCGTTCCATAGACAGAAAAACCATCTCCTCCATTGGAGATATCTGTAGCTGTACCCACATAGACTAAAGTATTGTTTCCCGTAAAGGTAAGGCTGTCCATAGATACAATCCCAATATTATTTGCCCTGCCGTCTTCGTCATAGTCCAGAATGGTACGAACCTTTTTAGAAGAAGTATCATAAAGATAAAGTCCCTGCAGTCCGCCGAAAGCAACCTGTTTTCCGTCCTGTGAAACAGCGATCCCTGTGATCTGCACAATAAAATCGTCACTTAATAATCCGCTAAAGGAAATGGTATCCTGAACAGCAAAGTCCTTATTCAGTATGTATCCATTGATACCGTCGCTTTCTGATGCAGCAAATGAAACATTGCCGCCGCCAGCCTTTCCCTGGCCCACAACAAAGTAGCCATCTGTAAAGGTCTGTATGCATAAATCTCCCATGGAAATATCCGCACTTGCGATTGTTTCGCCTTTCCCCATATCGTAAAGATAAAGTTTATCCGCCGCAACGATAATCCGGCTTCCACCGGCATAATAGCAGCCGCTGACCTTTCCTGAAAAAGCGGAATCCTTAACCGTGCTGACCGCCATAATATTTTTATCTGTGCCGTTATCCCGCAAATCAATCACGTTCATTTCGCTGCTTTCATTTCCGGTATTTTCCGATGAATCATCTTTCAGGGATTGCGGTTCCATGTTTATGGCTCCATTTTCAGAGCTGTTCCCATTCTCCTGTCTGTTTCCGCAGGCCGACAGATTAAGAGCCAAAGCAAGCATAAGTATCATACACATCCATTTTGTTTTCATTTTTAGTCCTCCTTGTATAATAAAATTGAACCTGTTTTACTTGTAACTGAATTTCCGTCCGCTGCGACAGCTGTCGCATAAAAAGTATTGAAACCATCCAGCTTAGCGGTATCTATGGTTGCTTCAATGATCCACACATTTCCTTTGCTTAATGTGACATCACAGGAAACCGCTCCATCAAAAGATATAGGCTTATGGTTTAAGAAAAATGATATGCCATATTTTGCGCCTGGCGTTCCACAAAGGGTGTAGCGCACGGTAAGCGTATCTTTCCCGGTAAGGTTGATATTGTCATACACCACCTCGCCGTCATAGACAAGCGTCCAATAGACACTGTTATCCAAGGTATCCATCGTAACGTCATTCCATCCTGCTCTCACAAGCTCATTCTCAATAAAAGAAGAAGTGACTTTTTCCTCTGAAATGCTGACATTACGAAAGGCAGTTTTACTTTCTCCATTAATGTTGTCATTTTCCGGAGCATCCTCATTAAAATGCAGTTTCAGCACTCTTTCAAAACTCTGATGATACCAGCCATAGCTTGAGGTTTCTTTCATATCAGGCTGGAAATCGGGCCTGGTGACGCTCACGACCGTCATATTCAGGGCATCGCCCTTTTTCCCTGTGTCCGGTGTGAACACAAAGGAAAATTTCTCCTCGTGCTTTTCTGACGTCCGGAAGCAGTGGAGATACTCATATTCCGCCCCCGTGTCGTTCACCTTGTAGGCTTGCGGCTTTCCGTCCAAAAAAAGCAGGAAGCCAATGCTGTCCAATTTCCCCTCTGATGAAAACTGATAATCCAGGACAAATTCTCCGCCATTATACTCATAAGGCAAAACACTCTGGTCATCCGCTCTGGCGGGACTGGCTTCCCCATGGCTGAGAAACCCTAAATCTCCGTCCTCCTGCGCCCCGGCGAATGGGTCTTCTTCTACATTTTGGGGCGGGGCATTCTCGTCCGCAATGTTATAATTTCCGCAGGCCGCCACAGCAAAGGGCAAAACAAAAATCATAGCTAATGATAAGAATCGCTTTCGCATCGTCTATCCTCCTACCTGTTTTAGATTCGACTTTCATTATAAAAACCAAAAGTCAAAATGTGGTCAAGGAATAGAAAAAAGTTTACGGAGAAACAGCTTAGTTTTTTACATAAAGAGAGCCAACAAACTGTAATTTCTCACAAGTCTGTTGGCTCTGCAACTGTATGTCCGGCTCTTTGATGAGGTATTTGTTCTCCCCTGCAAATGATACGAGCAAAATCAACGCTTCTTTAGTATTTTATCAATCAGGCCAAAATCCATTGCTTC
>CANRWA010000186.1 GCA_947643415.1 uncultured Clostridia bacterium | reverse complement strand
CACTGACGGCGCCTCCGCTGGCTCCCGGTGTATCACTTGCCGTATTCGTAACACTGCATCCGGTAAACAGGCTGGCTGCCAGCACCAGAGAAGCAATCTGCATCGTTATCCTTCTCATGATCTGATTCCTCCTTGTATCTATCTGATATCATTATAACCACCATGGTTTAAGTTGTCAATCTTTATTTGTGAAATTTCAGGACAATCGCTTAAAAATTTGTTTCAAAGCGGGCGGATTCCATACCAGCTCCTGTCATTATATCGACAGCCTTCCCTCCATGGCATCATAAGATACCCGCTTTATCATACCATTTTTCAGGAATATCCCAACTTCGCCATAAGTGCCGCACCCTGCCATATCTGTATATTCTATGTTTTCTATTGGAAACATTTCATTTTCCGAAAAATCTTCATGGCTTTCCTTCGTTATTGTCTGTGATATAAATATATAAGGTTCACAGCCGCCATACTGCTTATGCAGGTCCGCTGAGGCATAGACCACAAGTGATTTTCCGGAATCTGGGTTACTCCCCTCACTGGCAATGCATCCAATGTCCTTAAATCCCCATGGACGGAATGCCATTCCACATAAAATCTTCTCTTGTGGGAAACTGCAGCAGTGCCCCAGAAAGAGATCCTCCTTGCCACCCCCGGACCGGCCATCGGCTGATCCAGGTAAAAATCTCCATCAAAGGCACTGACCACCGTAAAACGGTAAATATTACTGCGTCCCCACATAGTTACAAAACCATCCCGGTCAAAAAAATCTGCATAACTCTCCATCAGACGGTTCGAATTTTCTTCAAACTTCTTTGCTACATAAGGAAGATGCCCATACCCATACCACCGATTCCACAGCGGCGCATAAAAGTTAAACGCCCAGCAGGAATAATACTCAAAACACTGTCCGTCACGATACCATCCGTCCCCCGCATAATATTCCAACACTGCCTGGGCATGGTCCAGCATGATCTCTTCATCGATCTCATATCCCTCATTCGCCATAAACGCCATATCCCGTCATTTCCTGCAGTTCCTCATAGGTACCGGCACAGTATTCGTCACCAGGTGTACAAGTCCACAGCACCAGTGACGTTTTGTAAAGGACTTTTTAATCATATTCACAAAAAATTTACATTTCAGGGCAAAAAATAGAGCCAGGAACCTGTTTTTTAGGTTCCCGGCTTATTAACTTTGTTTATGTGTTTCTATCAACTTTTATATTACCTGCCTGTTTTTGCGTCATTACTTGGAAGAAAAAATATAATTTCTCTAAACTCTTATCAATATAACAACAATCATTAACGCTAATTATTTTTTTAATGATTAATACAACTCTTTAAGTCTGAAATAAAACTGTCTATTCCTTCACTCATATCTTGCATAATATTATAAAAAACTCGAACCAACATTCTCCCATCAACACCGAGAAATTTTCTCAATTCTTCGAACCAATCATGATGGTCATTTCCATCAATCGTTGCCAACATTGTTATTATCTGGCTATCGCTCTTTCCCATACTATCACAAAATTTTTTAATGTTTTCTGCATTATGCAAGTATTCTCTATATAATTCTTCCAATGGTTTATTCCCCGGCAGAAAAACCCATTTCCATTGTAATTTCTCTGTATTTAAACGATTTCTCATATCTCCATCATATACACCTATAAAATCGTATTTAATTCTATCACTTGCCGGAAATTCAAGACGACAAGAAATTGCTTTTTCTCCACCTTCCGCAATGTCAATTGTATATCTTTTCAAAATATATGGAGCCTTATCCTCTAAAATAATTGAAACAAAATCATATGCAACTCTATCTTCAACAAACAATGTTCCCATATAATTTTGCGAAACACCTAATATGTCTTCAGCCATCATATTGTCATCAGGTTTTGTAACCATAGCAATATTCCCCATTCTACTCACAATTCTTATATTACCATTTTTTATATGTTCTAACAAATATGGCGAATGCGTAGTCATAATTATTTGAATTCCTTTTTCTGCCATTTGTTTTCCCATAACATATCTCTAAAAACTGTAATAATAATGTCACGATATATAATTGAAAGAGCGTCTGTACTTCCCTTACTAGACCTTTGGTTAAAAGTATTGAGCATTATCTCAAAAATGAATTTCTCTTTTGCAAAGAAGAGAAAACTTCTATGTATCGTTGATCTACTTTTTGGTATTTTCCTTTTATAAAGGCTCTACAAAATTCAAAGTAACCAATAACATTTTTTAATTCCGTATCACTCAAAGACAAATTTCTACGAATAAAAACAAACCAGCTAAAAATTGTTGCTTTATTAAATGAATATTTAAAATCATTCCAACCAATAATACACTCCATAAATTTTTCTAAAGTTTTAGCAACTATCCTAATACACTCATCTGAAAAAGGTATTGCTTGACGATATTTAATCGAAATATCATTAGATGTTATCTTTTTCTTTAATGTTCCAGTTTCAACTGAAAAACAAAATTTTGAGATAATTTCATCGTAAGCCAGCCTGGAATTTGAAAATCCAATTGTTTCTTTACTTGCTCCTAATGCAACAAACTTATTGGACAATTCTTTAACCTGATCTCTGGTAATACCAATATATGCATTCCTTTGTTCTGCAGACGTTAACGTTGTAGGCTGATTTAAACGATAAAATAATTCTGCCGGTTCTTCTGGTTGATATTCTGTTAATCTTATAATAACAATACTATATTGCCTAAATTGCCTTTGCCATTTTTTAGGAAGATCACGATAATGCATACCATCTAGCTGAATAAGTTCAGAATTTTCAGGCAGAATTTTTCCGTCAATACAAATTATATTATCATAAAAATCTCGTATAGCTGCTAATCTTTGCTGACCATCTAATACTTCATCTATGGATTGATTATTATGTATTACATGGATAGGTGGTATCTTCCAACCTCTTAATATTGAATCTATTAACTTTTGTTTCTTCTTGAGTGTCCAAATCTCCCCTCTTTGAAAGTCCGGTTGCAAGTCCATATCTTCATTTTTTATTCGATTTACTATTGTTTCGATTTCTAAATCTGTAGATTCACATTTCATAAAGTTTTATCCTTTCTTGCAACTATATTACATTTCAGAGAGAAAATTTCTACTATTTCTGTTCAAACTGTTTCTAAACTTTAATCTAACGAAATCATAAATAACTTGTTCAATGTCAATTACTACAAATAAACAATTTATTGACTTTTTATTCCTCTTGTCCAAGTTCAATTTCAGCAAAAATAAGCCAAGAACCTTTTTTAGATTCCTGGCCTACAGTTCTGTTTACACTGTTCTTTCGGCTTTCAATTTCTTTACTTCATCAAGAGAAAGTCCGGAAATACTCGCAATTTCTTCCAGAGCATATTTTCCAGCTGCCAGCATACGAAGCGCAACTTCTTTTAAAGATTCAATTCTCATATCCTCCATAATTTTACACATCTCGCTCACTCCTTTCGGGTTCTCTTTTAGATATCGTGTTCTGTTTGCCATCAATTCAAAATTCATATCATCTGCCTTGGTGCAATTAAAATCGTGCATGAGTTTTCCTATAGCAGAATCCCCACGATATTCACCATTCACATAAAGAATATGCTCCCCATCTTCAAAAGATTTACCCGTTGCAAGGTTGATTCTCTCAATTGGATAAACAGCTTTACCCTGACCATAAAAATCTTTTTCAATGATAAAAATTGTATATGTGTCTGGCAACTCTTTAAATTCCTGACCAGAATGAAGATTCTCTATATCCATTACGCTTGAATGGTATCTTGCCCTGTGTGGATCTGCTCCCTTGTCCTGCCTCTGGACTTCTAAATCATATTTTTTTCCAACCAAATCCGTTCCATATGCGTCCAAACAGATAGAACGTGCCCCGGCCAGTCTTTTCATATCTTTCTGTGTTTCACACTCAGTAATAATTAAATCAGGTTTATCAGTGATAATGCGTAACACAAATTCAGCCAATGGAATGTTATCCTTAAAAAGACACCGCATAAAATCATCATCAATTGGCCTTAGCAAACGCAAACGTTGCAAATCTTCCTGATGTTGCTTATCCGTCACTGTCAATCTTCCCACCTGCTTTCCCTTCTGTTTTCGTATCTCCATAC
>CANRWA010000185.1 GCA_947643415.1 uncultured Clostridia bacterium | reverse complement strand
TCAGGCTGAAGGTGCGCTCCACTTCGATTCTATCGGTATTATCCTGATACTCTTGTTTTTTATCAACTTTTGCTGTGGCGCTTGGTCTGCCCAGCTTTGGACCTGATAACCGGATCCCATGCTCTTTGCAATAACTCCTGTTTCCCCTGGTCCGGTATATCTGATCTGCCAGGACACGTTCTGGATAATAACCGGTACGCTCTTTGAAGCGTTCTATTGCTTCAATCAGGCAGGTGCTCTCGTTGTATGCCTCGAAAGATATTTTTTCGAGGCGCCCATAACCTTCGCTGTCAAGACTGAGATCAAATTTTGCGCCAAATTCAACAGGTGCTTTGACCTTCCCTCTGACAATCGGCCGAAGCCATGGCTGCGAAATGCTTACAATGCGATGCTCTACAGAATGGATTCTGTTATCATACATATACTGTTGCTGTTCATACAGCCTGATGATGGTAAGATATAGGCCGATATCCTTACCTGTCATGGCGTATCCATCACTCATGAACTGTTCCAGATAGCCAAGATCTCTTTTCACGTAGCCAAGCTGTCTGCGGAGTGCGCTGCGGATTTTCTTTGCCGTGTGCTTTCTGCTCTTGGCAAATGCAAGATACTCTTTTCTGGCGCGTTTGCGGTATCTTCTGGGCAGCTTAAGACCATAACATTTACAAAATCGGTAAATGATGTTTTCCAGCTTTTCTCTTGCTTCGTTCAAAAGCGAGATGTCCTGCGGATAACGTATGTTTGCAGGTGCACAGGTTGCATCAAGGGTCAGCGTTCCTTTGTTTGTATCTTCTTTTGCAGTACCATCATCACCGGATTTTCCTACGGATGGAGGAGTATGGTCATCTTTGTCATCCTCCTTGTGAGCAAGAAGATACTCATTTACTTCCATCAGCATATCTGCTGAAATGCGTTTACGGAAAAGAACCAGTGTACTTGCATCAAACGGAGCTTCTTCCCGAAAACCGGGAAGCCCGATAAAGTATTGCAGATACGGATTCTCAGCGATCTGTTCCACAAGCTCACGGTCGGAAAATTGGAACTTGGTCTGGATGATCAGGGCTCCTAATGCCATGCGAAGAGGCTTGGCAACATTACCCGTATCACTTGGAAACAGCTTGGCATATTTTACTTCGAATTCATCCCATGGGATTCGGTCAGCCAGTCTGACCCAGCGGTTATCCGGATTCATGTGGAGTCCCATAGGTTGGTTGAAATCGAGGAATGAATGCTGTAACTTGTCGATCGGTTTGTACATTGTTTTAGCCCCTTTATACTTAAAATCTGTAAGAAAACTGCAAGAAAAACGATTTGTTTTTGTCAAAATCCTTGCAATCATTATACCAGAAAATGGGGCAAAAGTCAGTAAAATCAAGTGTTTTCAGTTTGCTCAGCAGACACTAATTAGAAATAGAAAAGGACACCAACTTTGTGATAAAGTATTAAGTACGACCAAAATACATACAAAGGAAGGTGTCCCTTATGATTAACAGTATAAAGTACTTTGAAGAAAATTGCATCAGTAAATTTGAAAAACTTGAAGATAATTTTTTGAAGGAGCCAACCAAGTTTGCCGAATATGTCATGGGATTGACAGATGAGCTGAATAATTTAGGGCTTAAGATGATACAGGAAACGCTGGAAAGTATGGATGAGATGTTACGGAAAAGCCCTATAAGAAAGAAAAACTGGGTAATAGAATCTAGGACTTCAAAACAGCTGATTACCTACCTGGGTGAGGTAACCTTTCAAAAAACATTGTTTACAAACAAAGAGACCGGAAAAAGCGAATACCTTCTGGACCGTATTGCAGGTTTTGAAAGAAACCAGCGGCTGACAGAAGATGCGGAGGCACATCTGTTAAAAGAAGCGGTGCAGACGTCATACCGTCGTGGCGGAGAGGAAAGCAGTCTGACAGCCAGTGTGGGAAAGCAGACTGTAAAAAATAAAATCCACCGTCTGGAGTTTCCTAAAAACGAAGACGTTGTAGAAGAAAAGAAAGCAGTAGATTATTTGTACATCGAAGCAGATGAAGACCATGTTTCCCTGCAGTTCCGGGAGAAAAAGGGAGATCTGACAGAGAACGAAAATCACTGTAAGAATAACTGCCTGATCACAAAACTGGTATATGTCCATGAAGGGATAGAAAAAGAAGCACCCAGGAGCAGGCGTTACCGGCTGATCAATCCGTATTATTTCAGCGGGACAAGAAAAGGGAATGAAAACAAAGAATTATGGGATGAAGTGTACGATTATCTGGACAGACACTATGAACTGAATAAGGTAAAAAGAATTTATGTAAATGCAGATGGAGGTGCATGGATTAAGGCAGGAATGAAACAGATTTCAAATCTGGTATATGTTCTGGATGGATTTCATTTAGAAAAATACATCATGAAGCTGACAAGCCATATGCTGGACACGGCAGAAGATGCAAGAGCAGAATTGAGAAATGCAATAAGAAAAGGAACGAAAGAGGACTTCAGAGAGGTTGTAGAACGCCTGAAACTAAGCATGGAAACTGATTCCGGATTAAAGAGGCTTGAAAAAGCAAGTGAATATATCTTATCCAACTGGACAGCTGCAAAATACAGACTGAGACATAAAGAAGGAGTGGTGGGAAGCAGCACGGAAGGTCATGTAAGCCATCTGCTGTCGGACCGCATGAGTTCCCGACCAATGGGTTGGAGCCAGACCGGGGCAGATAAAATGTCGCAGCTTCGTGTGTATGATAAAAATGGTGGTGATATGCTGGAACTGGTAAGATACCAAAAGAGAGACCTGCCGAAAGCTGCCGGAGCAGAATATGAAGTTTTAAGCAGTGTACAGATACAGCAGTCAGAGAAGAACAGACATGGGGAATTAGGAAAATATACAGAAGCAATCAACCATCATATGTCTTTACAGAATAAAAAGACAGTATATTTCAATGGGCATATATGGGGATTGTAGAGAGCGTTTGAGAAAACGACAGGACGGCTGATTTCTCATATCAACAAAGAGACCAGAATTTCAGGGTCTGTCAAGGCCAGAGCCTGCGATGCGAAGCAGCCTTGACAGACTTTGAAATCTGGTCAAAAAAGAACTAAGAGAAATCAGCCACAGGATTCCGATGGAAAAGTCGGTCTTGCATAAAGCAGCCGAAAAGCGTATAGTAAGCATATATCTATTAATACTCTAATGCTTTTGAACATCGTAGGTGTATTCTACACTATAAAATCCGAAGATAAATTTACGCAGCCTCCACTTGCCATTCTCATTGAACACCCAATCCCCATATGCTATAATCTTACTGTGTAATTGAAAAGGAAACAGGATGCAATTTTCTGATTCGCCCTCTAGTCTCATGAAAGAGGGTGATGCCCTATGATAAGTCTAAGTGATTTACTTACGCTTTTGCTTGTGATTTTTTCGGCATTGAGCTACATAGACAATCATAAAAAGAAATAGCATCCCTACCGCCTAAAGTGTGGATGCTATTCTTTAATTAGTTTTTCCTACTGAGGGCAAATCGGATCTTGCATCCGGTTCACTTCCTGATTAGATTATACACTAGGGCTGCTTGATTTTCAAGCGGCTCTTTTCAATTGATGAGGAGGGACCCAGCGAAGCTGGGCGGAGCCCTGATGCTTGTTGAACAGCTAGTGAGGTTGATTGATGCGAAATGCCAGAATTTATAACGGACTTCCTGCTGCTATTTTATTTCCGCCTTCTTATAGACGCCATACAGCATCGGCAGGAGGATCAAGCTCACGAAGAGATAAAACGGAATGATAACGGTCGAAACGCTCATGACCCTTCCCCCAAACTCTACCAGATTAAAATCCTTGATATTCAGGTACACTTCCAGCAATTGATCCGGAAAGAATGAGCAGATTCCCGGCAATGTAATAATCCTGCTCAAAAAGGGAAAGGCACACAATATCAGAAACGGCACGATGACCGCCGTCATTGTGGAACGCGTCGCCGCTGATACAACCATGGACACAATAGCGGCGAACAATGTACCTACATAGCCGCCTGCGGCAATCAACAGGTATGCCTCAAAGAAGGTAATATTATAGGAACTCCTCCACAAATCAAGCTGAATCGGGCATTTTGCCCCGTCTGCCCCCAATGCCAGCAACACAACTGCCGTATACAAAACCA
>CANRWA010000184.1 GCA_947643415.1 uncultured Clostridia bacterium | reverse complement strand
ATAACGACATTGCCCGCCTTGCAGATCGGATTGTCCGCATTGAGGACGGCAAGATTGTGGAATAAGGAGGTGGCAGACTATGACATGGCCTTTTGAAAATGATACCAGCACCATTGTCAAGAAGCTGGCGAACAGGAGTATTCAGGCGGACAAACGGCGTAATGTGTTTATCATCGTGACGATTGCCCTTGCCGCCTGCCTTATGACAACGCTTGCATTATATACATTTGGTAAATCTTATGAAGCGAAAACATTTTTGCAGGGACGTTATCAGGCGGCAGTAATTGGAATTGATCCGCAAATGGTAACAATCCTATCTAATGATGCAAATATTGAAATGGCAGGTATGGAAGTTGCTTTAGACAGTTTTCGTATTGAGGATTATACTCTGAATATCAACTATCGGGATAGCAACGACTTATATCTCCGTTCCATTGAGATGAATGGGCGGCTGCCAGAAACAGAAAATGAGGTTGCGGTTTCTTCTTCATTTCTGGAACATACCGGGTATAGTGTGTCCTTAAATGAGAAAATCGTATTGCCATTAAAAAATGGCGAGACAGAATATATTGTTTGCGGTATCATCAATGATGATGGCAGTAACCGAAACTATCAAATTCTGGTGTCTGATGTGTTTTTAAAATCCTACTATGCAGGATCTATCCCGTATGTGGGTATTTTTCGCATTATGGCAAGTGAACATTTCAGCCAGGAGGAGTTAAAAACAACTATCTGTAGTTGCCTTGGCAACTATGGGATAGAAGAAAATCAGATAGCATTTAGTTCCTCGTATTTTGATACTGTTGATAATTCATCGAGAGATATGCTCATTGTGCTGGCCATAAGCGTTTTGATTGTTATAGCCTGCTCAATGGTAATTTATAGCCTGTTCTATATCTCAGTTATAGGAAAAATTAAAGAATATGGACGTTTTCAGGTAATCGGCATGACAAAAAAGCAAATCAAAAAAATGATATGGAAAGAAAGTCGAAAACTTTCACTTCTGTCCATTCCTGCCGGATGTGTACTCGGATGTGTACTTGGATATGCCCTTGTTCCCAAAGGCTGGTACTGGCCCAACAGTATCATGTGCATACTGGGGGTAACAGTAATTACTGAGCTTGCAGTTATGATATCTATTAACAAACCCGTAAAAATTGCGGCTTCGGTTTCCCCTATAGAGGCAATTCGGATTACTACTACAACAGACACAGCAAAAGAAATGACAACAAAAAAACTGGTACGCAATCTTTCCCCTATGAATTTGGCAAAACTCAATTTTATGAGGAACCGCAAAAAGGTTGTTATGACTTTAATTTCTCTTGGATTTACCGGAATACTCTTGATGTGTGGGGCAACATATTTTTGCTCTGTGGATGAAAATAAAATTGCACGGCAGATGTTCGGTGAAAAAGAAATCACCATTTCATTATCTCCGAATGATAATAGCACGCAGCAAATTTCTCGTGTTACATTGATGACACATTTGCAAGAGAACAATCCTTTATCCGATGAACTTGTCAATGAACTGCTAAAGTGTAAAGAAATTACAGAAATAAAAGAGGTACAAGGCGTATATGCTGCTATTTTTCTGCCCGGAAATGCTGGTACCGAGAGCAGCATGGATGAAATGATCGGTGCATTATCTAGGGAACAGATAGCTAATCATAATTCATGCCTTTTGAGCGGAACAATGGACTATAATACTCTGGTAGAGGGATATGGTATTTTAGTAGATGATAACGAGAATAATCTTGCCAAATTTTACGGATACGATTTGAAGCTGGGCGATCAGATAGAAATTTTATCTGATACGGGAGAAAAGATTACCTTTACAATAGCCGGAACTGTGGACTTTGGAAATGAGTATAATGGTAATTTGTTTTTTCTACCAACGGATCTGATAAAAGTGTTACGCAGTAAAGTAACTAATTTCAATACACAGCTTTCCATCAGAACAGATTTACAGGAGCTTCCTCTGGCAGAGCAGTTTGTATTTGATACGCTAAGTGGGAAGCAGGATTTGGTAATTGAGAGTTATACCGATGTCCTGGCATTTGCACAAAAAAGTCTGAAGGCATATACAGCACCGATTTATGGTCTTGTCATATTTATCGGGCTATTTGGTATTATAAATCTTATCAATACACTTATGACAAATTTAATATCAAGGCAGCAGGAGTTTGGGGTACTTCAATCTATCGGTCTAACCGGAAAACAGCTTGCAAAGATGTTGCAAATAGAAAGCCTTTACTATGTTTTTGGAACAATGATAATTACTTTGACCGTTGGGACTGTTTCGGGATACTGTCTGTGCTTGCTGTTCGATCAAATTGGCGTTTTTGGAAAGTTGCACTATACATTTCCGATTGTTCAGGTAATTATTTTTTTCGTCGCACTTTTTGCTGTTGCTATGGGATATTCCCTTTTGGCAATCCGTTACTGTAAAAAGCAATCGCTTGTAGACCGTATCAAAACAATGGAATAAATTTGTTTATACCGGTGGGACGGCACTCGTCGTCCCAATAATAACTGAATAAATGAAAGACAGGAATGATATCGCCCTTTCTGCCGTACTCTAGCCGCGGAGAAGGAATCCATACCCGCTGGGCGTCGCAGAAGAATGGTTACAAGGCGAACATTTTTGAGGGACAGCCATATGCGAAACAGGTGGGAAAATTCATGGTTATATGGTACAATGAAGAACAATGACAGATTTGAAGTTGCAGGAGGGAAACTCCATGAATATGATTGGTAAACTACAAGACAAGAATCATACAGCGGCATATAAATTTCTTTTAGAACTTGAAGCTGCGTCAGTGGAATCAGGTGAGTTGTATGGTGATTTTGAAAAATTTCTTGAATCTGGAAAAATATAAGGACAGTATGGCTTTACTTTGTTTATTAAAAGATATGGGGAGCAAATGCTGTTAGATTGCTTAGAGCGTAACGAGAGAAATGGCATTATATATCATCGTGAAGGTGTCGTTGGCGATTATGATGAATTTGATGATGTAGAAAAACTGATCATGTTCATTAAAGAAGGAAAGCGATAACTTCCGATTTTCGTAACTTAGGAGGTGTTTGTATATGGCTGACATTGAATTTATTAGATGTTCTGGGACAAATGAAGACTTTATCGAGAACTGTCAGTTATTAGATATGGATTTAGATAGGCGAGTAGGAAGAGTTATTAAGAGAGATAAATATAAACAGTATAATCAGCTTGATGAGATAAAAGAGGTTGTAGTTGTGTATGTTGATGGAAAAGCCGCTGGTGCTGGAGCAATTAGAGAATATCAGTACGGTGATATCGACAATGCAACTGAATAGAAAAGAGTATTTGTCAGAGATGAATTTCAAGGAAAAGGAATAGGAACCAAGCTGGTTCTTGAATTAATCGAATGGGCAAAAGAACTAGGATATAGGAAATTGATTCTTGAAACTGGAGAATTGCTACAAGAATCGTGCCATGTATATCGAAAAGTAGGATTTAATAAAATGAATAATTATGGTCCTTATATTTCAATGCCAGAATCATTGTGCATGATGAAAGAATTGTAACGGTTAACTTTGATTATGAATACATAATGTTATAAAAATTGAAATTTTATTTATGTAAAAAACTCGGCGGCTTTCAGTTTACAAGGAAGGCGCAGAGAGCGTAAAATTGTATTTTGTTCAGTTCTAAAAATAGTGATTGAAAGGGGTATATAAATGAATAAAATTACTTGCGTATGTTTAGGTGTAAAGAGCATGGAGAAAGCGATAAAATTTTATCGAGATGGTTTGGGGTATAAGACAGATTGCAAAGAGAATAATCCATATGTATGCTTTTTCGATACGCCAGGAACAAAATTTGAATTATTTCCATTGGACTTATTAGCAAAAGATATAAACGAAAACAATCCTCCACAAATAGGTAACGGATTTGGCGGTATTACATTAACGTATAATGTGGAACACAAGGATGACGTTGATAAGATCATTGAATTGGTTCGAACTGCAGGAGGAACAATTGTAAGAGAACCGCAGGATGTATTTTGGGGAGGCTATCACGCATACTTTACAGATCTGGATGGATATTACTGGGAAGTCGCGTGGGGACCTGATTTTAAGTACGATGAAAAAGGTATGCTGCAATTTTAATTTCCAGTTTGTAGAGTTAATGGAAATAGAGGTTAAGAAAGGAAAACTTACATGAAATACAATTGTACGGTTATATCGGTAGCAGACA
>CANRWA010000183.1 GCA_947643415.1 uncultured Clostridia bacterium | reverse complement strand
CACCACCCTGCAGCTCATAATGTCTGTTGCCACTGTTTTGCTGCTTCGTACTGGATTGAAAAATATAGTCAGGTGGTACAGAGAAAAAGAGTATAGCATTCACCGGACAGAATTATTTTTTATCCTCACACCGGGAGTGGCGGGACTTTTGTTTTGTAATCTGCTGCGTATGCTGATGATCACGGTGGAGGATAATATTCCCCTGACTCTTTATGAGAGATATCCGGGGATGCTCCTCCTTGTGCCGGCGATTTTGATTCTCCTATTTGCCTCTATACAATCTGGGATAAAGTTATTTCAGGATATGATTTCACTGAACAGGGAGAAGAGCAGCCGTATTATATTGGAGAGACAGATGGGAAATATCCAGGAGCATATCGGGGAGATGGAACGTGTCTATGGAAATATGAGGAGTGTGAGACATGATATGAGGAACCATCTGGCGGTATTGACAAGACTGGTGGATCAGGATACAGAGGGTGAAAATGGTGAGATAAAAGATTATCTGTCACAGATGGAACAGACAGTGGAGAGTATCGAGTTCCGCTTTCGGACAGGTAACACAGTGGCAGATACGATTTTAAACATAAAGTATCATGAAGCATCCCGCTCTATGCCGGGGCTGAGAATGGAGACAGGGGAGCTTATTTTTCCAAAGGAATTTCAGGTACAGAATTATGATATCGCAGTGATCCTCTGTAATGCCCTGGATAATGCAGTGGAGGCATGCTGCAGAATGAAGGAAGGACAGAGGTGGATCCGGCTGTCTTCTATGGAGAGGGGGAAGATGTTTTTTCTGGAGATTGCCAACAGTTTTAATGGGCATCTGCGGCAGAAGCGCCAGCAGGAATTTCCGCAGACAGATAAGGAAGATAAAGAGGCTCATGGAATGGGGCTGTATAATATTAAAAATGCAGTACAGAGGTATGGGGGCGCAGTGGACTGGACAGTACAGGATAAGACATTTGTATTGAATGTCATGTTGAAGAATGAGAGGAAGTGTGAAATTGATAGGAAATAATGATTTTTATACTGATTATGCGACAAGGGTATATGGCAATCTGGTCAGGAATGCAGTGCCACAGGAGGAGAAAGAAACGACAGGAGATTTTCTTGATGAGGTGAAAGAAAAACTGGATTGTGCTGACAGGGCACAGGATGCCGGGAACGTGGGAAAGGTCAATGTGAAGGAGATGACACGGGAACAATATAAACAATATATCTATGATAAAATATCACAGATTCCGATTCACCCTTCACAGAATATGAATTCCATTGCGGTTCATATTTCGGAAAGTGGTTTTGAGGCAATGCAGAATGATCCGGAGTATGAAAAGTGGGTGCTGGATGAACTGTCATATAATTTTGGATTTCATGATCCATGGGCGAACCTCTGCGGCGGCTCTTATACCGTGCATACATTTGGGGCGACAAAAGAGGATTATCATGGTGAGAGTTGGTTCAAGGGATACCAGAATGGCAAGGGGCAGACACTGTTTGACCAGAAGGCCGAGGACAGTTTCTGGGACAGACGGATACGGCATAAGAAGCTGATGAAGGAACAGTGGAAGCATTGGCAGGAGAAGAAGTGGCTGGAGGATAAAAGGCTTCAAAGGATGTATGAACAGGAGATGATGTTTCGGGGGATTGAGGAGAGATACCGAATCGCAGGGAAGGAATATCAGAGTCCGGAGCGTCGTCTGCCAGTTATCTCGACAGCTTATCAGGCCAGTATGCTGATGGATCTTTTGCTGTCACATTCATTTTAATAACATAATGCAGTTTTTCTGTTGATGTTTGTACCAAATTAGCGTATAATACCATTATATCGTATGTTGTTGGGCTGCCACATTCCTGATGCACGGGAAGGGTGGAAAGGAGAGTGCGGATATGGGGATGTTTCTGAATCCAGACAATAGTGCTTTTCAGGTAGCACTAAATTCAGAAATATATGTTGACAAGACCATGTTATTGGATTACACCAATAAAGTGATCGACACAAAGCAGGCACTGATCTGCAACAGCCGTCCACGCAGATTTGGCAAGTCTACAACAGCGGATATGCTTGTTGCTTATTATAGCAGGGGCAGCAGTTCAGAAAAGATGTTTGAGGATTGTAATATTGGGAAGACAGATACTTTCAGGCAGCATCTGAATCAGTATGATGTGATCCATTTTGATGTGCAGTGGTGCTATACTACAATTAGAGATGTAGATAAAGTGGTATCTTATATTGAAAAGAGTATTCTCACCGAATTGACAGAATGTTACCCTGATGCCATTTTATCTTCTGTCCAGTCATTATCTGAAGTATTAGCAGGGATAAACAATGCGATAGGGAAAAAATTTATTATCATCAACGATGAGTGGGATGTTTTGATTCGTGATGAGGCGGAAAATACGGTTATACAGGAAGAGTATATTAATTTTCTTCGGGGATTGTTTAAAGGTGCCCAGCCTACAAAGTTTCTGCATCTTGCTTTTTTAACAGGTATTCTTCCGATCAAAAAGCTCAAGACACAGTCAGCGTTAAATAATTTCGAAGAGTTTACTATGCTTGATGCAGAGGTGCTGGCTCCCTATGTAGGTTTTACGGAGAATGAAGTCAGGATACTGGCAGAACAGTATGGCAGAGATTATGAAGAGGTAAGACGCTGGTATGATGGATATTATCTTAGAAATGAACATTTATATAATCCACAGGCGGTAGTGAATGTGATGCGGTGGGGAACTTATCAGAGTTACTGGTCCCAGACTGGCACATATGAATCGATTCTGCCATTGATCAGCATGGATTTTGATGGTTTGAGATCTGCCATTATCCAAATGATATCAGGCGAATCAATAGAAGTTGATGTAGTTTCCTTTCAAAATGATATGGTTACTTTTGAAGATAAAGATGATGTGTTCACTCTTTTGATCCATCTGGGTTATCTCGCCTATAATAAGGAAAAAAGAATGGCCTTTATACCGAATGAAGAGATCCGCAGTGAATTTATGAAGGCAATAAAGAGGTGCAAATGGAATGAACTCAATGCGTGATTGAGAAATGTGAATGATTATTCAGGGAGGCAGTTTTGGACGAATTACGACAGTGGCTTCTAAGTGAGGCAGCGGATGAATATAAGAAATTCTCAGCGGGTTTGATTCCTGGCTGTGAAAATATGTTAGGGGTGCGGATTCCTATCCTGCGTAAGAAAGCGAAAGAGATTGCCAGGGGGGATTTTCGTGCTTTTCTTTCCGTATCAGAGGATCTGTATTTTGAGGAGACGATGATCGCCGGGATGGTGATCGGATATGCCCGTATCGGCATTGAAGAGAGGATCGCACTTTTTTCTGATTTTATACCGAGAATCAATAACTGGTCTGTCAATGACTGTGTGTGCTCAACGATCAAGCTGACACCATCGGAGTATGAGCCGTTCTGGAATTTCCTTATGGGTTACAAGGATTCTCAGAAGGAGTATGAAGTCCGGGTAGTGGCTGTCATGATGATGGACCAGTATCTGGTTCCGGAATATATTGACAGAGTCCTTGCTGTTCTGGATGAACTCCATGATGAGGCATATTATGCGAGTATGGGGATTGCCTGGGCGCTGGCTACTGCCTATGCAAAGTTTCCGGAAGAGACATTGGCAGTGATTAAGGGACCGAATTCATTTTCCGATGCTACATACAACCGCGCCATACAGAAGATGACAGAGTCTTACCGTGTGGCAAAGGAGGATAAACAGATGCTGAGAGATATGAAACGGGATATACAAAGGAGGATGTAGGGTTATGGACAAAAGAATGCAGTTATTGGGAAAGATTGGAACGATACTGGCAGACTTTATTGGCATCATTGTGATGTTGATGGCGCTGGCATTTGCTTTCGCAAGGGAAAACCCTATTATCTTTGTTGTGCTGGCGACTCTGGTCTGTCCTTTGTGGTACAAGGTCGTGCAGAAATACTGGTTTAAGGAGAAGCCAGTTGTATCTGCTCTGGTGCGTTTCGTGATCCTAGTGGGTGGTTATATTCTTTTGACACAGGCGATCAAGTGGAATCCATATAACCGCTGCCATGAATCTGTGGCAAAGGAAAAATTCCAGCAGCATTTCCAGGATGTCAATGCAGATAACGGATATACATTTGGCAAAGTCGGTGCCATTGCGGAGAAGGAGATGTGGGATTATCTCAAATTGACTGCGCCGATCACCTATACAGACAAATCCGGGGAGAAGGGCAGCCAGGAAATAACTCTTTATTTTGACCGTGTG
>CANRWA010000182.1 GCA_947643415.1 uncultured Clostridia bacterium | reverse complement strand
CCTGGAACAATACATGATAAAACCACAAGCTGCGCCAGACCATCAGGCACAGCGCCAAGAAACCCAGATTACCTTCGACCCCTATGATTTCGAGGACATGTGCAAGATCATGGACGAATACGGCAGCAGCGACTGCCCCTTCTCCGGCATGAATAAAAACGGCGAGGACGCCTGGATCTCCGTATTCTACGACCGGATCACCGTCAAGATCCACCAGCGCAACGGCTGGGTGCGGATCAACACCCACTGGAGGGATGGCACCAGAGAGGAGATTTTTGACGGGAGATGGAGATCCCGCGAAAAGAGCCGGTAAAGGAGGGCATACCATGGCAGAAAAAAGAATCTTTGCGCTATGCTTCCTCTGGATCTCCACAACCAGGTCAGCGAGGCGAGAGAGGCAGCATGCCAAACCACTGCGGAGTACATCACCAACCTGTTAATCGAATACTACGAAATGAAAGAAAACTGAGGTAAGGCGACCATGGCGAACAACAACACCCGGACGATGGCATTCCAGATCCCGGAGGAGAAATCGGAACCTTCTGATTTGTCCTCATATCAGCACCTTCTATAAATCAGCACCTTTATAGAAATATTGCAAAGAGTCAGCATTTTCTTCACAGAAAGGTGCTGATTTTATTTTACTATTTTTTCAGTCGGCGCAGGTTACATATGGCCGTAAGTGAATCCTTTTGAGGATTCCACTTCAGCTTGACATTTTTATGCCGTTCTTCCTCAAGGGTGGAAAGCGCAGCAACCTCCTGCTCTGTGGTCATATCCAGATATCGCATTGTAGTGTCCAACTGCTCGTGCCCAAGAAGAAATGATATCTGCACAATATTTATTCCATCCTCCAGCCAGTGGGTTGCTTTTGCATGGCGGAACTGGTGTGCGTGGAGATCCAGGGGAACATTTGAACATTTCTCATGAGCAGAAACTGCGTACTTTTTCAGCATTTTTCGTATGGCAGCCTGCGATGTCTTGCCTTTCGGTCCAGTATTACGCGAATAGAATACATACGCATCGACAGCAGGATTCATGCCATGAAATATACGGATATACTGCTTTAAATGGGCGGTTGCTTTTGGGGGAAGATATAGAGTGCGAACCTTATCGCCCTTCCCAATAATGTAGACATAAGGCTTCGATGAGTCAAGGTGGAGGCTGCTGATTTTCATGGAAAGAATTTCATCTAACCGTGCCGCAGTTCCATATAGGACCGTTAAGAACGTTAAGTCACGAATGCCTGTTTTCGTATGCTGATCAGGTTCAGCCAAGATGGCTGTTACGGCATCCCGCGTAAGGCCGCTTACCTTCTTCTTCGTGATTTTTCGGAGCAACACGTTGTCTGCATCAGACTTTAAATAAAGGTATTTCGCTTCTCTGGATGCAAGGTACTTTATGAAAGTCCGAAGTGACGAAAGTCTGTTGTTGCAGGTTTCTGGACTGCACCCGCGTTTCGAGGACAACCATTCCAACCAATCTTCAATCATTATCTGCTCAAAACATTTTTTGGAAAAAGCAGATGCGCTGATACCACAGAAATCTTCAAGATATCCAATGTATAGAGTTAGGGCTTGTCTGAAAAATGTCAAAACGCCCAAACAGCGGATCTTTTTCCGCTGTGCCGCGTTAAAAATTCTTGAAATCCGTCAGGATTCCTGCGAATTTTTGCCTTGCCCAGCGAAAAAATCTCTCGCCGTTTGGCATTCCGTCATTTATCAAACAAGCCCTAATGCGGTTTCATAGCTGTGCAAGGTGTTCTCGCTGTTCGTCAGCTGCGAGGGTGCATAGTCGCACAGAAAAGAAGAAATATATTTGGCAATATCGATTGCCTCCTGGTTTACCTTACTCATACGGTAATACCTCCGGGACAATTTTGTCAAAATCTGCACTGCTCTCCTTGTCAAGGATATCCGCCATAACTGGCGAAAGAGAGTAGTAGTATTTTGTACTTTCCAAGGACGTATGGCCCATGCTTTTACTCAGGTAGAGGAGTTTGTCATAAAAATTAAAACCTTTATTGGTCCATGCGTTGATGTTCATAATCGCATAATTATGCCGGAAGTCATAAGGGACAGCTTTCGCTGTACTGATGCTGTCCCATACTTTATGAAATTCATATTCCAGCATAGACGCCGACAGAGGACCTCCTCCCTTGCCGGGGAAGAAGATACTCCGATTCTGAAATACGCGCTGGGCTACTCGGTCATATGAGATGAGTATGTTTACAACATCGCTGTGCAAAGCCACATAATGCTGCATATCGCCTTTTGTTTCACGAACATTTATAACAGCGTTCTCTAAGTCTACATCTGAAGGGCAAAGCAGGCGAGCCTCGGTAGTCCGCATTCCGCTGCTGTAAAGGAGCCGAAACAGCACTGCGACCGTAAGCGCCCTAAAAGCCTTCGCCTGATCGGGTGCGGTTTGGACGCGCCTGTCACATTCATTGAAAAATGTGTGCAGTTCATCTTCGCTGAAAGAATGAGGGATATGATTTCCTTTGGAGTATGATGGCATCTCCGGAACTTGTAGAGAGTGATCCCCACGTTCTATGAGATATTTTACTAATTGTATCACCGGATAACACCTGTTGACCCGGGAGCGTTTGCTTTCTGTTGATCTCTGCTTGCACCATCCGTCCACCATATGCTGGCTAATACCCTGCATACCAGGAAATTCTCTGGAACAGTGTCTGTCAAAATAGATCAGATTTTTTGCAGGCACAGAACTCCACCGATTGGAAACTATACGGTATTTCACGAAAGTCTCAAGCATGTCTGCCCTTTCGCTGCTATATTCAGACATAAGAGAACACCTCCTCGGCCATAGGGTATTTTTCAAGTTCCCGAATGTGTTCCATATCCGCATACAAGTAGGAATCTAAGGACTTCGGATTGGCGTGGCCGACTATGGCGCTGATCACTGGGGCTGGCACATTTTTCTCAGCCATCCGTGACACCGCCCGGTGTCGAAAGATATGGCCGCCTTTACGATCTCCTTTACCCTGACGAATATCAGCAGCCTCCATGATTTTAATAACAGCCCATTGAATACCCCCTTTTATGAGACGGCGGTGGGGCGCACGGTCTGTGACAAAGAGATAAGGCGAATCTGTGGTTGGCCGTTCATGGACGCAGTAATCGACAAGGGCATTCCCAACGACCGTGGAAAGAGGAATTTCTACCGGATTCCCGGTTTTCTGTTGTGCAAATCGGATTACAGAGTACTGAAGGTCAATCGAATCAAGCGTAAGGCCACATATATCAGAGCATCTCATGCCCGTGTAGTACAAAAGCGTCCCGATTGCGCGGTATTTATAGGAAAGCCCGTTCCGATCATTCTCCAATGCTTTACAGAACGCATCGCTTTCAGAGTCCGTTAGGTATTGGATGTTATTGCGGGTCTTTCTGATTTTGGCACATAAGAAAGCACCCGGCTACAGTCATCTGGCGCATATTCTATAGCGTCTTTTAAGAAAATGGCAATACTAGAGGCTTCTGAATATCCATGCAGATACTTACCGTCTTTGTAAAAAAATGAGGTCACGCCATATTCTGAGATTTTGGGAAGAGAATCCTCTCCGATAATTTGCAGCGAGTATAAAAGCAAGCCCATTTCTGACCGTCTTTTACATATAGTAGATTCTTTCAAGCCACGTTCTTCCTCAACTTTACAGCCAAAGTCAACCAGCATTTTGAACTCTTCATTTAAAGCAGAATAAGCACTTATGCGAAGGCACAGAGGGTTCTGCACCTCTCCTTTATTGGGGAATAGAGCATGGATATGGAAATTTGCCAGCAGTCCTAAAATTCTGCGAACATCACGGAGATATCCATCTCGGTGATGATTACCTTGATACCACTTCCAGATATCCTCATAAGAATCCCATGAGTTTGTCCTGGAAAGAACGATGATACGTGAAGCAATAAATTTTGTCTTCTTGATGTAATGCTTGCTGTATCCGTGCTCCTCCATATAAGAAAGCAGTGTATTCAGATGAGTTTGCAAATTTGTTAAATCCAATGCTCCCATGCTTGGCTCAACAAACCGGAGCTGGGGCTGTATGCCGACACGAAGTGGGAATACCCCATGATCCCGCCAATACTCAAACTTGTTCAATGCAGAAAACACGGCGTACAGGTATTTCTCACTGAGTCCCTGATTGCGGTACCAATCTTTGATTTCTTGGAAAGAATTATTGATAAACATTTTGCAATTTCCAGCCCTAACCTTATGTAACTCGGCAAATGGTGGCAAAGCCT
>CANRWA010000181.1 GCA_947643415.1 uncultured Clostridia bacterium | reverse complement strand
TGTCTAATACATTGAGGATTTTTTGTATATGTCTGTCAAATGTACTCTTGTTATCAACCGTGCCGCTTAACAGGCGATCCAGTGTAGGTCTTGAGATATCCGCTTTTTTAGAGAACGATATTTTAGTGAAGCCTGAATCCCTGATGCAGTCCTTTAATTTTTTACCCACTAATATTCTCTGTTCAAATAAAGCATCAAATGACATATCGTATTTTCCCTCCCTTTCCATGTTTATAGTATACTCGTATTTTCCCACATTATCAACTCGTTTGTAAAATATTTTTTTACATTTTTACATTCCTATAGCCATTAATTCCATTCTATGGTTAACCGTTGAGCCGGAAAATTTTTCCCCACCCGTCGGCTCTGCCGGCAATCTTCTTTTGGATACCTGAATACAAAAAAACGGGGAAAGATGTAATTCACACATCTTTCCCCAAATAACCAACTATTCTGTAATTCTGATTACAATATTAAAATCTTCCGTTTCCTCGGCGTCTTTAAACAATATGCCCTCGTTGCTGTCCCCCACAAAGATGCTCATGGCTTCTTCCCTGTCATAGTTATCAAGAGCCATGCGGAAAAACTTAGAATTAAGTATCATATCTTTAAACTTTCCTTCGACTTTGCACGGCACAATGCCTTTATATGTCTTTGCTTTTGTACTGAAGCAGAGACCTCCGGTTTTGTTCTTTGTAATATAGACGAAGGGTTCCTCTCCCTGGTTTGCTACATCGAAAACATCAAGGGTTTCCAGAACATCCTTTGGAAGAGCCGTGATTTTGCTGGCTCTGCTATGCCCATTTGCCATGGAAATTACCCCGCTCAATGCATACGGGTTGTCTCCGGCATCTTTAATCATGAACATAGCGATATCTGCCTCGCTCTTAAAATACAGGTACTTCTCATAAGCGCAGATCTCCGTATTTTTCCCTGTCAAAAACTTTGTGAGGATTTTTAACTGGTCTCCATCCACCTGATAAAGAAGCTCCTTTTTCTGCTCTGAGCCTTCCTCCTTTACAGAATCAGGCAGCTCGTATTTTACACTGTCCCCATAGAAAGCCAGCTTATAAGTGTCAGTGCTGCTCATCTGAAATTTTCCATTCTCCATGTCAAAGCGGATACAAACGGAACCTGTCACACCATCAGCACCAGAATCATAAAACCTGCCCGCCCTGAACAAAATTTCAAGAAACTTCTTTGTATCCATGGTCGTCCTTACCAGCCAGTCGTTTGTCGGCGCGATGATAACTGGTTCTTCGCCAAGCGGTATCTGGATCTGATTTCCACCTTTTTTTATGATACAGCTCTTTCCGACTTCCAACGATAACGGCGCTTCATTGCCGTTATTCAGGGCATTTGTGATGTCACACAGCTTTTTACCGCTGATATATGCATCATAGTCCTCTTCTTCCATCTCCAGTTCATTAATCAGAAACGCACTGAACAACTGTTTTTTTCCATCGAAACTGACTGCCATTCCAATATAGCCTTCTTTGATCTTCTGTTTTTTGGTCATGGTCAGCCGTACGGAATTTTCTGTAACCTCCTTTTTCTCCTTGGTGACTCCCACTGCGGGCTGAATTTTTCTCATACACTCCGCAAATCTTGAACTTTCCACTGTAAATTTCATATATTTTCCTCCTTTTTTGGGGCAGATATTTTCTGCCATTAATGACTTCTGTTACATACTAAATAATGTAGGCATCCCTTTGCCGGCTTTCTTTTTCTTTTTTTCGCTTTTACTGAATATTTCGCCTATGGAACCTGTATCCAATAAAAACGTAGTAAACAGCGCATTTGAATTTATTCCGGCATCTTCAGCCTGCTTCACCTGTAAATCTTCTTCCATTGTTTCTTCCTCAACAGCTTTCTCTTCCTGTGGCATTTCGAACCCCTCCTCCTCTTCCTTTATCCGATCTTCACTATTCGTTTTTAAACCAAACAGGTCAAACAGGTCTATGGACTCTCCCGTGTCGGACAATAATCCTCCGGATCGGCTCACCCTTGTTGTAATATCTATTCCTGTCAATTCCTCAAAGGTTTTCATCTGCCTATGCTCCTGCCGTTCCCCGGTAGCGGAGTGCCACTGATTCAGTACATCAAACATACTTTTTAAGCCTTTCATCTGCTCCGGTGTTTTTTCGGTGACTGCCTGTGCAAGTTTTATTTTAGGGTCTACCCCCTGTGCCATGGCACACAGACCTTCTGATGAAAAATGCCCCTGTATCGCGCTGGTGGCTACCTGTTTGCTCGCCACCATCTCCAGCGCATCGATCTGGATTGTTCTTTCTGACAAAAGATATATGGTCCGGCATTCTAGAATCTGGTTCAGACGGTAATGACGCCTGCTCGCCTGCCACATGGTAAAAAGGTCGTAGCTGTATTGGTAAAAGATAATCGTCGGATAGTTATACAACGCATTTCTATACTCAAAAAGGAAATCCAGTCCCGTCTTCACGCAGCGGGGATTTGTGATGAACACCCTGACGCCTTTTGCTGCCATCTGGTGCATCCATGCCTCCCTTTCTTCCGCCGGCGGATTGCTGCTTTCAAGAATCTCCACTTCTTTCGCCCGCAGACCGCATTCCCTGGTAATGATTTCTTTCAGGCGCTTTGTTACCCGGGCCTCTCCTTTTCCTGTATACTCGCAGTAGACAAAAACGTTTCTGTCTTCCTTCAGCTCCCGCTTGACAATTTCACAAAGACGCCTTTCCTTATTCAAGAGTTTCCCGTCTTTCGTCAGATAGGACAAATCCGGAACTTCCGTAATGATTCCGCCGTCTATCGGCGACAGGACATTTGACCGTCCGTACGGCTTATCCGTATAGGAAAGCGAAAACTGTAAGAAGCTTCCCAAAATTGAGTTGCCAAGCTGCTGTTCAATCATTGCTGTCTTCATCTTTTCCCTGATATCGCGGTATACATCATAAATCTCATCTTCCAGCGGCACATATTCAACCGTCTCATTTAACGGCGGCAGGTACGAGCTCATATCCGATAAATTTAAAAATACGGCTTTATCCATGAGGAAATCCGTAAATATGCTCAGGGAAATTCCGGGACGGCATTTAGGTGATCCTATCATCCTGCCTCTGGACATCGGGTTATAATCGCCGTTTTTCCCATTTTCCACCTCATATTCAGTTGCAATGGTTCCATACCTCTCGACAAACCTCCGTTCCCCGGCTGCATCATAGGTGTAACCCATGCTGCGCATCTTCCTGGGATCCAGACGGAAAAGAAGGTAAAAGAAATGGCTTGCATATCCTCCTGCAATCGTGCCGGTAAGTGCCAGCTGCCAGCGGCTTGCTTTTACAAGGTCATGCATTGCAAACCCCTGTGCGCTTCCTCCGCCTTTGTATTCATGAGCCTCATCAAAAATGGCAAAGTCGAAATAACCTTTCAGGTACTTTTTGATATATCTTGATGGTGCATACTTGCGCACGCCCGTAATCTTGGGATATGTAATTTCATCTTCATCAAGACCATTTTCTGCAATGTATTCCTCTTTCCACTTATCATGCACCCAGACGGTCTTTTTGTTCTTCTTTGCTTTGTTCGCCCAATGCGTCATTTTAACCCATGACTTTTTTCTGATGGTTATCGGCTTGAACGACAATGTCCTGTTTACCGGTTCGCAGGCAGGCTGCCAAAGAGAAGTTCCGCAATTTCTGCAGACATGGTTTGCTTTTGCCTGTGTAGCAAAATCAGACGGCTGAAGCGGCCGGTTTTCATCCGAAGGACAGCATGTATCCGTATCCGCAGGATACAGAAGCTGGTTGCATTCCGGGCATACCATACCCACAGCCTGAAACTCGCATTCCTCAAGTTCCCACTCTTTACATCCACAAATACACTGTGTCCGCATGGACATACGCTGCAGGTCCTTACAGTTTTTGCATCGTTTAACAATGGGGTTTTTCTTCTTAATTTGTGAAGGAAGCGGCACATAAGTATAGGACAGCTTTCCGGTTTCTTTACTCAGTATGTAAAATTCCTTTCCGGTTCTCGCTTTTCCCTGTTTCCGCAGCCGGCACAGTTCCTTAATGCTCTTTATGATTACCACTTTGGCGTACGGAATATCTGTCTGTATCGCCTCTTTCCATTTTTCCACCAGATGCGACGGGCACATAATGATATTCCGGTATTTTACCAATGAACTGTCTTTGTACACGGATTCTACAGAAATGTTATTCTCTTCCATAATCTTCCTGACAAAAAATCCTTCCGGAACTCCCATTCCCTGTAAAGTCTTGCCGCATCCCATATCTTCGTTAAGAAAAGCATAAGAACTGTGCTTCATGC
>CANRWA010000180.1 GCA_947643415.1 uncultured Clostridia bacterium | reverse complement strand
GGAAATCGTACTGAAAGAGCTGGTATACAGCCTGTAAATGAGGAAGAAATAACCGAAAAAACTGAAAATAGGGAATTGGCAGAGCCGGGTAATGGAGAAAGCGCATTATCCGGTTTTTCTTTGTCCGGGATAGAGAAGGGTATCTTGCAGTTTGATGAATTTATGGTGCATAAATGCCCGGATATTGCCGGGGTAATGCTTTTCGAGCCGGATAAGGATAAACAGACGGAATATATCAAAAACAGTTACAGGCACAAGGAATTTACCGAGTTTTATGTAGGGGAGGAAAGAGCCGGGTACAGGGCGGACGAAAACGGTCTGACGGTCTGGAAGGGGAGCTATTTAAACCGGACAGCGGAGGCAACTGTATCATGGGAAGCTGTGAGGGACAGCATCGCCTTTTACATGGAAAAGGGCGAATATCTGAAAGAGGGGCAGATACCGCAGTGGGAAGAACCGAAGGAAACGGAAGTTTACCAGCAGCTTAGTTTATTCCCCACGATAGAGGAACAGATCGGCACGATAGAAGCGGCGCAGGCAGGAGAGAAATATATCATGCCCGCCGCTTTTTCTCTGCCAAAGGAGCAGCTTGAAGCCATTTTACGCACAGGGGGCGGACGGGATAACAGCAGGAGCCGCATTTATGCCAAGTACCAGCAGGGCAAAACGCCGGAGGAAATGGCGGAGTTTCTGAAAAATGAGTACCGTACTACGGGGAAAGGCTTTGATTTTGGCAGCAATCCCATTTCCGTCTGGTTCAATGAATCCGGCATGAGCATCGGCTACGGGATGTCCGCAAAGGAAAACCCGGTTGCGGTGATGGGTTGGCAGGAAATAGAGGGCGTTGTCCGTTCTATGGTGGAGAATGGCTCTTACATGGGCGCAAATGAAGTGTTCCTTGTGGATGCGGTGGAA
The DNA here is from genome assembly GCA_947643415.1 of uncultured Clostridia bacterium. Taxonomy (GTDB): domain Bacteria; phylum Bacillota; class Clostridia; order Lachnospirales; family Lachnospiraceae; genus Eubacterium_F. Next base: position 3,412 of record CANRWA010000180.1, on the reverse strand, counting down.
CGCCAGAGGGTGTCAAATGACCTGTTCAATTTCTTTCGGGACGGTATCGGGGAAATCCCGGAGAACATACCGATTAAGACTTACAACCACCCGGAGAGCATGACAAACCTCTGCGAGCTTTTATCCACGCAGGAGGGGCGTGATGTCGTTACCGGGGAGCTTTCCCACGCAAAAGAGCAGATTGAAGCCGGGGAAAAGCAGATCAGATGGCGGTATGTAAAAAAGCCGGAGCATCTGCTTTCAGAGATTGCGGATTTAAGCACAGAGAAAACGGAATACCCGGTACAGGACAACGTGGAGGTGCTGCATGAGGATTTTATCACACAGGATGAGATAGATGAGCGTCTGACAGGCGGAAGTAACTATCATCATGGGCAGTTCCGTATCTATGAGTATTTCATGGAGGGGCATGACAGGAAAGAAAATATTGCCTTCCTTAAAAATGAGTATGGGACGGGCGGCGGTTCTCCCGCCTTAATCGGTTCAGACCGGAGCGATGAATGGCATGATTCCAAAGGAATCAAATTGGAGAAAGGCAGGACAGGCGATCCATACGCAAAGGTGCTTTTAAAATGGAACGTGGTGGAGAAGCGCATCAGGGAGCTTGTCAATGCGGATAAATACCTTACGCCGAAGGGGAAAGAAGCCTTCGCACAGTACAAAAAAGAGCAGGCGGAGGAAGCCATGCGCCGGGAGCAGGAAAAGCTGGAGCATGGTGTCCGGGTGGGGTGCAAAGATGCCATAGAAAATGCGATTGCGGAGAAATTTGACGGTTATACACTTCCGAGGGATACCGCAGAGGGCGTTATCCGGCAGTACGGGAAGGAACGTGTAGAGATTGTCCTTGCCAATACAATCACGCACTTATCCCATGACGGGCGGTTTTCCCCCGACAATAAGGAATGGGCGAAAAGCCTTGTGCCTTCCGCTGACTGGCAGACAAGGGATTATATCGTCACGTCCCACCCGGCTGTTTTGGATGGTTTCACCAATCAGGCAAGGCGGTTTATAGAGCGTGACAGAGAGCCGGAAAAAATGGCTGTACAGGAGCAGGAAGCGGAAATTTCCGGGGACAATGTTCAGAGTCCCGAACCGGAAAGTAAAGCCAGTGACAGTGAAAAAGCACTGATTGAAAGGCTTGCGGAAATGTCCGCAGTGGTAAAAATCTGCGGTGCGCTGTCCATGAAAGATGTGGTCGGCTGGAACGAGGATACCGGGGCGGTTGCCATAGAGGATGCTGACAGGAGGTTAGAGGGCAAGGCAGTTTATGACACTCTGTTTCTGGAAGCCGCCGATTATGTACTGATGCAGTCATTAAGCGGCAATGCGGAAAAAGCGGTGGAGATGGATGCTCTGCTGAAGGAAGCACAGAAGTATGCGGCACGTTATGAGAATGAGCCGGGACAGCAGAGGGAAGGACACGCTGCGGAAGTATCTGAAGCAGAGCTGGCAGGAGAACGCCGGGAGGAAAATCACCCGGATGCAGAGCCGGAAAAAGGGGCAGAAAAACCGGAACAGGAAGAAACAGTACGCTTTACGGTTACGGAAACATCGGATGCCTTTACAGAGCCTTATGCGGTATGGGACAGTGAAACGCAGGATTATTATGTAACAGGCGATGGCACTGTGCCGACATTTGACACACCGGAGGAAGCGGATGTTTTCTGTCAAAACCTCAACGGAGATTTACAGGGGAAAGAAGCAGAAAGTATTGCTACAGAACCGGGAATTGTTTCGGAATCAAAAGATATTGCTGAAAAAGATGATTTCCCCGACATTGACACACAGGCTGTCCGGGAGCATCTGGAAAAAGCCGGGATTGTGGACGGGCAGCTAGTAGATGAAAATGCCTTAGAAAACGATCCGTTTATCCGGCAGGTCATGGGCGATGTGGAAACGCTGACCGGGGGCAATCCGCCAGAGCCGGGGAAAGTACCGCAAAAGGAGCCGGAGATTGATAAAACAGGCGCAGTCAATTACCATATTTCTTTCAATGAAGCGGAGAATACAGGAAAAGGATTTGCGCCGAAAGAGAAATTCCGGCAGAACGTGGAAGCCATACGAACCCTTGAAAAGATTGAAGGTGAACGCCGAACTGCCACACCGGAAGAACAGGAAGTCTTAGCAAAATATGTGGGTTGGGGCGGTCTTGCCGATGCCTTTGATTCTTCCAAAGCGAACTGGGCGAATGAGTATCAGGAATTAAAGAGCCTGTTATCCCCGGAGGAATACGCTTCCGCAAGGGAAAGCACGTTAAATGCCCACTACACAAGCCCGGTCATCATTCAGGCAATCTATGACACAGTGGGGAAAATGGGATTTACCAGAGGGAACGTGTTAGATCCCGCCGCAGGCATTGGGAATTTCTATGGCTGTCTGCCGGAGGAAATGGCGGGGAGCAGGCTCTACGGGGCGGAACTTGACGGGATTACCGGGCGCATCGCAAAACAGCTTTACCCTCATGCGGACATTAAAATCACAGGCTTTGAGAATACAAATTATCCCAATGACTTTTTTGACGTGGCGGTGGGAAATGTGCCTTTCGGACAGTATAAAGTGTCTGACAGGCAGTATGACAAGCACAATTTTTTGATACATGATTATTTTTTCGCAAAGACTTTGGATAAAGTACGTCCGGGCGGCATCGTTGCCTTTGTCACTTCAAAGGGGACTATGGATAAGAAAAACCCGGAGGTGCGGAAATACCTTGCACAGCGGGCGGAGCTATTGGGGGCGGTCAGGCTCCCGAACACAGCGTTTAAGGAAAATGCGGGTACGGAGGTCACTTCGGACATTCTGTTCTTAAAGAAGCGTGACCGGGTATTAGACATTGAACCGGACTGGGTGCATCTGACGGAAAAAGACGGTATCGTGATGAACCAGTATTTCGCAGACCACCCGGAAATGGTGCTTGGAAAAATGGAGATGGTTTCCGGGGCGCATGGCATGGAAAGCGCCTGCCTGCCGGACACTTCCCTTCCTCTGTCGGCGCAGCTTAAAAATGCGCTCTCTTATGTGGAGGGCAGCATCGAGCAGGCGGATTTCAATGAGATTGATGACGAGCTGGCAAGGGAGAACATACCCGCCGATCCGGAGGTAAAGAATTACAGCTATACCGTTGTGGATGATAAAGTGTACTACCGGGAAAATTCCATAATGAAGCCTGTGGACGTGTCGGAGAAGGCGGAGCAGCGCATGAAGGGCATGGTGGCAATCCGGGACTGTACGCAGGAACTGATAAACTTCCAGTTGGACGAATACCCGGAGGATATGATTTTAAACAAGCAGGCGGAATTAAACCAGTTATACGATGGTTTCTCCAAGAAATTCGGTCTGCTGAACTCCCAGACCAACCGGAGGGCGTTCAATCAGGATTCCAGCTACTGCCTGTTATGCTCCCTTGAAAATCTGG
>CANRWA010000179.1 GCA_947643415.1 uncultured Clostridia bacterium | reverse complement strand
TAAGAAAGGAAAACTTACATGAAATACAATTGTACGGTTATATCGGTAGCAGACATCAAAGCTGCAAGAAAGTTTTATGAGGATTTATTCGGATTGGAAGTATTTCAGGATTATGGAAGAAATATAGCTTTTACCTGCGGTTTAGCTTTACAGCAGGACTTTGACTGGCTTGTTCATTTACCAAAAGAAAGCATATTAAAAAAATCTAACAATGTGGAATTATGTTTTGAGGAACAGGACTTTGACAGTTTCTTACATAAACTAAAAAAATATCCGAATATTGAGTGTTTGGGTGAGGTAATTGAACACAGTTGGGGGCAACGTGTCATTCGATTTTATGATTTGGACGGACATATCATAGAAGTTGGAGAAAATATGAAAATGGTTATAAAGCGTTTCCTTGCTTCTGGTATGACCATAGATGAAGTGTCTGTAAAAATGGATGTTTCTTTTGAAGATTTAACGAAGCTGCAAAACAGTTAAATGAAAAGTTGCAAAGGAGAACGAATTAATGAAAAAAATGAGCCGAGAAGCTAAAAAAATAATGATGGAACGTTTTGGAAAAGACACTGTTATTGCGTTGGCAACCATTGAAAAGGAGGTGCCTTATGTGCGATATGTAAATGCCTACTATGAGAACGGTGCATTTTATATTATTACATATGCACTTTCAAATAAAATCAAACATATAGAAAACAATCCTGCTGTTGCAATAGCTGGTGAGTGGTTTACGGCACATGGAAAGGGCAGCAATTTGGGCTATTTTGGAAAAAAAGAGAATTGTATGATTGCTGAAAAACTGAAAAATGTCTTTGCTGAATGGATTGATAACGGACATAACAATTTTGATGATGAAAATACGATAATTCTATGTGTAGAATTAACAGATGGACTGTTACTCTCACATGGGACAAGATATGAGTTTTAGCTTTTCTAGCTTGTAGAATTGGAAAAATTTCAGGAGCAGTATTTCCAGTCAGAACTAAGGATGCTGCCATAGATAGAGATGAAAAGACGAAATTTACGGAGGAGATCAGAATGGTGGATGTTTATAAAAGCTGTCCTGAATATGAGAATGAGGACTATCTTGTGAGAATGGTTTGCCAAGAGGATAGAATGGATTTATTAAAGGTTTATTCTGATAAAAGGGCTGTCCCCTTTTTTAATAGTGATAATTGTGGCGGAGATGATTTCTATTATACAACGGAAAGCAGAATGGAACAGGCGATTGATTACTGGCTTTTCGAGTACAATAGAGAAGGATTTGTGAGGTTGACAATTGTGTCAAAAGCAACTGATGAAGCAATTGGAACAATAGAGCTTTTCCACAGAGACGCCGATGATTATTTTACAAACTGCGGTTTGCTCAGGCTGGACATTCGCAGTGATTATGAAATGACAAGCGAGATTATAAAAATATTAAGATTGATAATGGAACCTGCATATAGCCTGTTTCATTGTGATAAGATCGCTACGAAAGCGCTTCCCTCTGCGGCAGAACGTATTGTGGCGTTGAAAAATTTAGGATTTATACGCTCAGAGGAAAAGCTGATAGGGCATGATGGAACAAAGTATGATTCCTATTTTGTATTGAGGAAAAATTAGCGCCTCTCCAAATCTGGATAAAAAATATGTATCCAGGCTAAAATGCTTGACATTGACAAAGTTATAAGCTAATATAAGACCATATTTCAAGAAAGAGCAGGTATGTGGATGTTAATTGTTTCTGTAATGACAAAGGACAACTAAATTTTATAAGAGGGTAAGCACGGAATAGAGTGCTTTATTTGTGTTACCCTTTTTGGCATTATTGAATGCCGGTTGTTTCTGCCTTACAGAATACTGCATACACCGGGAATAATTGTCTTATTATGATGGATAAGAAAGCGGGAAAAGTATGACTGTGGTGTCATGCTTTTTTATTTCTGCGAGCAAATGGGCTGCATTTTTCAGGTCATTGCTGCTTTCCTTTTATGGGGATGTTTTGCTTTTTTCATCATCTTAAGATATATACATCTGTGGTTTCAGTCTATGTAATGATAGGCAGAAACCACATTTTTTTATGTTTTTTCATTGAATATTTAAACTGGAGGTTTTCAAGATGAAGATAATTGAGACAGAGAATTTAACGAAAAAGTATAAGCGGTATAAAAAGCAGGAGGGTTTGGCCGGAAGTATTAAGGGCCTGTTTCACAGGAAATATGAAGAAAAAATTGCGGTAGATGATTTTGATATTCATGTAAATGAGGGTGAGTTTGTAGGCCTGATCGGGCCGAACGGAGCGGGTAAAACGACCCTGGTGAAGATGTTGACCGGGATTATTGCGCCGACAAGCGGCAGGATACAGGTGATGGGATTTTATCCGAATAAATTGGAAAAAGCATTTAAGCAGCAGTATGCGGTGGTTATGGGGCAAAAGAGCCAGCTGTTTTTTGAACTGACAACGGAGGACACGTTGCGGCTGTTTAAAGAAATATACGGTATCCCGGAAGACGAGTATAAAAGAAACAAGGATTTTTTTGTGGATCTGTTTCAGGTGCAGGAACTGATGAATGTACAGGTAAGAACGCTATCGTTGGGAGAAAGGATGAAGATGGAACTGATCGTTGCATTGCTTCATAATCCGAAAATATTGTTTCTGGATGAACCGACCATTGGACTGGATGCTGTGGCAGGTAAGCAGATCCGGACTTTCTTAAAAGATGTGAATGAGTCAAGAGGAACTACCATTTTGCTTACCTCGCATTATATGGAGGATATTAAGGTATTGTGTAAACGCTCCATAGTCGTGAATCACGGCAGAAAAATATATGACGGCGGTACGGATATGTTATTTGAAAATTATCAAAAGAGTAAGAAAATGACGATATACTTTGAACACAGTGTAGAGCCTGATGTGCCGGATGATTGCAGAGTATTGGAAAAAGCGAATGACAAACTGGTACTTGAAATACCAAAACAGAACGCAGAAAAAGTTCTGGAATCTTATATCGGTCATTATCCGATCCGGGATATTGGAATTGAGGAAGAAGAAATAGGCTCAGTCGTGGAGCGTATCTATAAAGAGGTATAGGACATGAAGAAATATTTAGAAATTGCCAAGGCATACATGAAAGCACAGCTGATCTGGAGGTCGGATACCTTAGTAGACGTGATTCTGGCGGTGGCGAAGATACTGTTTGCATGGATCTTATGGAGTATTCTGTTTGAGGGTAAAGAGCAGATCGCGGGCTTGGGATTTCAGGCCATGATTTCTTACTATATCATAAGCTCCTATTTATTCCAGTTGGAAAAATCTGCGGAGATCAGCCGGCAGATGACCGGTATGCTGAGAAATGGTACCTTTTCAAAATATATGGTGATACCGGTACAGACACAGGGGTATTTTGTGGCGATGGAAGCAGGGAAGATTGCGTTTTCTGCGGGCATTGGTTTTTTAGCAACGTTTCTGTGGTTTTATTTGTTCCGGATTCCATTTGTGCATACAGCCAATATAAAGATCCTGTTATGCGGAAGTATCATGGTTGTTTTAGGACTGTTGTTTATGGCGCTGCTCAATTACTTTCTTGGGATTTTGACCTTGAAATTTGAGGAGATCAGCATCTTTCTCATGATAAAAGATAACCTTTCCGCATTTGTGACCGGGGCGGTAATTCCCCTTGCGCTTTTACCGGAATGGATGACAGCAGGCATGAGATTTCTGCCTTTCTATTATGTCACATATCTTCCCAGTATGCTGTTTATAGGGAAATGTGAGGAGGAGGCAGTCACAGGCTTAATCGTCTTAGGTGTGTGGTGCATGGTCTTTCTTGTTTTAAATCAGGTAACTTATGAACATGATCGAATCAAATATGATGGAGCAGGAATATGAAACATAATTTAAAATTTATATCAGAACTGATCAAATTCAGATTATCCCATATCATGACATTTCGGTTGGGATTCTTTGCGCCGTTTTTCATTAATACCAGTTATTTTCTGGTTCAACTTTTCGCTTTCGAGGCAATTTACGGACATGTGGACAGTATCCGTGGATGGGGGCATGGGGAAATCCTTATTTTTATTGGAACATTCTCCCTGATTGATGCCCTGAACATGACCATTTGCTTTTTTGGGGTAATGTCCTTACCAGACAAAATACAGACAGGAGAATTGGATCTATATCTGACCAAACCAGTGAATCCATTATTGCGGATCACCTTTGAAAAAGTAGATCCGGGCGCCATACCGCTTCTGATCTTCAGTGCCTGTATCGCCTTATATGGGGTGAGAGAAAGCGGCGTGAATCTTTCGTATGCGAATATCATTGGATATTTGTTTCTGGTTTTAC
>CANRWA010000178.1 GCA_947643415.1 uncultured Clostridia bacterium | reverse complement strand
AGGTACTATAGGAATAGGGGCAAATTTATTTATGGTTTTGACCCCAACATCATATATATTCTACAGGAAGAGCAACGATATCATCTTTTAACCATAGAACGGATTCATACATACACAAAATTACACCAATACCGCGCTTTTTTCCGGGAATCTGATCCAACAGAGAAAAGGCGTTTGTCATTGCCAGTTTCGGATTGGCTGACATTTTTATTTCTACAGGATAAATAATATCATTCTGTTCAATCAGCAAGTCGATTTCTGTTTCTCTTTCCGTTCTCTCGCCATTCTCTTTTCTTCTGAGTTTATCCTTTCCGCGGTAATAAGTAACATTCATGCGATAGTCTTTTCCAGCATTGGAAAAAGATTTTAGTATCTCGGATACTGCAAAAGTTTCAAATAGTGCACCAGCTAAAGCGCCGTTCATTGCGGTATCTGCTGTTTGGTATTTTGTCAGATAGCATACTAGCCCAGTATCTCTGAAATAAATTTTAGGAGTTTTAATAGCTCTATTTAATGCTGAATTAGAATATGGCTGCATGATATAGACAATCCCTGATGCTTCAAGCAATGAAAGCCATTCTTTTACGGTGCTCACAGATACATCAATTTGCGATGCTACAGCTGAATAATTCAGCATTTGTCCGGTTCGGGCGGCTAATGCTGTTAAAAATTGTGTAAATTTCAATTTATCTTTCACATTTCCCAGTGCATTAATATCTCGGTCAATATAGGTTTGAATATAGGAGCTGAAAAAGGTTTGCCAGTCAACAGCATCGTCTGCTAATGCTGGATATCCTCCTCTGTGAATCAATTCCCATACGTTATTCTGGATTTTGAATTCCTTTTCGCGTGCAGAAATATACGCTTCGTCAGGGATGAAGGGCTTATCAAAGTGAATTCCCTGTATCTCGCGCAGTGATAATCCTGATAATTCTAATATGCCGACTCTGCCTGCCAAAGATTCTGAGACATTTTTCATTAAATGATATTGTTGTGAACCTGTAAGGCTGATCTGCCCCTTTTCCTCTGTTTTATCACATTCCATTTTTATATAAGGGAAAAGTTCTGAAATATATTGTACTTCATCCAGGATAATAGGTGGTTTATTGTTTCGGAAGAATAGTCCAGGCTCACTTTTGGTTTCGGACAACAATACAGGGTCATCAAAAGTTACATATTTTCTGTTTCCATGTATGTGCTTTAATATTGTTGATTTTCCGACCTGTCTGGGACCAGTTACTAAAATTGCTTTAAATCCTTTTTCAATTCTCTTTATAGTAGATTCCATGCTTCGGTTAATATACATGACATCGCCTCCTTGCGGCTAATTTGTGATATAATTATATATTAGTCGCAAACAGGAGTCAAGGAAGTAATTTTATATCCAAATAAAATACTTTTATTGATTTGATATAGGCTTTACATTTAGAGTTTCTGGTTCATAGGTACTAATTTGATATTACCAGCAAATAACAGGCTTTTCTAAAGGTATAATAGGGTAAAAGTTCAACCGCCTTTTTTCGCGCCCTTGCTGACTACAGTACATTATTTATAATAGAGAGCTTATAATCGCATCTAGCTGTGTGAAAATTACATCTATTTGATCTGCTATTCGTTGTTGCTCTTGCAGGGGTGGGATTGGTAAATATAAATTTTCAATATAGGTTCTTCCAATGCGTTGCTGCCCAACTACTCCTATAAAATTTTGTTTACCTTTTTCTATGAATAAATTCGATTTTATATAGGCAAGTAAATACTGAGGCAAAATTGTATCATCATATGTACGCAGAATATGTAGCTCGGTTGTCCCAGCTCCATAACCATTGCGGAGATTTTTAAATATAGTCGACTTCCTGTTCTCAAAACAGGGCGTAATTTTTGCAATGCCTACATCATTTTCCTTAAAATGTGTGAAACCGTTTTTTACTTGTTTCCATAGACGAACTTCATCTGTATGTTTTCCACTGTATCCATTATCAATTAGAAGCATTGGCACAAAGGAAACCTTAAGATTATTCTCAAGGCTATTTCTTGGATTAATCTGAAGAATATCTTTGATTTTTGCCCATTGCCATAAGTCTGGAATATAAAAAGGTAGATCATCAGTTATATCTGTTACGCCATTTTCATCCTTTAGATAATAAGAGTTATCCTCACCTTTGAAGATGACAGATTCCTTCTTATCACGTTTGATTTTACCTTGTTTTATCAGTTCTTCTTTCTCTACACGAATGCGTTCGAGCAGTACAGATGCCGGCTCATCGTTAGGATCTTGCGGGACGAGTTTGCCTCGAATGGCGAGGTCGAGGATTTTGGATTTGGTATTTAGTACAGCTCTTTGCAATTTCTGTTTCTGCAATTCTATCGATTCGATGACTTCTATAATCTCAGAAATTTTCCGCCCGATGTGCTGTTGCTCTTTCGTTGATGGTATAGGAACGAACACGTTTAGTATATTTGCAACGGACAATCCTAGTTGAGCTGCTCCTGTAGCATATTTATTAAGATGCAATGCCTCTAATATATAATTGCTCCAATTAAAATCAATATCTGAAAACAATGTTGTTACGACAGCATGTTCGGTTGCATAAAATTTTCCTGTTGCTACATTAATGTTTCCACATAAAGCACCCTGTCTCCCAATAATACTATATGTACCATCTTGGTTGTATTTATCTACATAGCCACGGATACCATTTCCGCCGAAGCAAGGAAAGGAGCCCTCAAATGGGTCTGGCATAATCTGAGCAGTTGGTTTAGACTTTCCTGCTGCCATCATGCAAATGTAATTTAATCTCGCCCACTCCCACCCCTCCGGCACTTCAAAAGGTATCTCATCCTCAATACATTTCACCGTCCCATCGGCAAACTTCTCATAATGCAAACTTTAAGAAAATTGAAAAGCTTTGTGAAAACCTATATATCCCCACGAAAAGATGTTAAAATTTTGCACATTTTGTTGGCATTTTGGCTCTGCTTTTTTGCTGTGACTGGAAAAGACACAGCCAATATGTTATAATATATTAACTGGTTTGTGAAATAAGTGATGAGTACAATTGTGATAAGAAATGAAGAATGTCTTTGGTGGAGCAGCAAGAGGAGTAGGAGGCGAGCCTGGTGAACGGAAATAATATAGAGGTGCTGCAGGAGACCTTGCAAATGAATCCGGGCGGCGGGGTCAGGCATGGGACGAGGGCGCGGGAAGAGGAGCTGTGTAGGAAGAGTTCGCTTCTTTTGTCGCTGGAAAGCAGGCGCGCGTCCCAATATTATGAGTATAACAGGCGCTTTCATAGCTGTATGGGGTCTGATGCAATGATATTTACGCCGGAGGTGGAGATTATTCGTAATGAAAACGGAAATCTTCTGGATGAGACGGTGATTGTTGCCGTACTTACCTGTGTCGTGCCAATGGTAAGACAGGGGAAGGAGGGGATGAGTGAAAAGGAATATCAGAATATGGTTTATAACAGGATCGTGGGAATGCTGAAATGCGCAGCTTATTTCGGGTACAAGAATCTCGTGTTGGGCGCATGGGGATGCGGAGCGTTCGGAAATGACGCCCATGTCATGTCGGATTTGTTTTATAAAGCTCTGAAAGAAATGGAGTATAACGGACTCAGGGAAAAGGATTTCTTTCGGAAAATTGACTTTGCGGTACTCGACCGGACGGCAGACCAGTATAATTTTAAGGAGTTTTTCAGGAATTTTGCATTTGACAATTTTTATAGGGATGAGAACCGGGAAGAGACAGATGCCGCATTGCAAAGAATAAAGGAAACGGAAGCCTATCTGGATAAGATAAGAGGCAGCCTTATCGGAGGGGCAATTGGCGACGCTCTTGGCTATCCGGTAGAGTTTTATAGTGAAAATGAGATATTCACCCGATATGGGGAAAGTGGTATTCAGGAATTTGAAAGAACTGACGGACATAATCGATCTTTCTGTCAGGCTTTCGGAGAATGGGGGAAGAGACCTGGACAATATACATAGGATTGGTGAAGGCTGGGGTGCGGAAGAAACGCTTGGTATTGCTATTTACTGTTCGTTAAGGCATCAGAATGATTTTTCAGCCGGAGTGATTGCGGCCGTAAACCATAAAGGGGACAGTGATTCGGCTGGCGTTGTTACAGGAAATATTCTTGGAGCGCTTCTTGGCTACGGCAGGATCGACGAAAAGTGGAAACCCATCTGGAACTCGCAGACGTCATCTTGGAAATGGCGGACGACCTGTGTCATGGATGATAAATGTATGAATACGGCGATTATGAGGATCCGGCTTGGCTTAGAAAGTATATAGATATACAATGGAAGGATGAATAGCCTGAGGAAATATATTTAATAAATAGGGAGAAATCAATATGAAAAAAATGAAAGAGAAAATAGGGAT
>CANRWA010000177.1 GCA_947643415.1 uncultured Clostridia bacterium | reverse complement strand
GAGTTAAATACTCTACGAAAGTTTAAACTCATTTTCTTACGGAAATGAGTTTTTTCTTATTTATTAACCTGTACACGGGTAATTAAATTATACTATTATTATTTTTTTAATTCAACCCGTGCACGGGTAAAACATTATTTATTCCTTGTTAACATATTATTAACCCGAATACGGGTAATACTAATAATGAGGAATATATTATGGAATACTCAGATTTGTATGTAATGCGAATAAAAACTCTCTGTAAACAACGAGGAATAAGTATTAACAAACTATCTTCAATGAGTGGTGTAAAACAATCTACATTAGATAATATCGTTAGAGGACAAACTCATAATCCAAAAGCAAAAACTCTTCATAAAATTGCAATCGCTTTTAACATGACTTTATCAGAATTTCTTGATTACCCAGAATTAAACTCGTATTGTTTTGAAGATGATAGCGATGAATAGTTTTTTGCGGGAGAATCCCAAATTCTGTGTAAACACTGTATAGCAGTGCAGAAAAGAATGATATTTTATGATGAGGGGGACGGCATATCTGCCGTTCCCTTGCTCACACTATAACGGCAATACCGTTCTGGTGTCAAGGGCAGCGGCGAAAGCCGCTGTTCATCTACCCTTGATGCCGGGGCGGTTTGCTGTTAGTCGGGCATTCGATCCTCAAAATAGATCGCCAGATTGGAGTAAATTCTGCCCCAATCCTGACGCCGGCCAGTCCACTTTTTCGTGATGTCCATCATTGCCAGATACAGCATCTTAAACAGGCTGTCATCCGTAGGGAAGATGGTCTTTGCTTTGGTTACCTTGCGAAGTTGGCGATTGAAGCCTTCTATCGCATTGGTCGTATAAATCAGCTTTCTCAGTTCCTGTGGGTATTTAAAATAGGTGCTGAGATTTGCCCAGTTATCTCGCCAGGAGGACGAAATTTTGGGATATTTCGCATCCCATTTGGCAGAAAAGGTGTCTAGGGCAGACAGAGCTGCGCCTTCATCTACAGCGGCGTAAACTGCCTTCAAATCGGTCATTAGTGCCTTTAAATCCTTATAGGAGACATATTTGCTGGAATTTCTCAGCTGATGGATAATGCAGTTCTGGATCTCAGTTTTCGGAAATACAGCCTCAATTGCAGCAGCAAATCCAGTCAGATTATCAGTGCACGCAATGAAGATATCCTCCACTCCGCGATTGCGCAGTCCGTTCAAAACAGTTGCCCAATATTTGGCACTCTCATTTTCTCCGACCCACATGCCCAGGACATCTTTATGTCCATCCAGATCAATGCCAACAGCGATATATACTGCCTTTTTGACGATTCGACCCTCGCTGCGGACATGATAATGGATTGCATCCAGAAATACTACTGCATAAATGCTCTCCAGCGGCCGCTGCTGCCATTCTTTTGCAATCGGCAGAATCTTATCCGTTATCCGGCTAATCGTTGTATCAGAGACTTCTACACCGTAGATGTCCTGGATATGCGTTTCAATATCACTCGTCGTCATCCCTTTCGCATACATGGACAGAATCTTTTCCTCAATGTCCTGGCTGATGCTGGTTTGACGTTTTTTTATCAGCTGGGGCTCGAATTCTCCTTTTCGATCTCGGGGAATATCTACCTCTACATCTCCGAAACTGGTTCGCAATGTCTTCTGACTATGGCCATTCCGACTGTTATCTGTATTCTTGTTCCGGTAGTCATACTTGCTGTAACCCAGTTCTTCATCCAGTTCTGCATCGAGCCCAGCTTCCATAAATTCGGCAATAGTTTCCTTGAACAGATTTTGGATATCCTCCATGCTGCCCACATTGCTTGCCTGCAATAATTCTCTGATTTTTGTTCTCCGGGCTTCTTCCTCGGGTGTTCGCTTTCTTCTTGCCATTTGTAAAAACCTTCATTGCTGTGCTTTTATTCTACACTGCAATGAAGGTTTACACAATCCATGGGATACTCCCTTTTTTGCTTATCCATCGCTATCATCTTTTCTGATATTATTTGATTATTCTTTCATAGGCTCAACTCCTTTCTCTTTGCTATTTTTTCCCTGCTGTTTTGAAATAATCTCCTTATTGATTTTCAATCGCTCATGAATAGATTTCTTTTCCTTTTTTTCCATTGTTTTTTTGCCCTCTACAAGGGAGCCCTGTTTTAGGGCGCCCTTATCAGATACTGCTCTTTCAGCCAACTTCTTTTCTCCATCCACCGATAATTGAACTGCTCCTTCTACTCGTTCAGGTGCTTTTTCTTCCAAACTGCAGAAACTCTGCAAATACGGCAGCACATGCTCCTGCATATCCGTAAGATCCGCCATATATGCCTGAAAGGATTCTTCTCCCTTACCCTTTTGGTAATTCAGCCAGCTTTCATCATGCAGTTTCATTTCATTCTGGTTCTTCAACTGGCTCACAATACCGCCGTTTCCATCTCCGATATTGATTTTCCCTTTTAGTTCCTGCATCTGGTCACGATCCGGATAGTAAATTGTAAAGTACATCTGTACAGTTTTCTCCGGCATTCCAGTCTTTGGATCTGCTAGTGAAGCCAGTTCTTCATCCATTTTGGCTGTTATTTCATCCAAACTTCCCAGCTTCTGATAACCGGAAATGTCCATTTCCTTATCTTCACAGAAATTGATACGAACAACCGGTACTGCTGTCTCCGGTATCTCAGGCTGGTAAGCTTTCAGTTTCTCCAGAAGTTCTTCTGCCCGGGGAGACTCTTCACATTCCTCATCTATAATGTCTTTCAAAAACGGAATGTACCTATGGGCATAGCCACATCTTAATTCTAATGCGACAGTTTCCACCATATCTTCCTCCGGGCTAAAGTTATCATGATAATCATAATGGTCAAAGTCTTCCGCTAATTGATCCAGTGCTGCAGCCAGTTCATCCGCATTCATTTTCTCCGGATAATAATGAACATCTATTTCTTTTGGAGGATAATACCGAAAATCAGGGAACGCTTCTACAATCTTTTCGAGTGCTTCATGTACCATTGGAAATGCTGCCAGAAATGCCACATCATCCAGGCTGTCTCCCCGGATCGATTTTCTGCTGACCAGAGATACCTCAGCCTCATCATAAAAAGTATCATTCGGGTCACGGTAAATAATGCCCATGCCGTTTCCATAGTAGCTTAACGTTGGGTCATCAATAATTTCCCAGTATTTTGCAAGGATTTCATCCAGATTGGTACTCTTATATATTTTGCCAAGGCTATGATATTCATCACATTCTGCGGCATAGTATTCCAGATACGGCTCTTTCTTTGGAGGCATATTGTTCAGGACATTATCGATCATATTATAATTTGCCTCCTCCAGCTCTTCTACTTTTGCCAATGGCTTATACTCCCCTCTGGCTTTCATCTGCTCCGTTTTGTCATCCAGATACCGGTCTGATTTTTCAAGAAATTCTTCCAATGCGCCAGTTTTGTCCAGTCTGATCGGGTTCATATCTACTCTCATATTTCCGACCTTATACCCTGCTTCATTCAATCTTCTTGGCACAAGCGGGGCAATACTTTGATATGCCAGAGCCGGGAACATATTCAACACTGCACACCATACAATTCTTTGGCGGCAACGCTGTCCACCGCTTTGTGGGTGTGATATGTAATTCACCGACAAAGCCGATGAATTTATAGTAAATCTTGATTTCCTGTTTCACTGTTCCGTCTGCTGACTTCTCACGCTCCGAAACAAGTATCTTGTCTATCAGTGCATTTACAACAGTTGCGTCCAGTTCCTTTAAGCCTTGGTAATTACGGATAAGGGATAGGAAGTCACGGATTCCCTGCGATTTCTCGTAGCTTTCGTTGAGCGTTTCCGTTACCTCTTTTAAGCGTGCTTCGATTTCAAACTGTTCTTTCTGGTATTTTCCCGACATCATCTCAAAATTCCGCTCGGTGATACGCTCCATGACCTTATCCTCATAGAGAGAGGAAAACAGCCTGTCAAGCTCCGCAAGGCGTTTGTTCAGCTTCTTCCGTTCTTTCTCCATTGCCTTTGCCTTGCTCTGGTCTGTTTCCGTGAGCCGCTTCTCAATCGCCCTCACCGCCCGCTCGTCATTCACCGCCATATCCGCAAAACGGTTAATATCTGCAAGGACGGCGTTGAATAAGTCCCTCGCTTCAATGGCGTGTGCGGTACACATGACGTTGCCATACCTGCCATAATTATTACAGGTATATTGTACGCAGTCGATGATGTCGGGGCGTTTCCTCCTGTTTGCGCTCATAGCCCGCAAAGCGTAGCCGCAGTCCGCACACTTGATAACGCCTGCAAAGATATTCTCAAAGCCGCCCTTGTTTTCGGGTAGTCTGCGGCTTGTGATAAGCTGCTGTACGGTGTCAAATTCCTCCTGCGTGACTATCCCCTCATGGGTGT
>CANRWA010000176.1 GCA_947643415.1 uncultured Clostridia bacterium | reverse complement strand
CGTCCCATTTCAACAAGTTCTGTGCCGGCTTCTCCAGCATCTGCTTCCCCTCTTTAAACCAATAATGATAGAAACATAATCCATCTACCTGATACCGCTGCATCAATTCAGCCTGCCATCTCATGGCATCCTTTTCTAAAAGATTATAATAATTCTTGTCGAGCGGAATATGCGGCTGATAATGACCCGGATATAAAGGAATTCCATTCTTTGTAGATACCCAATCTGTAAAATCTTTTCCCCACCAGGCTTCGTTTTCCGGCACTTTATGAAACTGTGGAAGATATAACGCAACAACTTTCATTTCTCCGCCTATTTTCCTTTCTTAATTCCAAGTCTTGTTCCCAAAAAATCACAAGCATATATCTCTTTTCCATCAAACTGCCCTAATGCATTCTTCATCAACTGTTCCTCCTGCTTTTTTGATACACTACCTCGCCTTCAGCAGACCTTCGATATAAGTACGCAAATCCATCAATGACTCTGGCTCCTCATAAAAGAGGGCTCCCCCGCAGTCTATCCGATATCTCACCCAGTCCACTTTTGACGGATATCGTGGGATGTGCCAAGACAGGCTACCCGTCTTTTTTGATATCTTTAAGTGCTCTTTATAGGCATGACTCATAAAATAATACCACTCTGAGTCCTCACAGTATCCACGAAATGCCGCCCAATGCTCCCTCCCCTCTATTCGTTCTCTTCCGGCTGTGATATCCTCCGCAGAAATCAATTGACCCGTTTCCAAATCATATATTTCTATGTATTTTCCGACAGCCGGCAAAAGTACACAGCGATTTGGTTCCACAAATGCCATTCTTATATAACGTTTATTTCTCTGCTGCTCTTTTTGTATTTCACAAAAACACGCTTTTTTCTCCACCGTATCCCAAATACATATTTCCCCTCCGACAAGCAATATATAAACTAATTCCTGCCAGAGCACCGTATGTACTATGTTGGAAATACCTACATCCGTTTCAAAAAATTCCCACTGGTATGTTTTCAAATCAATACACACAATCTCGCCGTCATTTGAAAACATCCATACTTTTTCATTTTGCTGACAGACAGATTGAAACGTAATATCTGCCCATGGCTGGGGATAGCACCATATGGAAAATTCTTTTGAATCGCAGTCAAATATCAACACCTGTTTTACATATCTGGGAAATATATACAAATTATTTCCTATTGAAAAAACGGTAATAAAATTTCCATCCTGCATTCTTCCGCAATCAACAGGATAGTTATGACATGTCCCTTTCTCTAACTCATATTCCAATAAGCACATTCCATCTACAGATAAAAAGTACAGAGAATCCGTCACACATGCACAGCAATCCGCAATAAATATCTGGTTATATTCGCGGATCGGCATATAATGTAACATTTTCATTGTTTTATCCATCTTAACAAGCCAGTTTTCTTCTACTGCATAATAATAAATATTTTCTTTATGAATAATGCAGTCTCTCGTTGAAAATACCCTGTCCACAACAAGCATACCTCTTTCACCTAATTTTATTCTTCACAACTATATTTTCTTGAGATCTCTCCAAACAAATCTTCCAAACAAATTATTTCCGCAGAATCATCCATGGTCAGGGACACAAGTATTTCCGAATTTGCAACAGTTGTTGTATTCAAAATCACATCCACTTTTTCTAATTTGTCCGAAGGTAAAAATACCTTAATCTCACAATCCAGACTTTCTGCCCTTTTGTCTATTCCATAGA
This sequence comes from uncultured Clostridia bacterium, assembly GCA_947643415.1. GTDB lineage: Bacteria > Bacillota > Clostridia > Lachnospirales > Lachnospiraceae > Eubacterium_F. Next base: position 2,679 of record CANRWA010000176.1, on the reverse strand, counting down.
TAACTCTTACCAATCCTCCTGACAATTCCTTTGCCAGACTTTTACCCATATAACTCATGCCATATATAGCCGCTGTCCGATATCCCCGGCTATGTAGATACTCATCAATACGAAAATCCTTTTGCTTTATTTCCAGCCATTTAATTGCCGTCTTATATAAACACAAATGTTTATTCGTAAGGTGAATGTACTCACTCAGATGTTCTTCCAATCTATTGATATATAGATATAATAACCCCATATCGTACTTTCGGTCTAACCGAAACACCTCTTCCTGCAGTCTTTTATCCACTGGATTTTCTATTAAATACCTGCAAACCTGCTTTGCGGCTTCTTCCTGCAGCACCTGGCAATTAATATATTCTTGTTCTTCCATACGTTTCTGAGGATGGAAGGTATGTATGCTGTGAGAGTTAAACCGTTCCAATATATCTTCCCATCTCTGCATCCATTCCGTTTGACTCCATCGCCAAAGATCCGGCGATACTTGATATTTGTCCCCGTTCCCATTTAAAACATCTAATGTTTTTTCCACCAATTCGGACACCGACTCTGCCGACCGAATGTCTGACCGCTCCATCCCTCTTCCCACAATATTAGGCCAGAGACACGGTACTCCCGCTTGTTCGGCTATTGATTTCCCCGAAGACCCCTGCGGAAAGGAAAGAACATATAGATCCGCACCTGAAATAATCTGTTCTACCTCGTCACGCGGTAATATGCCCAACGCTCTGGCTCTTCCCTTCGTATCCTGTTCCAGGCAAAGCCACTTTTTCTCCGTTCTGTCCGGCCCAATGATCAAAAAGCGGCATGGACGGCCACTCTGTTCTATGACTTCTTTTACATAAGAGCTGAAGTCATACCCGATTACGCTTTTATAACGGTATCCATAACCCATAGATACTATCAAACTTTCGTCTTCTGCAATGTGATACGTTTTATTTATCCACCGGCGAATCTCTTCTTTTTTCTGTTTTTTTGTTTTGTTCTCTTCCATCTTTCCCATTCCCGGGAACTGCAGATGGACACAATCAGAAAGAGGTATCCCCCTGTAACGTACCGCCTTATCAATGTCAAACGGAAACAAATTCAAAATAACATCTGATACAGAAAACCCAAATGAAAATCTCCAATCCGCATGGTTATAAAAATATACCGGTATCTTCCAATTTTTATTGCTGTATGCTAAAATCGGTATTATATCCTCCATATGGTTAAAGAGAAGAATTCGGCTGAATTTTTGAGATACCTCCAAAAGCTCCCGCGCTTTTTCATCCTCCGTCCCAGATAAAAAAACCAGCTCTCCACCTGATATTTTCACAGCCTTTTTTATAAAGTCAGGAACATACTGCTCGTTCATATCGGTAAAAACAATCGAGTAAGTTCTTTTTCTGTCCCATTTGATCCAATTGTGCACCAGAAGCGTATGACCGCCAGTGGCGCCAGCCTGAGTCATAACAATCAAGATATGATCGTCTTGAGGTCTTGACAGAGAATGGAACCTGATCTCTTTCCCCATATCTACAATCTGCTGTTCCAAATCGTTACTGGAATATATTCCTGTCACATACCAAGAATACATGACGCCTATAAGAGATAACAGCTTTAGCTTCTTTTCTCTTGCATCCTGCAAGGGAATCTGATTTTCCAGCTCCTTTATACAGGCGTGATTTCTGTCGATCCTGTCTTTCACTTCCTCCAAAGACCTATACTCCATTTTGATTCTGATTCCTCCCTGTATGGATATCTGATTTTACAAACTTTCTTCCTGCATCCGATATACAAATCCATTTCCGGTTACTTAAACAATACATATGTGTCATGTGGCTTCCTTTTCTCATAAGGCGGCAGTTCCCAGTAATTGCCGTAACACGGGCATAAAATCCCCTCCGCGTTATACGGCCCCCAAAATTCATGCCCTTCGAACAGATATCTCCTCAAAGGAAACACATCCTTTTTTTTCAGGGAATCCAGCCCGTACACAACAAAATAATATTCTCGTTCTTCCGAAGTATCGCTGCTGTGTTTTTTATTTTTTTCATTTTGTAGCTGCTCTTTTATCTTCTCTGTCTTATCTCTACAGGCATCCTCTGTTAAAAGCCCAAGCTCTCTTTTTGTCTCATAATGCAGCAGATTTTCTTCATAAATCTGCTGCCGGCCTTCACCGCTTAAGCATTCTTTTAGTTTATAAAGGTCAAGACTCAATCCCTGATACTTGTAAAATCTGTCGTCACTGTAACAATCCGTATACACTTCCGAATTCAGATCGCGTATTCTGGCCCAATAAGGCCAATAGATCGGATCGCTCTGTTTATCATGAACAATCAGCCAATCCGGCAGTTCATCCCTCAGATATCCTATTGCTTCCTCATAGGTATCTTCAAAAAGAAACAGGTCAAAGTCATCGTCCCACGGAATGAAGCCTTTATGCCTTACTGCCCCCAACAGGGTCCCATATGTAAGCATGTAAGGTATCTGGTGTTTCTCTAAAATATCGCGAACACAAACAGCCATTGCAAGCAGCCTGTTTTGAACCTTCTTAATATCCCTTTTACTATAAGCGGCTGTATCCGGAAATTCAATAGCATCTTTCATTCATTTCATACTCCCTTATTTTTTGTGACAGGCTTTTTGTCATACCATCCGCTTAACGATTCCTGAAAGTCTTTCCTCATTTGT
>CANRWA010000175.1 GCA_947643415.1 uncultured Clostridia bacterium | reverse complement strand
TATACGTTAAAATACGATTTTCCATAAAGGAAAATGGAATGGGACTTCCTTTTTCAGCTATGACTATAATAGCATTTGGTTCTTTCTCGGCTTGAATAAGTCCAAATTCATACATTACATTTGGACTGTTATCAGAGACATCGACTATTGCCATATTTGATTTGCTAATGGCCATCCTGGCTATATCCATCCAATTATCTCCAGGCATTAACATATCATCAATCCTGATGGGGGTAATGCCAACATTTTCTAACACGGGATATATAATGGTTTTAAGCTGCGCAATACGCGACATGGTACAAGAAATAAAGCATAAACGATTGCTGTCAGGAGGAAGTAATAATTGTTCGGCTATTTTCTCATCTGTGCTTATTGCGGATTTGGCCTTTTCATTTACAATATATTCTTTAAGTTCTACAAAGAACTCGCGGAGTATAGTTTTATAATTACAGACTTCTCCCTTAAGATTTATAATTTTAATATTTCGCCTTTGATATCGGGCAATTTTTTCAGGGGATGCAGCAACAGTAATGCAATAAGCAGGGCGAGTCATTTTACCTAAACGATTATTGATTATTTGCCACAAATTGCGAAAATCATAATCATCAAGGCTATAACCAACAAGTAACAGTGTTTTTGTAATAAATAGATTGGAAATATATGTAGCCAATATTGGATTTTTTTCAATAAATAAATCGTAATCATGTTCAGTTACGACCATTCGGTCTGGATGATTAAAATCTCCATGTAGTTTAATAAGTCGTGTTTCTCCCTCAGAAGCAATAGAAAATCGATCTTCTGTAGCGATGACAGAAATCGGCCGTTGTAAAGACCTAAAGGAATCCTCAAGTAAAAAATCAAAATTAGTGGTGCATACTATATTTGTAAACACTTCACAAAATGCAGCATACGTTGATCCCGGTTGTATTTTTCCAATATGAAGTTCACGCATCAGTAATTCTATTAGTTTTGGGCGTGAAAATAGTGTTTCATAGTAAGAAAGAGTATCTAGTGCATTATTTTCATATTTATAATCTGGTATTTCACTGGCAACCTTTTTTCCAAGTTCATTCCATTCGGGCATAGCCAATCCTTCAGGAATATCAGCGTTTTTAGAAAAACCTGCACCAACAAAGGGAATAACATTGTTGTGTATAAAATCATTTAGTAAGGGTTTTGGAATAGAATCAATATATTTATATATTTGTGGCATTTCTACTATCTCCTTTTTAAATTGAATTACGATAAAATCTATTATAGCGTACTCTATTTGACATGACAATGAGATATAGATTTTTCGTTTGACTGTAAATTCGCACGTTAATTTTCTTGCTATTTATGGATAAACTGCGTATAATAAGAGTAAAGGAGATGATGATTATGCCAAACATAAAACCAATATCAGATTTACGAAATTATACAGAAGTGTTAAAAGAAGTAAGCACTAATCAGCCAGTGTATCTTACTCGTAATGGTAGAGGAGCTTATGCTATTGTTGAGGTGGATGAATTAGACAGACTGAAGGCGACGATAAAGCTTTTGGCTAAATTAGAGGAAGGAGAGCAGTCTGCTAGAGAAAAAGGCTGGTTGACAGCGGATGAAGTAGAGGCTGCACTGGGATTATAATATGCCAAAGCTAATCTATACACCTAAAGCATTAGATGATTTACAGGGGATAAAAACATATGTTTCCAAACAATTTGGAGGAGACCGTGCAAAAATCTGTGCCAGGGAAATAGCAACAACTGTCAGATAGTTGGAAATGTTCCCCGATGAAGGTCCTTGTTTACAGGATTTGATTGAATATCCGACAGATTACCATTATTTAGTGGTAAAACCAAACTATATTTTTTACCGTATTGAGGGCGATACGGTTAGGGTTATCCGTATTTTAAATGAAAAACAGGATTTCCTCCAGATATTATTTGGGATTAGCAGTATCTCTGAAGAAGGTAAAAATTATTGGGGTGATTAGAGGAATACATAGATGAAACAAGATTTAATGAAACTTATCGAAAATATGGGACAAATAAAGAAAAGATTTCATAGCGTAGGCGGGCAAAGTATGCCGGTTCATAATATAATATATGATGACTCAGAGTTTTCTTTGTGGAAACAAGAGGTACAGTTAGAACTGCAGGAAATATTTGATCGGACACATGACCAATTTATTTGGGATATTCTGATAATAGTTAAACAAGGGTTTAATAGCTGGAAGGATGAAAAATCTTTTAATGATCTGCAAGGAGGCTTACAAGCAATTTATAAAAATATAGATAAATACTACCCTAAGAGTGAACAGGATACTGAATTATTGGAGGAAAATCGAATGGCAATAAGAAAACCCAAGATATTTATTAGCCATGCAACAAAAGATAAAGATTATGTGGCAGCATTGGTAAATTTGTTAGAAGACATAGGATTGAGAGAGAGTCAGGTATTTTGCTCATCGGCATCGGGTTATAATATTCCGCTTGATGAGGATATATATGATTATTTGAAGAAACAGTTTAATGAGTTTGATTTACATGTGATTTTGGTATTATCTGACCATTATTATGAGAGCGTGGCAAGTATGAATGAGATGGGTGCGGCTTGGGTATTGCAAAAGAAGTATACTACCATTCTGTTGCCGGGTTTTGAGTTCAAAGAAATACGCGGGGCGATCAATCCAAGAAAAATAGGTCTTAAATTAGATAATGACTCGAATGATGTAAAAGAAAAACTCGGTCAATTAAAGGATACAATTATTGACGAATTTGGACTGGAAACAATAAGGGATGTACGCTGGGAGCAGAAAAGAGATCAGTTTATTAAAAGTATTACGGAAATCAGAGCGCAACAGTCAATAGGCGAGGAGGCAATGCAGATTTTGCAGGCCGCTTGTGAGGCTTTAGATGGAACAATCATAAAAACAGCAGATCTTAGTGGTGAGTATCTTCAGATAAGGAATAAAGAATTCATCACATCACAAGATAGAAAAAATGTAGTAAGATGGTATGGTGGACTGGATGAACTGGTTGATAAGGGGCTGGTTGAACCGAAGGGAGATAAGGGTCAAATTTTTACTGTTTCCAAGAGGGGATATGATTATATTGAGCAATCGAAGTAGCAATATGGCAGGGACAAAGAAATGCCCCTGCTGTTTTATTAGTAATCTTATGGAGGAAAAAGTCGGAACCTTTGCATATGTTGGTGATTGTTCCGGTGTATATATTTTGGATTCTGTCCCTATTGGCTTTTCTTTTGTCTATTTTCTTTGCTTGTCTGAGCACTTGATGAGTGTTCAGAGTAAATATAAACATTTTAGCACTCACCTCTTGTTATTGGATGGTGGATTTCATCTTGTTTTGTGATGTGCCGTAACGCCCATTTTACGGGGTTTTTGGCACTCCTGATAATTCATCTTGGGTCATCAATAATCGTCATTTTGCAGAAAAATGGTGTACTAAATGGTGTACGGGATGGAGAAATGATGTTTTAGGCACAACTGATTTGAGCGTTCATCATGTTTTAGAAAAATCGGATTGTGAGTCTTTACACGATAGGATATAATAATGGTAACTTAATAATGAGTTGGCAAAAGAAAAGACAGTCAAAAAGGCGGTGATTAAGTGCCTAGAGAAGAAATACGGCAGGACAGCAGGACCGTAGAGCAGATTGTTGATGATATGAGTTTATTTGACGACGATCTGATGTCTATGGTGTTTGATGGTAATATAGAAGCAACGGAGCTTCTGTTAAAGATTATACTGAAGAAGGACGATATTCAAGTTGTAAGTGTTGTAGGTCAGAGAGAATTGCAAAGTCCTGTAGTTGGCGGGAGGGATATCCGTTTAGACATTCTGGTAAAGGACAGTACGGGCAGACAGTATAATGTAGAGGTGCAGCAAAAACCGGAAGGAGCACATATCAGACGAGCCAGATTCCATAGTAGCATGATGGATTCCCGAATGCTGAAAGCAGGACAGGAGTTTTCGGAGTTACAGGATTCGTATATGGTGTTTATCACCCGGACGGATATCTTTAAGCATGGAATACCAATCTATACGATCAATCGTCATTTTGAGGAAACGAATGAGTTATTTGACGATGGCTCTCATATTGTGTATGTGAATGGAAACTATAAGGGAGACGATACAGTTGGAAGATTGATGCATGATTTTGGCTGTAAGGAAGCGAAGGATATGTATTATCCGGAATTGGCTAAAGGGGTGCGGCATTTTAAGGAAGAAGGAGGGCGAAAGAAGATGTGCGAAGCGGTTGAGAAGTATGCGGAACAAAAAGCAGAAAATGTAAGATTGAATAGTTTGTTGGAGGCTATAAGAAATCTTATGCAAAATATGATGCTGGGGGCAGAACAGGCGATGAATGTGCTCGGAATAGAAGAACATGATAGAGAGATTTTGCAGAAAAGATTATA
>CANRWA010000174.1 GCA_947643415.1 uncultured Clostridia bacterium | reverse complement strand
CGTCAAAAAAGCTGTCCGGCAGCTCCGCCTCCTCATACCCCTGCACGGCAACCGTGGATTTCTGGTAAAGCTGCCCTGCAATCCTGCCCGATATGCTGTCAATCTCCACCCCGTATATCTTGCAGTCTGATAAGCTCTCCGGCTTCATGCCGATGAAATTGCCCACTGCACAGGACGGCTCTAAGATGTTGCCGGATTTTAAGCCCATGTTCTCCAAAGCCTGATACATGGCACGGATGACAACGGGCGGCGTGTAAAATGCGGTCAAGGTTGACTGCCTTGCGGCGGCGTATTCCTCCTGCGTCAATACGGTTTTCAGTTCCAGGTATTCATATCCCCATGCGGATTTGGTTTCGTCAAATGCGTCCGACAAGCCGCCCCAGCCCACATACTTGGATAAGATTTCCTGCTCCTCCGGCGTTGCGTACCTGTCCTCTTCCTCGCACTTCTTCAATAGCTGGATGGCGGCAATGTTCGCCCGGAACTTCTCTTTTGGCGTCCCATGCCCCAGCTCGTCATTGGTAATCCGGTACTGGCTCCGCTGCTCCTTTGGGATTTCCGGGTGCAGGTCAAAGCCCCGTATCCTGCCTGCCGGCTTTTTCTTCTCCCACGCCGGGGCAAGGTCTGCCTGTTCACTGCTTTCTTTTTCCGGCGTATCTTCCTGTGCCTGAATCAAGTCAAAAACAAGCTGTATCGGCTCGCTGCGGAACACCGGGAAGCCTGTGCCGCTCTGGAAGGTGAGGTCTTTTAAGCTGACAGTTCCGTGTCCCATATCTACGCTGTCAACGGAAAACCTGCGGTCATCTATCACAACTTCCGTGCCGATTGGGACGTCGCTTTCCGATAGCTGCTTTTCCTCTCTGGTGGGCAAATATCCCTGTTCCCGGATATTTTTAAACCACTGGCTTGCAAAATCATTCAATTCGCTCTCCAGTTCCTCGTCCACAACGCCGTCTGTCACTACCTGCTCAAAACGGTTTAAGTTGTCCTGCTGGAATGTCCTTGCATTTAAGGTCTTAGCCTCATGGTCGAACACAAACTCCATGTCCGGATCGGCAAGGGAATCCCCGTTCTGCGTGTAATAATGGGAGATTGCAATGCGGTTCTCCCCGATGCTCTCCACAGTAAGCGGCATAAAGGACTGTCCCGCTTCAAATGATTTTGACTCCGTTTCCCCACGCAGCACCTCCGGCGCAAGCTCCATAACCGCACGGTAATTCCTCTGTGCTGCGGTAAGGCTTTCTTCCGGGATTTCCTCTTTTTCCGTCTTTGGTGAAGCGGTTCCCTGCCCGTCCCCTGCGGGAAGGGGTTCCGTGTTTTTCTTTTCGGCTGGTGGCTCCGGCAATGGCCGTTTGATTTTCAAATGGTCATTTGCCGGGTTTTCACGCAGCTTGCGGTCAAATTCCTCACGGGGCATATCTTTCGTGAAAAGCGGGTAGGTGAGGTCATGCAATACTACCATGCTGTCGGTCATGGTAAGAATTTCATATTTCTCCATGCCGATATACACCACGGTTTCCGGCTGAAGGTCATAGGGCTGCTTCATGGCCGGAAGCCCCTGCACTTCCTCAATCAGTCCCGCAAGCTCCTGATACGCCTCCACATCCGGCTCCGTTGCCTGCTGGACGCTGATAAGGTAATCTAAAATCGCCCCTACCTCGTCCGGGTTTGAAAGCTGCTTTTCAATCTGCGCTATCGTTTCCTGCTCGGATTCCCCCTGCTCTATATTCGCCTCATACGCCCGCAGGTCGGTTTCCTTATACAGTTCATTGAGCCTTTTTGCAAGGCTGTCCGGCTCTGTCTTTTCTTTACCCTGCCCCGGAACTGGCTCTGGCTCCGGTTCCGGCAGGGACGGTGTTTCTGTTTCGGTTGGTATGGGGGAAATCAGACTGAATTTCCCGTCCCGGTAGTCCGTAAGGTCACGGTACACCTTCTGCATGAATGGATAACGGTTGTCATAATCTGCGGTATTATTAAGCACTTCCGCCATTATAGTCAAGATTTCTTCCACACGCTCCGGGATGTCAATCTGCGGCCGGATTGCCTTCACGCCTGCACGGTACTCCGAACCAAACGGATAGGGGCGCGCCACTTCCTCCGGCTGGTTCGTATAAAAATGGTAGATTTCAGCCGTAAGGACGCTTTTTTCATACTCCGGCAGGTACTCCATTTCTTTTTCCGTCATATACCGCCCTGCGGCAATCAGCTCGTCAATGCGCTTTGCAACCTTTCCCCATTTCAGCAGGATTTCCGTTTCACCCTTTATAATCTGCATCCCTTCACTGCTGGCAAGCATATCAATCCCGGTTCCCGTAATTACCGGATAAGAGCCGACAAAGCCATAGGCATTTTTGAGATAGTCCGCCTTCTGCTGGTTCGTGCGGTTTTTCAGGAAATAGACATAAATGCCGTATTTCCCCGGCTTCAAATCGGCGCTGTTCTTGATGACGGTATCAATGATTTCCTGGGAAAAAGAAAAAGCAGAGGTCTTTTCCTCTGCCAAATCTTCCAATAAACTAAGCTGCCCTTCCACGGTCGGGAGCGGGTTCATCTTATCTTTCAGTTCCCCCAAAAGCCGCATACCCTCAAAATACCCTGCGATTTTTCCCCAGTCAAAATAGGACTGTGAAGTGCGGGAAAGATAGCTCCCCTCCCACATATGAAGCACATTCTGGTAGGTTTTATATCCTACACGCCTGCCGTCCTCCAGCGTGATTTCCGTGTACTCATTGTTGAATATCCCTTTGATATACTCCGTTTGTTCTTTTTTGTCCTCATGGGTTTCAAAAAATGCCCGGATTTCCCCTTTGTCCGCTTTCAAATGCGGGGTAGACAAAAGCAGCGATTTGATGTCCTCATCCTCCCCGAAAAAAGGAAAAGAGCTGTCCTCGCTGCTTCTGTCATAAACCTCTAAAACTTCCGCTGGCTTATCTTCTGTGGGCAAGTCACCGTCCGCCTGCGGCTCCGGTTCCTGTGCCTCTGGCTCCCCTTCCGCCGACAAACCGCCTTCTGTCTGCGGCTCCGGTTCTTTGGACGTTATGCGTAAACCAGTTCGTTCATCACGATTTCCTCCGCCGCCTGCCGGATGTTGTTCATCATCGAAAGCCACAACATCTGGTCTTTCGCTTTCAGTTCCTCCGTCACCTCCTGCGATTTCGCCATCTCCGACACGATCTGCTCCATCCTGCCCTGCGCCTCCTCCTGTGTTTCCTTCAGGTGCTGGTTCAGCTTCCCCTGTGTCAGCAGGCTTAAGAATATCCCGTAATGCTGCTCCTTCAGGTAATTCCGGCGCAGTGAGCCGTACTTCCCAAGGTGTACTTCCGGTTCGTCCGGTACGGTGATGTCCGGCAGAAGGTAATCGCCCTGTTTGCTGTAAGCTATCTCTCTCATCATCAAAACCCCTTTCCGAAGTGTTGTTTTTGTCTTTCTCGCTTTCATTATACCTGCCTGCATTTTCCCCGGCAAATGTGCGGCTCCTTCTTTTTTCCTCTTTTTGCAGTTTCAGGATGGTGTCGGAGATTTCCCCCAACGCCATTTCCGCCACGTCGCTGGTGGCTGTGCCGAACAGGTTCACAAGCTCCGGCGTGTTGAAATCCGTGATGTTTCGGAAATCGTCTTTATCCAGATAGGTTTCCGTGTCTATGCCGCACCGCACCATTACCATGTAGGCTATGCTGCTTGATAAAAGGCTCTTTGCCTGCACTTCCACGCTGTACTCGTCCAGTTCCTCTAAAAAGCTGCCCGTGCGGTAAGCTAAAATATCCTTTAAATAATCTGCGATGTTGTCATCGGCTGCGTTTTCCGCCGCCTCCAGTATGGTTCCTGCAAAATCTAATCTTTCCCCGGACACGCCGAAGGCATTTGCAAGGGTTTCCTGCACATCCTGCCTGTATTTCTCCCCTACCTCCCACAAAGGCACGGGGCGCACCAGACGGCGGTAGCGTCCCTCCTGCGTGTCGGAAATGTCAAAGTAGTGCTTTAAGCGCATGGTTTTCGCATTTTTGTCAATGACCACAATCCCTTTGGAGTCCCGCTTCACCCAACGCCCAAACTTCCTGTTCCAGTCCTCCATCTGTAAGACTGCGGTAGCGTCCGGACGCTGCACATGGACTAACAACTGCTCGTCAAAGGGCAGGCGGTAATTGCGGCAGGCGGAGTTTAAGAAAGCCATCCAGTTTTCCGGCGTTGCGGCCACTTCCTTTACGGCTTCCGCATACAGCTCCGTGATAACATCAAATCTCTTTTTTGCCAACGTGCCTCCCTCCTATCTTTCCCGTTCTTTTACCTTTTTCTTCGCTGGCGGGTATTTCTCCTGAAATTCCTTTACCGTCCGACAATCGCCGCCCGCAAAGTTCCAATCCTTTTCCGGATCAATGTCCAGATACCCGTCCTGCGGCAGTTTGATTGGCTCACGGGTGATAATGCTCCCGTAATGGTTTACCATGATTCCCCTTGCAATCTG
>CANRWA010000173.1 GCA_947643415.1 uncultured Clostridia bacterium | reverse complement strand
AATTTTGAGAAACTGCGTGAGTACCGAAAAGCCTATCGGGAAGAATACAAAAAAAACAGTTTCCGGGACCGGCAGTTCTTTAATGATGAAGAACTGGATGCGAGAGTGGAGGAACTGAATAATTATCTTGTTACGAATCAGTATGATGCCATGAAAAGTAAGATGGATGGTGAACTGCAGAAGAAGATCACAGAGGAATATTGGAGAGGATGGCAGAGTACCATTGTAGGGTTGGGGGCTTACCAGAAACAGGATCTGCCTACAGAGAAGAATTGGTTTGTTACAGACGATGAAAATCACGTCCAGACAATGGAAGTAAAAGAGACGCTGAGTTTTTCACAGGGGAAACTGAATGTAAGAATGGTTTTCCGTGATGACCTTACATTGATAACCATAGAAGTAAAATAACCGGATAAGGCATAACCCTGCACTTTTTTTCATATACATAGAAGAAAAGTACAGGGTTAATTTTATGTTAAACAAATTGTGGGGCCTGATGATTCTTATCGGCATTCTTTTTGCTGCGTTTACTGGCAGGATTGGTAATGTGGGGACAGCAGCTATTGATTCTTCGAAAGAGGCAGTCACTCTCTGTATCACCATGCTTGGTGTAATGTCCATGTGGACAGGGCTTATGAACATTGCAAAAAAGGCAGGAATCATTGATGCCCTGACAAAAGGGCTTCGGCCGGTTCTTGCCTTTCTCTTTCCCAGTGTGCCAAAGGACCATAAGGCGAATGAGTATATGGCAGCTAATATGATCAGCAATGTCCTGGGATTAGGCTGGGCGGCGACACCGGCGGGGCTGAAAGCGATGGAGGAGCTGAAGGAACTGAATCATGGTTCCCATATCGCCAGCGCGGATATGTGTACCTTTCTGATCATCAATATTTCATCCCTGCAGTTGATCCCGGTTAATATCATCGCCTACCGGAGCCAGTATGGTTCGGTATCACCTACTTCCATCATCGGTATGGGGCTGGTGGCAACCATTATCTCTACGGCAGCAGGTGTGGTATTCTCTGTGATTGCCAGAAAGGTGGGGAAGAGATCATGAAAATATTATATTACATATCAGACTGCATGATCCCATTTGTGATCCTGTATCTGGTGGGTTATGGCCTTCTGAAAAAAGTGGATATCTTTGACACTTTTATTGAGGGAGCGAAGGATGGATTTGTCACCGTCTATAAGATACTTCCAACCCTGGTGGGGCTTATGATCGGAGTTGGTGTGCTGCGGGAATCTGGCGCTATGGAGAGTCTGGCGCATGTTCTTTCTCCGGTGGTGGAATTTCTTCATTTCCCCGGGGAACTCCTGCCGCTCTTTATCGTCAAGATGTTTTCGTCCTCTGCCGCCACAGGGCTTCTTCTGGATGTCTACAAGACATATGGTACAGATTCTTATCTGGGAACCCTTGCCTCTGTCCTGATGAGCTGTTCAGAGACAATATTTTACACCATGAGTGTATACTTTATGACGGCAAAGGTGACGAAGACCAGATATACCCTTACTGGTGCTATGGCAGCAACCATAGCTGGTGCTGCCGCCGCCATCATCTTAGTCTCATTGTGACGGATGGATGCCTTTTCTGACGGATAATTTCGAAAGATATTCGGAACAAAGAACCGAACAGGCGGTTTAAAGCACCGATATGCTCCTATGAATTTATTGGTAAAATTAAGAAAAACAAAGGAGCAGAAAGATCAATGAGTGAAAGAATCCATAACACTGATGTTGATAGGCGCATAGGGGAGAGACTGCGGAAATGGCGTGAAATGATAGGAATGAGCCGAAAAGAATTGGCAGGTATTCTTCATATTTCAGATGATGCCTTATACCGTATTGAGTCGGGAGCGACTGGGTTATCTCCCAATTATGCATATATCCTGGCGAATGAATTGAACTGTGACATGAATTATATTTATAGCAAAGAAGAGATTCCTTACCGTACTATTGAAAGGCAGGCTGGACTTCCTGCTGGCAGGAGGGCTGCCATTATGCTGAGATATTGTTTGGAAATTCTGGAAAATGAACATGGGTATGAATAATGTGTTGGAGGCAGTAGCTGCTTTATTGGAGCTTATTTCTGTCTTTATCTGTATTAACTATATGTATGATCAGAAATACCGGATTTCTGTATATGATATGTGTTTTTTTGTACTGGAGCTGGCATTGCTGGAAATAATGAACCTGCGCCATCTGGGGAAGCCCTTTATTATACTGGCATATATCTTGATATTTGTCTATCAGGAGTTTAAGTTTAGAAAGGGATTCCGTATAACCTGCCTGAATATCATGCTGCTTTCCTGTATTGAGGTGACGCTGCAGATCGTTTGTTCATTTCCAATGTTTTTTGAAGGCTACATTCTTGTAGGATATCTTGTTATTGTAACTAATCTCTTAGTAGGGATAATAATATTTGTGCTAGGAAAAACAGGTATTTTATATAAAATGGCAGATAGAATTTCCAAACACGAATGGTTGATAAACGTGGGTATATTTTTTTGCTTTTTTGCATCTATTTACCTTATTATTGTTACTAAACTTGCAGAAAGTCTTCGGCATTCAGATTATATGATTTTTGGTGTATGGACAGTTATGCTTTATGTTGTGACCCTAAAATGGCAGAGGACAAAGGATGAAAAGAGGCTTAAGGAATTGGAGATACATAATATATACAATGAGGCAACATTGCAGTTGATCCGTTCAGTCAGCAGCAAACAACATGAATTTGACAATCACATACAGGCGATCCTCGGCCAGCATATTCTGGCAGATTCGTTAGAAGACCTCGTTGAAAGGCAGAATAGATACTATAAAGATATTCAGAAAAATAATCATTACAATAAACTTTTGTCAGCAGGCACATCACCAGTGATTGGTTTCTTATATTCCAAGTTTATCTATGCAGAAAATAAAGGATATGAGATTGAGTATAATATACGGACAGGAGGGCTTTCCTGTAGTATGCCGCATTTCAGGATGATAGAGATACTGGGAATATTTATTGATAATGCCATTGAGGCACAGAGTGGGGAAGAAGAGAAAAGAATCAGGGTTGAGATAATGGAGGATGCGGAACGGATCTGTATAGAGGTGAAAAATCCATGTAAGAGACGGATTCCCAATTATGAGCTGGAGCAGTTTGTCAGGGAGGGATTTTCCACAAAGGGGAAAGACCGGGGGCGTGGGCTGGCAAATGTGGCGGATATTGTGGCGCAGTACAAGGCAGACTTGTTGATCTGCAGCCAGAAGATGAAAGATAAACACTATATCGTGTTTCAGGTCAAAATTGATAAATAAAAACAAGAACCCTGATCTACTGTCAGAGTTCTTGTTTTCACTTTACAGGAAAGTTTTCTGGTGAGGAAGGGCTGTGGTGAAGAAAGTCAGCCCGTTTCATTCAGGTCCTGTTTATTTGTCCGGATTTTCCGGATAGGGTGACTCGCCAAATAGAAAGATGCTGATTCCTTTCCAGTGAGCATATGTACCAAATGCCAGGCACAGACTACACAGCGTTGTCATCCATTTCTGCAGACGAAATTTCATATTCAAACCTCCTTTTTCCGTAGTATGCTGCAGCCAGTTGAAATGACTGCAGAATTATTATCCAGAAACCAATGGTTGTATATTGGTTTGATGGCAGAATAAATAACAAAAGAGAAAAAAATGCGATAATAAAGAAAGATTCTAGTTTGGATTTTTTGATCCGTACGCCATCTGGTGCCGGACGGAATCGGGAAACAACAGGAGCATATTTATGGTTAATTAAGATACAAAATGACAGAAAACATAGCTGTAGCGGTTTGCTGACCGGAATATAAGTAAGAAGGTCAATAGCGGTAAAAAAGACCAGGAAGGACATGAGCAGACAGGTCAGGTAATGCTCCATATGCATGCCTCCGGTACAACAGCGCAAAATACAGAGCAGGGCGGCTGCCATAACAAACAAGGGCAGTTTATTTTGTATGTAAAAAAATATGCCGATCAAAAGGAGTTTTGATATTTCAGAAAAGATGCTGAGAGTAAAGTGCTGCATCTGTGCAATTTCATATTCGCTAAAGCCTAGTGTATTTTTTATATAAGAGTGTAGAAACATATTATCACCGCCTTTATAATGTAGTATAACAGGTAGTAGCGGCTTACAGCGGAAATGTAAGTTAACAGTGTGGGTTTTACGATAAATAGATAAATAATCTTAAATGGGAGTATTAAATCTAAGTTCAGTTAATGAAAAGTGGATTTAAAGTACATATTTAGGAGGACAAGGATGAAGAAAGTATTAATTCTGGAGGACCATAAGACAACGAGGGAGATACTGGAAGAAGTTGTGAGAAGGGTGGATAGTGCAGCAGTGATCTTCTCGCTGGAGACGGCAGAGGAAGCATATGCAGTGGCAATGCAGAATGCGATCGATATGTTTATTCTGGACATTATCCTGAAGCCGGGACAGCATGAGCGTGACAAATCGGGAGCAGAGTTTGCACAGAATATAC
>CANRWA010000172.1 GCA_947643415.1 uncultured Clostridia bacterium | reverse complement strand
AGAGTAATTTCTGTTATGGAAATGGAGAGTAGAATTTAAAATTTCATTTCAGGAAATATAATTTAGGGTCCGAACAAATTGCACTACATAAATTGATATGATATACTATTTACATAGTTCAACGGCGCCAATTTGAACTCGCCGTTGAGCTGGTATTGACAGCAGGCTATCTTTTGATAAAAATGAGGAGAGAGATTATGGAAAATAAAAATAGCATAAAAAATATTTGTTTGCCTATATATGAATAATCACTATTGGTAATATTTTAAACCACAATGGATATAAAATACAACAAGTAAAAAAGAATTTTTAAATAGAAGCCGTGAAACAACCATTAACACTACAACAAATCTTTAAGGGGGCACATATGTCAGCAGGATATATCATTTCATTTGTGATCTATCTGATCACTGCTTTTATTATGATAGGAATCGGGGGCTCCAACCTGAGAAGTAAAACGCCAGTTGGTTTTTATTCAGGGATAAAACCACCAAAGGAAGAAGAACTAACCGATGTACCTGCATGGAACAAAAAACATGGCATGATGTGGGTTCTTTATGGCGTAACAATTATGTTATCCTGGGGTATCGGATTTATCATTGGAGATTCTGTCTGGTGCCTGCTTCCATTATGCAGCGGGGTGGTACTTCCTGTCTTTTTGATGATATGGTACCATCATTCCCTGATCCGGAGATATCATCAGGAAGATGTATAACTTCGCCTCAGTGGGCAGTCCGATATGACCACCTTGCCAGCCAGCTTTTCCATGCCGGTATCCTTCAGATAATCCTCCAATATGGATTTGGATTGGGTGGACTCCGGACCAATCATGATCTCATGGATGGCATCTTCCAGACTGCACGCCGCATATTCACACATTTTCCGGAGATCCAGTGGATAATATTTTTTTATCCGCTCGGTGGAGATATGGTAACATGGTTTCACATCAAAATACTTTTTTGAAAAAGGGGAAGCCACCAGCCGCATCTCTTTCTCACTGGCAAAGGAAGGATGTTTGAAAGCTGCCGAGGCAATCCATGCTTCCTCCAGGCATTCCATAATCCGGGGATTTTTCTTTAAGTCTCCACTGGCATCTTTGACAAGTTTATAGAAGGTATCCACCAATTTGTGGGATCTCATATCTGCCTGATAATATACTTCCTCCAGCGATACAACGCCAACTGCCATTTTCTGCAGCAGTTCTTTCGAAAATGCGATGCAAACCCCTCTCCCATGATTACCATAACGCTCCCACTGCGCAGCATCATCTCTGTTTTTAGAGAAACAGGCAGCATAAGCAGAATAGTAAAATACTTTCTTTAATTCCTCATGAAAAAGCGCCCTCACAGCCTTCCATGTATCATGAGCCCCATCCCGTTGAAGCCTCTCCATAACCGCTGTTGATAATCCTCCCATAAAGAGACGCATCTCTGCTGCATCATTCATATTCAGGAGATTATTCAGTCTGAGCTGTGCCTTCCCTACGATTCCATCCAAGGCCTGATAATCTGTGTAGTGATATAATAAATGTTCTTCTGGCATATATCCCTTTCCTCCAAAAATGCGCAGGAACTGTTAAGAAATAACTTTTAAATAATGCGCAGGATTTTTCTTTTCAGCCTTTCTGCTTATTTAGCTCAACGGCAGGTTCAAATTGGCGCCGTTGAGCTATCATGATCTTTCTGTCCTTATAATAATATTCCCTGTCATGTTCACTGATCTCACGCAGCACCCGGCAAGGATTTCCCACTGCGACCACATTTGCCGGGATATCCTTTGTCACAATGCTTCCTGCCCCGATCACTGTGTTGTCCCCAATGGTGACACCCGGCAAGACAACTGCACCGGCCCCAATCCAGCAGTTTCTTCCAATATGGACTGGCATATTGTATTGATATACCTGCTCACGTAGTTCCGGCAGGATCGGATGTCCGGCAGTAGCAATCGTCACATTAGGACCAAACATCGTATAGTCACCGACATAGATATGGGTATCATCCACACAGGTCAGATGATAATTGGCATATACCATATTCCCAAAATGACAGTGGTGTCCTCCAAAGTTTGCATAAAAGGGTGCCTCAATATATACTCCCTCCCCACAGTCTCCCAGCATATCCTTTAACATTTCCATTCTCTTTTCCGATTCGGAAGGCTTTGTCAGGTTGTAGTCACACAGCTTATCCTGATAAACTACCTGTTCCTTCATGATCTCTTCATCTCCCGGAAGATACAGCTCTCCTGTATGCATCTTTTCTTTCATATCACTCATTTTTAGCATCTCCTTAAATATCGAAATTAGTAAGTCTTTCACGTAGCTCAACGGCGCCAATATTGCTGAATTATTAAGAGCAGATCCACATATTAAATCTGATTATAATGGTATTCCTGTTTTTTTGCAAATACATTTTCTCCACAATATTCCACCCCCCCATAATTCACAAAACCTGACAGCCATAAAATTTTTAATTTATTCCATAAAAAATCGAATGTTTTTTTTTGATATATTGTGCTAAACTTTAAATAAAAAGAATACTGGTTCAGCGAATACTGAATAGAATGGAGGTTACAATGAATTGTGAAGAGTTGACCGAAGCGATCCGTCTTGGCAGATTGGATGAAGCACTTGTCACCTTATATGGAAATAATGATGCAGCTATAAAAGCACAGAAAGAGAGATATGCCCAGGCAGTCAGAAGTTTTGGCACACTCTATCCTGGAAGCGAAGATATCTCCATCTTCTCTGCTCCGGGAAGGACAGAAGTATGCGGAAACCATACCGATCACCAGCACGGATGCGTCCTAGCGGCAGCCGTTGACCTGGATGCCATCGCCATCGTATCCTTCCATGATGAACATGTGATTCGTCTTCAGTCAGTGGGATATGAGCAGGAACACATTGAACTGGATCATCTCAATATGCATCCGGAGGAAAAAGGCACTTCAAATGCCCTCGTCCGGGGTATGGTTTCCCAGTTTCACGATATGGGAGTGGAGGTAGGTGGTTTTAATGCCTATATCACTTCTAATGTTTTATCCGGCAGTGGTCTGTCATCTTCTGCCGCCTTTGAAGTTCTGATTGGAACTATCATTGACCGCCATTATAATGGCGGGGAGGCCGGGGCAGTAAAGATTGCCAAGATGGGCCAGTTTGCAGAGAATAAATATTTTGGCAAGGAGAGCGGTCTCATGGATCAGATGGTATCTTCGGTAGGGGGATTTGTCTTTATAGACTTTGAGGATACTACCAACCCGGTGATCGAAAAGCACGATTTTGATTTTGAAAAAGGCGGATTAAAACTGATTATCACAGACACAAAAGGAAGCCATGCCGATCTCACAGACGACTATGTGTCCGTACCATCTGAAATGAAGCTGGTGGCAGCACAATTCGGCAAAACCGTTTTACGTGAAGTAGGGGTGGAACAATTTTACCAGGCACTGCCGCACCTGAGAACCGTTTGTTCTGACCGTGCGATCCTGAGAGCTGCCCACTTTTTTGGTGATAATGCAAGAGTACAGGAGGAAGTAACTGCATTGGAGAAAAAAGATTTCCCTGCCTTTTTGAAACTGGTATGTGAATCCGGCAGGTCATCTGCCGAATTGCTGCAGAATCTTTATTCTACAAAGAAACCCATCGAACAGGGAGTACCTCTGGCGCTGATGGTGAGCAAAAGGCTTTTGCAGGACCAAGGTGCCTTCCGGGTCCATGGCGGCGGGTTTGCCGGGACGATACAGGCTTTTGTACCACTTGGGCTCGTTGAAGAATACAAAAAGACAATGGAAGAATTATTTGGGGAAAGCTGCTGTTATATCCTGAACATCCGGCCAGAAGGCGGTTATCAGGTAATATAGCTGACACCCTGTTATCGAAAATATCATTATAGACAAGGAGGAATTTTCATGAGTAGCATTTTAGTGTTGGGAGGAGCCGGATATATCGGTTCCCATACGGTGTATGAATTAATGGATGCGGGAGAGAATGTTGTTGTGGTGGACAATCTTCTTACCGGATTCCGGGAAGCCGTTCACCCGGAGGCAGTTTTCTATGAAGGGGATATCAGGGACCGTTCCTTTATGGATTCTGTATTTGAAAAAGAAGATATTGATGGAGTGATACATTTTGCCGCCTGTTCCCAGGTTGGCGAAAGTATGAAAGATCCCCTGAAATACTACAATAACAATCTGTGTGGTACAGAGACGCTTCTGGAAAGCATGGTTGCCCATGGGATCGATAAGATCGTATTCTCTTCCACGGCTGCCACTTATGGTGAACCAGAAAGTATTCCGATCTTAGAGACAGACCGGACACTTCCGACAAATTGTTATGGAGAAACGAAACTCTCCATGGAGAAAATGTTTCAATGGACTTCACTGGCTCATGACCTGCGTTTTGTATCACTGCGTTATTTCAACGCCTGTGGCGCCCATCCAAATGGAAAGATCGGTGAGGCACATGATCCCGAAACACATCTGATCCCCCTGATCCTGCAAGTACCTAATGACCAGAGAGACTATATCTCTATCTTTGGCA
>CANRWA010000171.1 GCA_947643415.1 uncultured Clostridia bacterium | reverse complement strand
TTTTGAATATCATGAACGAATGGTATCTGCGCGACTGCAGCAGGAAGATCACCGCAGTTTTGCGGGCAAAGGGGAAAGAGGGAAAACCGATTACGAGCAATCCGCCATATGGCTATGTAAAAAGCCCTGATGACAAAAATCTTTGGATTGTCGATGATGAAGCTGCGGAGGTTGTGCGGAAGATTTTCAGGCTGACAGTGGATGGCATGGGACCGTTCCAGATTGCCAAGCAGCTTACGGAAGAAAAGATTGAGAAACCATCATATTATCAGGCGACCAGAAACAGGGGGAATTATAAAACTATGTGTAATTTTGAAACTCCTTATAACTGGACGGGCGGATCGGTTGCACGGATACTGGAAAGACCGGAATATATGGGAGATACCGTAAATTTCCGCAGCCACAAGGAATCCTATAAGGACAAGAAAGCAGTCAAAAACAGCAGTGACGAGATTCTTGTTTTTCAGGATACCCATGAACCGATTATAGACCGCAGGACTTGGTATATGGTGCAGGAATTAAGAAAAACTGTTCGAAGGTTTGATACCAGCGGGGAAGGGAGTATGCTGACCGGAAAGCTCTATTGTGCAGACTGTGGTGGAAAAATGCACTACCGCAGGGGAACAACGAGGGCAGGCAGGGACTGGCGTGGGATTCCGAACGGGGAAGTCCAACACACATCCGCAGGCTTTAACTGTGGGACATATAACAGTGCCAGAAAGCAGAACAGAAAGGTGTGCTGTTCCCACTCCATCAAAGAGGACACGGTAAAGCAGCTTATCCTTGAAACAATACAGTATGCCTTAAAAAGCGTCCGCATGGACGAGGCGGCATTTATAAAAAGTATGCGGAGCGCATCACAGGTCAGGGACAAAGGCGAGGTAAAAAAGCTGAAATCAGACCTTGTGAAAAAAGAGAAACGCTTTGCAGACCTTGACCTGCTGATTAAAAAGGTGTATGAGGACAACGCAATGGGAAAGCTGCCGGACAGGCGATACGAAATGCTTTCTTCCGATTATGAAAAGGAACAGCAGGAGATTGAGATTTCCATGAGAGAAATTCAGGAAAAACTCATGCAGTTTGAAGAAGATACGGACAGGACGGAAGAATTTTTGTTGCTTGTGCATAAATACACTGACATTCAGGAACTTACGCCTGCCATCGTCAATGAATTTGTGGACAAGGTTCTGGTACACAAAATAGAGAAAATGGATGGAGACCGTGTGCAGGAGATTGAGATTTTCTTAAATTATATCGGGAAGGTGGATCTTCCGGCGCAGGAACTTTCGGAGGAAGAAATTGCAGAGGAAGAAAAGAAACGGAAACGCCGCCAGTACAGCAGGGAGTACCAAAAAGCATACCGCAAGAAGCACAGACCGGAAATCCGGCAGCTGATTGAGGGTGCAAATGCCGCAGACAGGCAGAAACAGATAGAGGAAGCGAGGCAGTCAGCGGATGGACTTCTGCTTACAGACAGCACGGAGCAGGTTGCAGCCATAACAGCCGGGGAAAATAAAGTTATCGTAGACGGCAGCCTTCCGACGAAAGAAGAAGTGAAACGCAAGTATGGCAGATAATTTTATTAAAAACAAACCATGAAAGAGAGGATTTTTATATGACAAAGATCAGGGATTACAACATGAACGGGACAATTATTTTAGGCGTGGATGCAGGCTATGGGAACTATAAGACGGCAAGGTGCTGTTTCCCGACTTCCGTGAGCAGGAGCGACCAGCCGCCTATTTTTACAAGGAATTATTTGGAATATGAAGGCAGCTATTACACCATAGGCGAGGGGCATAAGGATTTTGTGGCGGAAAAGAGCATGGATGACGATAATTATATCATTACCCTTGCCGCCATAGCAAAGGAACTGAACGCAAGAGGGCTGTCAACGGCAAAGATTCATCTTGCGGTGGGACTTCCGTTAAAATGGGTTCAGACACAGCGGGATTCGTTCCGGGAGTATATGATGCAGAACCGTCATGTAGATTATAAGTATGCGGGCAGGCGTTATTTGATTGACATTGTGGACTGTA
The DNA here is from genome assembly GCA_947643415.1 of uncultured Clostridia bacterium. Lineage (GTDB taxonomy): Bacteria > Bacillota > Clostridia > Lachnospirales > Lachnospiraceae > Eubacterium_F. The sequence continues at coordinate 2,595 of CANRWA010000171.1, read as the reverse complement.
CGGTCATGCCACAGTGCTATGCAGCGATAGCGGAGAGCCTGCCGGATTTTAAGGGTATGCACATGGTAGCTGATATTGGGAATGGGACGATGAACGTGATGATACTCAATAATGGCAAGGCAAGCGAAAGCAAATCGTGGACAGTGCGGCTTGGCGTGGGCGAGTGTTTTAAGGTGATCCGTGACCACATCTTAGACAGAAAAGCGGAGGAACTTCCGATGGAAATTATTGAGAATTATCTGCGCTGCGGCGATACAAAAGTGGGCGGGGAATACCAGCAGCTCATGGAGGAAGCGGCAAAATCCTATGTGGATAAGATATTTGCAGAACTGAAAGCGCATGGTTACAATCCTAATCTTATGAAACTGTATGTCATGGGCGGTGGGGCGAAGGTTGTGGAGCTTGTGGGCAGTTATGACAGCGATAATGTTACTTTTAACCATGATATACGGGCAAACGCCAAAGGCTACGAATATTTCTGTTATATGAAACTCCGCAGGCAGAAAGCAATGGCATCAGCCGGATAAGGGGCGCATTTGAATGAAAAACAAAAACCATAATATCCGCTTTAACATGGAAAAAGGGGACGAATGCAGGGCGTGGGAACTCCTGCACTCCCCAAAGGTGCGGCAGATGTTCAAGTCGCAGAATAAATTTGTGATAGAGGCGGTCAATGACTATTACGACAGGTGTGTGGCGGCGGAGCATGATCCTTACATGGAAACGAGGGAGAAAGAGGACGCTTTTGCAGAGCGTATCGTGGAAGCGGTGGAAAAGAAAGTAATATCCAACCTTCCGGCGCTTTTCGGGATGTATATGGCACAGATGCAGTTTTTTCCTTTATCCGTTCCTATGGGAGCATATCCGGCGGCACAGGGCGGCATGGTGTACGGGCAGGCATTGGCAGACGGGACAGGAAATGGTGCCATGAACGGCACTGCTCCGAAAAATGAAACGGCGCAGAGCGGAGATGCCGAAGCAGGGCATTCCACAGAGCCGCCGGACAATGAACTGATTGATTTTGACGCATTTTAATATGGTTATGAATAAGGCTATGGTAAGAGCATTTATCGTAGCCTTATTTTTGTGGATTTTTTTATAACAGACCATAAATGTAGCCATTTTTTAAGCAAACAAGAGCAAAGTGTAGCCGAAAGGTTACAAAACAAGGACAAAGGGTAGCCATAAAAGGCTGCATAATAAAGGGCGGGCATTTAAGCCCGCAAAATAAAGGCAAAGAGCAGCCGGAGGGCTACAAATAAAGGCGTAAATGCAGCCGTCTGTTTTGAAGCTGGAATACCAGTTTTCAGGCAGGCGGTTTTTTGATGTCTGTGAAGCATCTGCTCTACGAACTGCTTTGGAGTGGTTCGGGGAGTGTCAGGAACTAATTTCCGGGGAGGGCGCAAGCTCTCCCCTAAGCCCTCGGCGTTTGAGAGCGAAATACACCCTACGCACAAACCTTCGGTTTATGCTCCGGGGATTTCGCCCTGCCGGGGGCAAATTCACGCAAGTGTGAATTTATACAGTCCGAAAAAACCGGACTGTATTTATCCATGCCGCCCAGAGGACGGGCGCATAGATGGCGCTGCTGCTTACGGCTACATTTCAGGACAGATGTGCAGCATTGCAGAGGGGACTTCACAAAACAAAGCCCCCTGCGGCTGTCAGAAAGCGACAGCCGTAGACTGCCCGGATACGGGCATCGGTTCACAGACAGCCGTCCTATAATGGCTGCTCACAAAAAATGCGGTGGCAGGTTATCCGCCAAAAGAAAGGAAAAGCGTTTATGAAAAGAAATTCATTTATAGAAATGGCAAAGCTGCATGACTTATCAGGGCGCATCACTTATATTTCAAGCCACGCCAAGCAGGAGCATCTCTATGAAGTCTATACAACGGAGCCGGACAGGGCATTCTGGCGGGAGCTTGCCAAATGTAATCAGGAGGAATTTGAAAAAAGCGGCACGAATGGGAAGTGCATTGAGGCAAGGGAGCTGATGATTGCACTTCCGGAGAGTTTTATCAACTATGAGCATGACTATCTTTTGAAAAAGATGGCAGACGAATTTAAGGAAAAGTACGGCGTGGAGTGCTTTGCTGCGCTCCACCACAATAAACGTAAAACGAATCTGCATATCCATATGGTATTTGCGGAGAGAAAGCGGCTGGAACAGCCGACAGAGAAAATTGCCACTCGGAATATGTTCTACAATGAGCAGGGGCGTCATGTGAGGACAAAGAAAGAGATTCTTGACGGAGATGGGAATATCCGTCAAGGCTGTAAAATCATTAAAAAAGGTGAGGTGTATGAACGCAAAATTTTCACTGTCAAAGATGAACGCTTTAAGCAAGAATCTTTTTTAGATGGGGTAAAAGTGTTTTATACGGATTTAATCAACCAGATGGTGCTTGATGATAGGGACAGGTTAAGTATTTTTGATAAAAACGGTCCGTACCTTGCGACAAAGAAGGTTGGCAAAAATAATCCGAAAGCGGAGGAAATCAAATCGGACAATGAAATACGCATGGAGTGGAACAGAACCGTTGACCGTGCGATTGTAAGCGGCGTATCAGAAGCGGAGATTGTGGAGCTTAA
>CANRWA010000170.1 GCA_947643415.1 uncultured Clostridia bacterium | reverse complement strand
TTTACTATGACTGTGCCGATGTCGCCGTTTTCAATCCGGCTTAACATCTGCTTCCATCCCGGTCTTTCAAAACTGCCGCCGGAAAATCCGTCATCCGTAAAATGCACCGTGTTCGTGTACCCGTTATTTTTTGCATAATCCTCCAGCATCTTTTTCTGGTTGACTATGCTGTTGCTGTCCCCCGCAAGATCATCGTCCCTTGAGAGCCGCTCATAAAGAGCTGTTATTCTGTTGTCACCAGCCGTCCTGTTGTTCATTCCGAACTCCTTTCCGGCGGCTGGCTCATCTGTGGTGAGTCCATCTTAACATAACTTTCTGCGCCTGTCACCATTTCATTCAAAATTAACCGGGGAATTTTTTCATCCAGAGTGTCGGCATATCCCGAACCCGTATATACCCTGACCTTGAAAAGCGTCCCTCCGATTCTTCTGTAAAAAAATCCAGCCGGAACAGGGCTGGATTCTGCTGCATCATTATTCACTTTTAATGTTTCTGCCATACAATCCTTTCTTGCGCGCAATCCCTTCTTGCGATTCACACGTATATCCTTTATAATAGTTTTAACTTCCGCTCTGTGTAACCATATTTTTGTTTTATCCGTACTCCATAGCCCGCCCTCCTTTCCTGTAATTTCTTTTTAGTCAAAAAGAATTACTCCTTTCACTAATAGGAGAAAAACGGCTATAAAAACGGAAGTGTTTTTGAAAAAACAGCTACAAAATTTTTTTTTATGAAAAGGATTGATTATAAATGCCAAAATACGCCGAGCTTCCGGCATTCCGGGAGCAGAATTACATAACGGAAGCTGACGGGGATATGCTCCGCCGCGAAGCCCGCGCCCTTGCCCTCCGGCGTATTGAGGAAAGCGCAAGGACGGAAGATGATTTCCAAAAAGTCATTGAATGGTGGGATAAACTGGACGAAAACAGGGAGCGTAGAGAAAGAGACCACGAAACAGGGCGCTCCACTGTCCCTCTGGAATGGGGCGCAGATGAATTGTACCTATCCGATAGACCATCTTATGATATAGTTTTAAGAAGGCTATTGCTTGCGGGCGATTTTCTTGACCTCATATTTGACAGCCCGGAAACGATACATGAACTTGTCACGGATGCGGATTTATCGAAAATATTAGAGGAACTAAAGCCGCACCTTAAAAATATGCTCTATTACCTGTTCCTGCGTGATTATTCCGCAGTAGAGTATGCGGACAGCATCGGGCAGACTGACCGAAATATCCGGGGTATCAGGGAAACAGCTCTGAAAAGGATACGGAAACTTTATGGCGATGTGCTTACATACCGAAAAGAAAACAGCCTGTCAATGACACTTGACGAGAAGTATTTTCTGGAAAATGGAGTGCGAAAGAAAAAAATATAAATGTGTCCCAACTGAAAAGCGTAAACGGCTTGACCGATAATGAGTAACTGTTTATAATATAGGAAATATTACATCAGATAATTCGATATAATTGATGGATTGGAGCAGGTTTTCTATGAAGAATTTATTTGAGCATACCAGCGCACCGTGGATTCGGTACAGCGGCTATGAATATAAGACAGACAGTAACGGTGACCTCTACATAACGGTTTCAAAGGGTGCAAAACCGGAAATGTACCGTCCCATGCAGGAAGCCGGGCGGCTTGTCATGGATGCGGTAAATGTCGGGCTTGCCTCCATGCACAAGATGCCAGAAGAAGAACTGAAAGAAGCCATACTTTCTTTTGTAAAAAAATATGGTTTTCTTGGCTTTATGACCGCCCTGCCGACAACGGTGGATTTTATAACCTATAAATCCGTGTACCTTCCTAAAAACCACTTTATAAAAGAAGAATCCCTCTCCACTGAGGACTATCTTTCCTATTTCTATCCGTTTGACAAGCCGGATTTCAGAAAGAGCGGCATAGAATCGGGATGGTCTGTCACTGACCGTGAGGGCATTGCAATCACAATGGCTATGGGGAATGCGCCGCAGGCTGTGGCGATGGAATTGCAGAAAGGATATGCGGAAAGATACGACTGGATCGTGAAAGAATTTACAGACCTCGCCTTTACCTTTGTAACTAGTTTCCTTTATTACACGGATTATGATAAGATTGATGAACAGACACGCAGCCTGTACCGTCAGGGCATTTCCGCTTTTGGCGGCATATCTCCGACTTACCGAATCGCACTGGAAAAGGATGCACCCATTATCGTATGGGATTTCCATTCGCTGCTTGTCATGGTACAGATGTGCTTTTCCTTCATGCTCACGGATAAAGACAGTGATTTGCGCCTGTGCAAGCATTGTAATAAAGCCTTTGTTGCAAGCAGAAAGGGAAATGAATTTTGTAGTCCGCAATGTAAGAACCAGTATAATGTCTATAAATCAAGGAAAAAGAAGAAAGGGAACAGAAGTGATAATTGAAAGTTTGTGCCGATGGCAACATGGGAATGATTCTTTGAAATATAACAGATAATATTACATCTGAGAGCTTTAGTGCGGTGGGCTGTTGCACAAAGTCTAATCAAACATATAGAATATCAACTTCTATTTTGTTAAATGTAGAAAAATAATCAGCGGAGATGATGTATATGGAGTTTACTTTGGAAGAACTTTATACAAAAAAAGAAGGACAGACTTACGACCGTAAGAGCGCAAGAAAAGATCCGAAAGGACTGTCCAATCATATTGTCGCATTTGCTAATGCAGACGGCGGTATGCTTGTGATCGGCATTGAAGATGATTTTACAGTCACAGGCATTGACAATTACCACAACAATGTCAATGATATACTTAGAGTGCCTTTTGATTACTGCACTCCATCAGTGCGTGTTACTACCGAAACTGTTGAATGTACTGACAAAAATGGTAATCCCAATCATCTGCTGGTTATGACCATTCCACAAAGCTCTGAGCTGCACGCTAACCAGCAGGACGAAGTATATTACCGTATGGGCGACAAATCCAAAAAACTGAATTTTGACGAGCGGCTGCAGCTTATGTATGCCAAAGGTTCCCGCTATTGCGAGGACGAGCCTGTTTATCGTTCCTCTATGGAGGATATTGATTGGGATTTTGTCGCTGAATACTGCAAGAAAATCGGATACCCAAAATCCGCCGTGGAATATATCCGTCAAAACAACGATTTCGTTGTCAACCATAACGGCAGGGAGGAGATGAGCGGAGCTGCCATTTTATTATTTGGCAAAAATCCGCAACGCTTTTTCAAACGGGCAAGGGTACGTTTTATCCGATATGACGGCATAGAAGCCAAAGTCGGAACTGAAATGAATGTCATTAAGGATGAAATGTTTGAAGGTCGTATTCTTGATATGGTTCGTAACTCTCTCGACTTTGTACGCAGCCAAATCAAAGAACACACAAGGCTTGGTGAAGACGGTCTTTTTCATACAACACCTGAGTACCCTGAATTTGCATGGAAAGAAATCATCATCAACGCCATCGCCCACCGCGATTACAGCATTAAGGGAACCGATATACAAATTAAAATGTTTAATGATAGGATTACGGTTGAGAGTCCCGGTATCCTGCCCGGAATTGTGCGCTTAAACAATCTCCGCACCGTTCACTTCTCCCGCAACCCAAACATTGCCCGTTTTCTCCATGAATATGATTATGTGCAGGAATTCGGTGAAGGTATTGACCGTATGTTTAATGAAATGGCGTCAGCCGGACTTCCTGCTCCTGAGTACCGTGATAATGCCTTTATGCTCAATGCCACAATTAGGAATGGGGTAATAAGTGAAGCTGATGGGGTGATAAATGAGGTAATAAATGGGGCAATAAATATTTCTGCTACTGAGCAGGCTGTTTTAACTGCACTAAAGAAAAAGCCAGGAATTACAAAAGCAGAATTACAGAAAGAAATCTCCCTTGGAAAAAGCACAATTGACCGGGCAATTAAGTCATTAAAAGAAAAACGTTTAATTGAGCGTGTTGGTTCTAATAAAACGGGTTGTTGGAAAATTATAAATAAGCTGTAAACATTCCCTTGACCACGCTATAGCAGGAGACACAGATAATGCCAAGTTTTGACATTTTCTGTGTCTCCTGCTACAAAACCTATAACTGCACTACAACCTTAAAGGGAATATATCAGGTCATGCAGCACTACTTCCTCCGCCCTGCTCCTAATGCTGTTCATTTTTTGGAGCCAACAGAGCCAGTCATCGGATTTAAGCTGCTCTGTCACTCCCTCTTTCTTTGCCATCTGCCCCACAAGCCTGTCCATCATCTCATTGCATTCTTCATCAATTTCAGCAAGATGCTTCCATAAGATTTCCGACAAGAGCATATACGAATAAATGCCCCCGTGATTCTCCTTCAAAAATCGCAGCCTCATTCTCCCGTACTTTCCAATCTGATATTCCGTTGTATCCGAAAGTTTGAGGTCGGGAATCAGGTAATCACCTTCCTGATGGTATGTAATCTCCATATACAACCGCCTTTCTTTGTGCTAAACTGTCTACAGATTCGAATAAAAGGATTATCACCTTCTTCCTTTACCACAACATCTGCAAGTTTCCATTCACCACAAATGAGCCAGCCGCATATGTTGTATTTTAGCAGATTCCCCATTTCCGCTAAAATACTGCGTTTGCCGGAAATGTTTACATCTACAGTTCACAACATATCACATCCGGCAAGGACTGTACCGGTGTGGACGCCCTGTATGACCTTTTAGGGCACCTGT
>CANRWA010000169.1 GCA_947643415.1 uncultured Clostridia bacterium | reverse complement strand
GCTCGATAGCTTATTTTTCGCACCACTATTTGTGTCGAAGCGTCACAAATAGTATACGAACCTTTGGTTCGTTATGCACTAGAGCAAAAAAAGAATATTTTATATTCTTCGCTATGCTGCTTTTTGCTCGTGCTTCCTTCGCTAACGCTTCGGAATGGAGGATAGTAATATGGCTTTTCAGACAGAATATGAGTTTACATTACCCAGAGGTTATGTAGATATTGATGGTAATGTGCATCGTGAAGGTACTATGCGCCTTGCCAATGCAGGGGATGAGATCCTGCCACTAAGGGATCAGCGGGTCCAGCAGAATCCGGGGTATCTCTCTATCATTCTTTTGTCCCGGGTAATAACGAAGCTGGGCACTCTTCCCACTGTGGATACGAGAGTGATAGAAGGCCTGTATACAATGGACCTGGCATATCTGCAGGAACTGTACCAGACCATCAATACATCAGAGGTGCCAGTGTTTAAGGGCGTGTGCCCGCATTGTAACCAGCAGGTAGATATTCCGGTAAATTTTCTGGAGGCCGGGCAGTAAAAACTTATCCGGCAGATAAGATATATGAGGAAGCAGCATTTATTGCATATTACATGCACTGGGCGCATGATGATATCATGGCGATGAGCCACAGGGAACGGCTGCGCTGGTGTGATGAGGTCTCGAAGATAAACAGTAAGCTGAATGAGGAACCAGAAAATGTGTTTCAGGTCTGAAATGGGTTCTATGCACTAAGAAACCGATAATAAAGCTGTGTGTAGATGGAGGGGAATATGACAGAGGAAGGGAATTCAAACAGTGAATATATTACAAACTACGAATTTGAGGTTCAGTTTGGGACTGGAATCCGGATATCGTTTTCTAAAGTATCCAATATTTCCTCTGCAAGAGAATTTGAAGTGATTGCAGATGGAGGAAATAACAACAGCATGTGCTTTGCAGAAAAGGCGAAACGCAGGCCGGATACGATTTCCTTTCAAAAAGGAATCATGCAGAATGCTGGTTCGGAAGTGTTGCCCTGGTTGGCAGAAGGCCTGAAGATAAACGAGATTATGATTATAGTGAAAAAGGAAGGCGAGATGAAGAATATTTTTTTTATTGAGCAGGGAGTTATCACAAATATAACATTTTCAGACCTGAATGCATTAAGTGCGGAACTCATAATTAAAACAATGGAGCTGCAGCACACCGGGCTGGTACAACATAACATAACGTAAAATAATGATTAATAGTTCCTAAGTAATGGATAGTTTGGTTTAGAGTATGAGAGAAAAAATCGAGACAGATAGAATAGAAATAGATTTAGAAAACAGTATCCAATCACACAAAGAAGGGCTCCGCAGCCGGGGCTCTTCTTTGCCTGTTATCCTGACAGCAGAAAATGGCATTGCGGCTTTGAAGTTTGCCAGCCGGATCATACAATACCATCTGGGGATCACAGAGTATGATGAGTTATTTGGGAACAAGGTCTTTTTGAAATTGAAGCCAGGGACAGTGGTGCATAAGGTAGAGAAGGCGGAAGAACGGGTAATGCGGATTTATCCTATGCTGTGGATAAGTCAGAAGAACAATATTGTTCTAACGAAACACTTTCATTATTTGATGCGGCATGGAATCTTTTATGCGGAACAAGAGTATACATCGCTGCGTTATTTTCAGAGGGATGTATTTATTTCAGGAAATACAGAAAATTTGATAGAGAATACAATAGAGTCCTTTCATAATAAGATAGGGACGTTTCGTTACTCCGAAAGAAAAACCAGAGAAAATCATATATTAAAAGGCAGGGGGAAGGGGCATGAGATTTGTCCTTTGTTACAAAGTCTTTCATATTTTCATTACACAAATAATACGGTTTCTGTTCCCACTTTGAGTCTGCCCTCTGTTCTATCCTTTCCCTCTTTACTTTGTCTGCGGGGGAGCGAATTTATTTTTGCTCAAAGAAAGATGGTCACATTTCCAAAATCACAACAGGAAAAGGGGACTAATATAATACAAAAAATTTCTAAAAACTGCCTGAATCAGGCAACCTATCCCCAAATGAGCAAAGCGAAAGCGACTGTTTTTGTCGCGGCTGGCAGCTTGCTGACAGGTTTTGCGAATTGTATAGGGCTGGGTTGCAATGACTCGCTATCCAACTGCGCAGGTGGAATTTTAGCGGAACAACAAATCCATGCAAATCCATGGCAAGACAAAAATAATAATACAGTAACGCATACATGGAATAAGAATCTGCTGTTCTATAAGAGAAATTTGTCTAAGGAGAATACAATAGGGTCCTTTTATAGTAAGATAGGGACGTTTCGTTACTTTGAAAGAAAAACCAGAGAAAATCATATATTAAAAGGCGGGGTGAAGAGGCATAAGATTTGTCTTTTGTTACAAAGCCTCTCGCATTTTCACTATACAAATTGTGCGGTTTCTGTTCCCACTTTGAGTCTGCCCTCTGTTCTATCTTTTCCCTCTTTACTTTTTTTGTGGGGGAGTGGGTTTATTTTATCTCACATAAACAAGACAGTATTTTCAAAATTACAAGAGGAAAGGGGAAATAAAGTATTACAACAAACCATAATGCGGTATGGAACTTTTTATGCTGAACAGACTTACACATCGCTGCATTATTTTTTTGGTGATATATTTATTTCAGGAAATACAGGAAAATTTATAGAGAATACGTTAGAGAAGTTTACTTATTCCCGTGAAGGAAAAGTAAGGATGTGCAGGCAAACCTGTATCATCCGGGTGCACTCACGGGGCATAAATACCTCACCCCCCTGTGGAGGGGTATTCAGCATAAAAAGAGCTGACATAGGAAAGAAGAAGCTGGATAGCTGGATGATACATAACAGGGTAAAAATCGATCTATCTGCCAAGAATAAAATAAAGTTTTTGAAAAGTAAGATAGGGACATTTAATAATATTGAAAGAAAAATCGGAGAAAATCATATATTTAAAAGCGGTTTGATGAAGCGTGAGGTTTGTCCTTTATCATTACTTTGTCTGCGAGGGAGCAGATTTATTTTAGCTCACATAAACAAGACAATATTTCCAAAATCACAACAGGAAAAAGGAAATAAAGTATTACAACAAATTATAAGGAAAGAAAACCAATATGTAGGAATACGATCTGTAAGAGACCGGAGGAAATATGCAGAGAGTCTGGCAGAGGATTCAAACTATATAGAGGGGCAAAGCAGGGAACAGCATAAACTTTCCAAAAGGAAAGTGGGATATGAAGGATACGCAAAGCGGTATGGCAAAACATCTGTACTTAACATTAATAAGGATAAAAGCAATCTGTCACAGACGAATATTACCAAGGTTATAAAACTGCAGGAGAAAAAAGGAAATAGTATAATACAAAGAATTATAGGGAAAGAAAACGACGATCTGGGAATACTATCTGTAAGGGACAGAGGGGCATATATAGAGAGGCTGACAGGAAATTTAAACTATACAGAAAGGCAGAGCAGGGAACAGCGTACACTTTTCAAAGGGAAAGATGGATATGAAATTTACGCTGGTTTTCCTCTTGGGCATACATTTTCTCTGGTTAATGCAAATTTGGTCAGATCTATTTTGTCGGATCAAAAGGGTAAGTATACAAAAAAAGAAGAATGTGGTTTGAATCAATCAGTATTTACTGCATTTGATCAGATGGGTAAACAGGAAAAAGTGTTTGTAAGGAAAAATGCATTTAGCACCGGGGCATTTTCACAGATTACGAAATATATTCGGGACTGGATAGCAGCCCACACAAAAAATATAGTTGAGGAAAGGGAGCAGAAAATAGAGGACAGGGAAATGGCAGATCGGCTGGAGAACAGGATTCACCAGCAGGGAGAGCAGATCAAGAACTTAATGGAAAGGCTGCAGGAATTTGAGAAATTGGGTGACGGGGAGAGGAATGGTCTGTTGGGGGAAGAGAAATATTTTTATATATTTGAAAATGATCTTACACTGGAACAGATGCGGTATGGAATTAAATAAAAGAATGTAATTCTTTTGTAACAGAATATAAATCAGTATCACTGTCAGACCGTCTGTTGATATCATGAATGAAAAAGGAGTGACCCAGACATGGACAGAATGATAAGCGATGAGGAGGTCATAGAGATTGGGAGAAAACTGAAGGAGTTGAGGGAAAAACTCAACCTCACACAGCAAGAATTCGCAGACAAACTGTACTGGGATGTGTCATCCTATCAAAAGATTGAAACTGGAAAAGCTCTTATGACACTGGACAAAGCAATTCAGATCCACAGAGATTATGAAGTGGATTTGAATTACTTTGTAGCTAATGATTTATATGATGAAGAGGATGTACTGAAACAGGTTCTTACGAATGCTTCCAGAGAGAAGAGTACCAGGCTGATGATCCGTCTGCTTGAGTATTTTGTGCGCGTATTGAAAGCCAGTCTCTAACTAGGCGCCTGGATATTTGTCAAGAGTACGAAGCGTATGTGAATTGAGATTATTGAGTATGGTGTATATATCAGTAACCGGTGCGATCGTGCTGGAATTGTTATGCAATATATTTTTACTAAATGGCTTACTGGGAAAAGAGAAAAAAATCCCAATATTTTGGGCGGTCATTTATGTGGCTGTAACGACGGTCTATATCATGGTGGTGCCAGATGGCTGGACAAATGCATGTTATGTATTTACACTTTTGTATGTTATATTGGGATATCATGTTTCATGGAAAGACAGTCTGATCACGGTAGTAGTAAGTTTATTGCTGGGTGGAATTATCGAATTAGTATGCCTGTTTCCTTTTGTGTTTATCTTCCGGGGATACT
>CANRWA010000168.1 GCA_947643415.1 uncultured Clostridia bacterium | reverse complement strand
GGTCACACTCTTTCCCTACACGACGCTCTTCCGATCTTGTTTTCAGTCATACCAAGCAGATAATCCGTTGATACTTCATAGAATTTTGCTAATTCGATGATGTTCCTATGGGGTATTTCTTTATAATCATCAGATTCATAAGAGCCAAGCGTGGAAGCAGGAATTTTTGTCTGCTGTGACAGTTGTTCTAAAGTCATTCCCTTTTCTACACGCAGGTCTTTCAGGCGTTCCTGTATGCTTAATTGCGTTTTCATAGATAAATCTCTCCTTTACGAAAACAGAATATCACACAAACAGGCGGATTCCTACCGAAAATTTCCAGCATGATAGAAAAAATCTGTTTTTTGGAAGATTTCTGACATGGTGGATATACGGGAAAGCAGGGCGTTTTGTTGGATAATGGCAGTACAACTGAATGACTGTCCAAGCTGATATAAACCGCCAAGACCAATTTTAAGAAAATTTGAGCGCCAATATTGGACGACACAGTGCCGACAAGGGTTGCCTGTCAGGAAACAGCAAGGGGAAAACAGCAATGATAGAAAACCGCCCAAGATTGAGTATATTTATTTGGTACCGGAAGGGTACCGTTAAATTGGATTGGTGCCAGTTTCGGTACTGGAGAAAGGAGCATGGAATGAAATTATCAAGATATGAGCAGGAGGTTGTTATCAACTTTAATGCAGATGAAAGCGAAGCAACAATTTACACAGCTAATCTGGCATGGATACGGAAAATGGATAAGCTATGTAAAGAGTTTCCAGAGGTAATAAGGTTAAAGTCATGGACGGAAGTAAGTAAGACCTATGTTTTACCCAAAAATCTTGTCAGGATTGGGAAACCGAGAACATTAAGCGAAGCTCAGCTTAGACATTTACGGGAGTTGCAGAACAGGGGATAAGAATTTCGGATTGAGTGAAATGGGTAAAGTCAATAAAAGCAGTCACGTAACAGAAATCCATAAAATTCCGGAGTGTGGCGGATATTTAATGTATATATTGGTGCTTGTATACACAAATCTTGACGAAAACCTGCTCCCTGTATATAATTATTTCATTATAGATGAATTGAATTAACTGAAAGGCATGATGAAAATGGGCAAGCAAGTATTGTTGATAAATGATCTGGCAGGATATGGAAAGGTGGCATTATCGGTCATGCTTCCATTGATGTCATATATGGGGTACCAAATATATAATCTTCCCACTGCGTTAGTATCAAATACGTTGGATTATGGCAAATTCGATATTCTTGAAACAACAGATTATATGAAGAACACTATTAAAGTATGGGAGGAATTGGGATTCTGCTTTGATGTGATAGCGACAGGCTTTATTGTTTCAGAGGAGCAGGTAAAAATCATAGAAGAATTTTGTCGAAAGGAAAGCATGAAAGGAACCCTGATATTTGTTGATCCAATTATGGGAGATGAAGGAACCCTGTACAATGGAGTTACAGAGCAAACGGTTGCACATATGAAGAAACTGGTAGGAGTAGCCGATTATATTGTACCAAATTATACTGAAGCGGCCAGACTTACAGGAGTGGAGTATCATGAATCTGCAACAATCTCGGAGGTAGATGAAATGATTCAAAGGCTTGGTAATATGGGCGCAAAATCGGTAATCATCACAAGCATTCAGCAGGATGGCAAAGATGTGGTTGCAGGCTTCGATCATAAAACGAAACAAAGATTTACAATTCCTTTTTATAACATTCCGGTCAGGTTTCCGGGTACGGGCGATATTTTTTCTTCCGTTTTATTGGGAAAACTGATGGAGGGAAACAGCCTGTATGACAGTACAAAAAAAGCCATGGACACTGTGAGCAGCCTGATTGAAAACAATAGAAACAATACAGATATATATAAGGGAATACCGATTGAGAAGGAGTTGGAGGTGCTTAAAATATGAAAAAACCTGGAATCCAGATCACATTGATTGATCAAAAAGGCACGAAAGGATGTCATAGGGGTCACAAAATAGGTGATAGTTTTGATTTTGATACAGAGCGTGGAAAACTCTGTCCTATGGCTATGCATGTTGCATTTCCATATATTGATATTTTAAGATACGGCGGCGAAATACCCGGACAGGAGAAGGGGACAGCGGTTTTTGCCTGCCCTGATGTGGACACATTAAATGTCTTTAAAATAGAACGGATTGATGTTTTGGATGACGATTCGCCATAAGGTTGGCTTTTAATTGTACGATGTGACTGGTAAGTTTGTGGACTATTGGTTATAGACGATGTATAGATAACAGGAGGAAATGATATGACTGTTTCAGAAATCATGGTTAAAATGGTAAAGTATTCAAAAGGAAATCTTCATGATATCAATCATTTTATGAAAGTGTATGCCTATGCAAAAACGATTGCAGAGTGTGAACAGAGAATAATAGAAATTGCGGCTATTATACATGATATTGCGTGTCCTTTGTGCCGGGAAAAATATGGAAATACAAATGGAAAACTTCAGGAAAAAGAAGGCGCTGTATTAGCTGAAGAATTCCTGAAGGGTACAGGGCTGTCGAACGAGATGGTGAACCGTATCATCTTTTTGGTCGCACATCATCATACTTTTCAGGAGGTTGACGGGATTGATTACCAGATTTTGCTGGAAGCTGATTATTTGGTTAATGCTGACGAATCCGGATATCAGGAAGCCAATATCAGAAATGTTATAGATTGTGTTTTTAAGACATCATCAGGAAAAATGCTTCTGCAATCCGTTTATGGGATTGCAGAAGGCAACCGCTGATTTGATAACAAATATGTATTTTGTAAACAGGTCAATCTGCTATGTATAGATTGACCTGTTTTAATTTGTGGCATTTGGACTTAATTCAAAATGAGAATGAAAGGTTTTCAGAAGCCCTTCTTTTTGCAGCTTTGATAATTCTACAGACATTGCTGCACGTTCTACACAGAGGAAGTCGGCAAGCTGCTGGCGGTCAAAGGGAATGTCAAAAGAAAGTGATCCTTGTCTGGCTGCTTCAGCAGATAAATAGGAAAGCAGCTTATCACGTGTTTTTCGCTTGCTCATGTGCGTTATCTTCTCGTTAAACAACAGTGTCTTTTGGGCAAAAGCTGTAATCAGGTTTTTAATCAGGCGGTTATGATGGCTGCAGGCAGCGGAACACATGGTAATCAGGCGGTTCATATTTATTTCCACAATTTCACAATTTTCTGTCGCAACAACACTGACGCTGAGAACTGCATCAGGAATGGCGGCAAAGGGTTCGGCAAAGTAGTCGCCCGGCATAAGATTTGTCATAACGTTCCGGTTTCCCCATAAATCTTCCTGAATGACTAAAGCAGTCCCAGACGCAAGCAGGCTGATACAGTCCGTACAATCTCCTGCCTGAAGGATGTATTGATTTTTGGCGTTTTTTCTGACTTTTGCTCCGATACACTTTAGCGAGGTTAAAATCTCGTCATCGGATAATCCTGCAAACAGCGGGCATTTTTTTATTACGTTTAAAAATTTTTCCAAAATCTCACCTCTTTGTTTGAATTCAAACATACTTGCTCTGCTTATTTTACTATAATGTAATCACCAAAGCAAGAAAATAAATAAAGGAGGATATCATGATAAAGTACGAGGAATGGAAGGATAAAAAGAAAGACTTCTTCAAAGTGGATGTACGCCATGTGCAGGGAAATTTCTTTCCCGGCTTACAAAGACGTGCCATGACGCTAAAAGCCGGGGAGGGAATTGAGGTCATACAGACTTTTGAACCTTACCCGCTATATAAGGAGATGGATATGCTGGGGTATATACATCATACAGAGAAGCTGGCAGAAAATGAGTTTCATGTCTGGTTTTACCGGACAGAGGAAAAAGAGCCGGAAGGCTCTGCACCATACCGTCCGCTTGCATTGCTGAATTATCCTATGATTGATGAGGACTTAGGGCGTATCGCGGCGGATTTTTGGCAGGCAACATGGCAGAGTGAGAAGCGCACTCTCCCCTATGAAATGCGTCTGCTCCTTTCCCTGACAAATGCAGTTGGCGCAGGAAGAATGAGGCAGGCTGTGCGGGAACTGGTAAAGGCATATATCTATGGTCTTGAATCCGCAGCGCTGGATGATGTGTTTGAACTTTTGGCATGGAATCAGGGGATCGGATTTTTCAGCTCGGAAATTGGACCTTCACCGCTTTTTCAAGCGTATAAGATGATTAAGACGCAGGAACAAAGAGGCATAAGCAGGGAAGAAATCTGCACCGAGATAAAAGAAAAGTTTGGCGAAAAAAATCAGGAAGTGCAAGTGTTGTAACAGGAAAGAAAGATAGGAGGAAAATAATATGGCAATCACAAAGGAAATGTTACTTGGAGAAATTTTAAGAACCAAACCGGAGGCGGCAGAGGTGTTGATGCAGATGGGGATGCACTGTTTAGGGTGCCCGTCCTCACAGATGGAGAGCCTTGCGGATGCCTGCATGGTGCATGGGCTGGATGCCGATGAACTCTTGAAAAAGCTGAATTCATAGGAGGAGTGCAATGAGCGCATTTTTAGGTTCGATTCATCACTGGCTATACGGAAAAATAGAGTTCCAAAACGGGCTAGTTGAAAGATTATCAGATATGATAAGCAAAAACGGGTATGATGATGGCATTCTTTCCGAAATGGAACAAAAGTATGGGGCGGTGGAGAAAGGCAGTCTTGAAAATATGATTGATAACAGTAATATACATGGCTGGTTACAGGATAAAATCGCTGCCGCTGAAAACCGCCTTGCTTTTCTGGTCATCTCAACGATGGATGCCCATTCTGAATGTATGCCGGATATTGCGAATGCCCCTGGCTTCTGCCTCCGCCTGCGAAGCGCCG
>CANRWA010000167.1 GCA_947643415.1 uncultured Clostridia bacterium | reverse complement strand
ATAGATAAAAATGGATGGAAGAGGCTGTCATCTTATTCATTCTTTATCATATATTAGAACAGATATTATACAGATATTAAAACAGTAATTGGTAAAAGGATGTTCCAAAACCCCAGTAAAATCAATGAATACCGGAAATATATAGGGAAACGGTTAGAAAAAAGTGGAAGAAAATCCACAACCAGGGGGTTAAAACATCATATTTGTAGATGAATTATTTTTGAAATGGATGAAAACTTAGTAATAAAGGATGAAAAGAAATGTAATGTGGATGAAAAATTTTTAAGTGTGGAAAACTTTTTTCCGGTTAGACAGATAAAAATATGTAAAAATATGGAAAATAATGATGAAAAAACAGAGAAAATATAGAAAAAAGGAAAAAAGGGCACAACAAAAAAGCCCTCTATGAAGCGAAAATATTAAATACGGACATATTGCGGATATAATGGCGGGTCAGGGCTCCAAAAGATTCCACTGGCCTGCGCTTTGCTATGTAGTCATTATATACACATGAGATTGCCTGTTTTACCATGTTCATGTTATACTGGATGCACATGGATGCCAGATCACGGTAATCATCATTAGTCAGGATCAATGACGGGTACCGGTGGAATGAACCAATGGAGAACATGGTTAAAAGAGCCTGCGTGCGTTCAGGATCAGCGTAAGGCTCTTTATCATTTGCAAGTTCCAGCACATCATTGAGAGAATCAACATGATTTTTAACTTCCTGCTCGCTTTCCAAAAGCATAGCCTTACGCATATTCTTCTTAGCGTATTCCTGCTTCATACTGAAAGTTACAGAACTGTCTGAGAAAGAATACTGGAAAATGGCATTGCCCTGTTCCAATGCTTTGCGGATTACATTGCGTTTACAATATGATGGGAGAAAACCGCGTAATTTGTCAAATGTAGAGGTAACATCTGTTAAATTTGGATTTGCAGCATCATAAGCAGAGGCGTTATCCACTTCAAGGATCCCCTTTATTGTAAGGCGGAGCGTATTTAGATGATCGACAGCCAGCAGTTCGGAGAGCATATTGCTTGACAGACTGAGATATCCCCGTCCACCCTCGCTTGCCGGCTTATGATAATTTTTATATTCCGGTATGTATACATTGATATGGTTATCAGAAATACCGGAATTGCAAAAGTAGCAATATTCATAGGAACTTAGGATTTCGTTACTGGAACGGATCGTAGCAGGAGTGCAGTCGAGAAGCTCAGCAAGTTCCTTTACACTTACGTTCTTTATGAAACCAAGTGTATCAGGCTGTAGGAAATGATATGTAATAAAAAGCTTGATGGCGTTCACCTTAAGTGTCGGCTGGTAGCCATAACGGTTTTTCTCATTGATATACTTGGTATGTGTAGTGTAAGTACTTTCCCACACAGCCTGGGAGCATGTCCTGCACTGCTCATTCAGCGCATCGCAGACCTCTGTAACTCCTAATGCGGAAAACCGGCACTTTAATTTGCATACTTCACAATTATGGCATCCGGACTTTTCTTCGTTCAGTTTATCTTCAGATTTTTCATAGACTTCTTTATAATTTTTCTGAAGTCCGATTGCTTTTGTAATAACCGCTTTACCAATGCGTGCATAGCTGTTCAGTTCCAAAGTAGCGCTCCTTTCCATATCCATATCAAAATAGATATTGTATTTATCCATATCACAAAACACATAATATGGTATCCTCAAGTTGCATTATAGAATGTTTTGGCAGAAATGTAAATCATGGCAAAAAGGCGAAAAAAAGAGTATCAATTTTTGAAAAAGCATGATATTACAGCAGTTTATGAAGGATATTTAATTGGCGAAGAAAAAGGCATCATTTTCCGAAAATATTGAAATCGAGGGGTTTCCCGAAAGAAATATAGGACAAAAAAAATTTTTTGATTTTTTTTGGTCGAATAAAAAGGTATCAAAAGGTTAAATATTCTGAAATTTAAGGTTTTAATATAAAAAAGGCGAACGAAGAGGTATCAAAAATACAATAAAATGAGGTGAAGAATAATTTCTGGCGTAAAAATTTTTTTATTACCATCTTGTTTCTGAAAAAAACGGCGAAATTACTGGTTTCATTTTATTTTCTTATGCGATTTGGCGAAGAAAACAACATAAAAAACGCTATCTGGCGAAAAAAAAAGTATCATATTACGATTTCTAATACAGGAAAATATGTTATAAAGCTATTTGATGAATACAAAAAAATGATGCTTGAGAAAAAGGCGAAAAAAAAGGTATCATTTTCTCCTAAAGAATAGACTTCCACTCATTATTAATAAAAAGGCGAAAAAAAAGGTATCATTTTTGCAAGAATTGGATATAAAGTTATATTGTTAGGACATCAGCCTAAACAATTATTGAAAAAAATAGTAAAAAAAGCGAAGAAAAAGGAATCAAAAATTGCCGAATAGGTACTTGTGTAATGAATAATAAATAAAAGGCGAAAAAAGTGGTATCAAAAAAAGTTCAGTATGATAAATATTGCAGTTGACCGAGTAGGTTAATGCGGTGGAGATAATAAAAAGGGCGAAAAAAAAGGTATCATTTTGTTAAAAAAAGTACAAAAATGGAAAAAGAGGTAAAATCGGCGAAATAATTAGCATCAAAAATATATTCTGCATTATGCTTTTGCCGAACTCCATATTGACTATAATGGTCGGCATTTTATTGTTAAAAACAGGCGAAGAAAAAGGTATCATTTTGTAGGAAAAGCGCAAAAAACCGAATAAAAAGTAAAAAGGCGAAGAAAAGGGTATCATTTTTAAGAAGTTATGTATAATTGCATAAAATATAATGGTTCAATACCCTTGGAACATCTTTGCCCGGTAGCGAAAATGCTAATGGAATAGACGATGTTTCATGCTATCATACAGCCACAAGTATGTAACTGAATATATAAGCATGTATACAAAGTTCATTAGAAAGAAAAACAATAAGAGAAAAGCGGGACAGAGAAACTCATGGAAACGTTGAGGACGGCGACCTGATGGGGGCTATCCGGATCCGTGTGGGGTACACGGTGCTGCTGTTTCGGCCTCTTCAAGACCGGAAGCCTCTCGAAATTCATATGGAGCCCTCAATAAAATATTGTTGTAAAATATGCTGTTGAATTTAACATCAAATCAGGGTATACTAAGGGCAGGAAAGGAGAATGTGATTATGCCAAATATCAAACCAATCTCTGATTTGAGGAATTACAGTGATGTACTCCGTGATGTATCTGTGGGCGCACCGGTCTTTCTTACCAAAAACGGACGCGGACGTTATGCAATCATTGACATGCAGGACTATGAAAAAACATGGGCAACCTTAAAACTCATGGGTGAGCTTGCAAAAGGGAAAAAATCAGGAGAGGAAAAGGGATGGCTTTCGCCCTCGGATGTGAGAGCACATTTCCGGGCGAAGGCAAATGAAGAATAGCATCCACTACTCTCCGGAAGCCCAGAACGACATGGACGAGATCTGGGAGTATATTGTCTTTGTTTTTAGGGAGATTGTAGAATATTTAATGCTCTATACAAACCTCTCAACTTGTTTATTTCTTTATTCTTCATGTTATCCCATTTTCAAATCTTATGCCTGTGTCAAATAAACTTGAAAATATAATTTAATGCTTTACTGATTTCTCTATACTGTTTAGTTGATTTTGTCATGTTGTTTTACATATTTTCACCTGCTCTGAATTTTCAAAACTTTCAGCTACAATTTATCGCTATCAATATTTATCTACTGCATAGGTTGATGTACACATATTTTTCTATACTGCATCTGAAATGAATTTTCTCACTAAATTTTTTAACCATGTTGATACGTTTATAATGCATTAAATAAAATCCATATATAGTATGGAACGGAATGCCTATCTCTTCATTTTTTAATTGAGAAATATATGTGTTCATGTTACAATAGGAATGTGTAATTGAAAAGGAAGCAGGATGTGATGTTCTGATGATGCCCTCTAGTCTTACGAAAGAGGGTGGTGCCCATGAGCGTGATGGAAGTTTTGACATTATTGCTTGTTATCTTTGCGGCTCTGTCTTACATAGACAATCATAAAAAGAAATAAGCATCCCTAACCCTCGCAAAGTTTGGATGCTTATTTTTTAAATGTATTCATACTGAGGGCAAATCGGAACTCGTGTCCGATAAACTTCTCTGATTAGATTATACACCAGAGCCGCTTGTTTTTCAAGTGGCTCTTTTTACATATTTTTGATGTATTTTACATTTTATACATCAGTTTACAACTTTTGGACACTTTTAAAGCCCGATAAAACATAGCCCTCAATCATTTTGATTAGAGCGCATGATTTTTTACAGTTTCGAGCTTTTCCACGAAACTGTTGTGTCTCTTGTACCTGACAGATGGACAGATACAAGAAAAGAGAGCCTATCAATGATAGCTCCCTTTAATAAATACAGATTTATTCCCAAATATCTTCTAATTCCAGTTGCGTACCACTTCCCATCTCATAATTCTTAGGGATAAGGTCCGATTTCTCATCATCTGTAAGGTTATAAAAATATAGGGTAAAAGCCCCTTTGCTCTGCTGGTATTCATATTTTGCAAGTGCAATTTTTTTCTCTACAAATTCGTCCAGCGTCTGCTTTATCAGTAAAATGTTGTCTGCTTTTTTCCGTTTTTTAAAGAGTATGATCCGTTGAAAATAGGAATAGTCATAACTCTTTACAAGATACCCGTCCTCATTGGGAATGGAAGATGAGGATAAGGTGATACGCTCTTTTTGCAGGTTGTGATATAACAGCCTGCTTAGGTCAAGTTCCAATGAATTATAACTGCTGGCAGTAACCGCAATCATCTGTTTTTTGGTAACAGCATCAAACAGTA
>CANRWA010000166.1 GCA_947643415.1 uncultured Clostridia bacterium | reverse complement strand
GGATCGTCTTCCATAACAGACTCTATTATACAGCATATCCCCAGCCAATGGAACGTACTTTCTAAGAACTTACCAAAAACAAATCAATACATATACAGCTACAATATACTTACATAAGAAAACTCCGACATATATCAATATGCCAGAGTATTCCCTATTTTACCTTCAAGCCATATATTACGAACGCTTCCGCCCATTCATCTGGAACACATCATGCCCCTGATTCCTAGCCCTCCCATGCTGATGATAAGGCTGGGAAGCCCTGTGCTTATGAAAAATAATACATTCCCCCTCCCCCGGATACTCCGGGTTATGGATATACCAGATATGCCCCATATTCTTCGACTGAAGCGTCACATCATATTCCTCCGTCAGAATAATGTTAAAATAAGACCTATCCAGCCTCCCGATCTCTTCCGCCCGGTAGAGAAGCCCCTGAAATGTTCCATCTCAGGGGCTTGCGCTTTTTTTAGTGGTTTACCCTGCGGACAATTTACGCTTTTTGCAACCGTGTAGCTCCATTTGAGGGGGAGCAGGTTCAAATACACATCAATATGGTCTTTATCATTCACAACCATTTTATCTAAAATTTCTTTGTAAAAATCATCTTCATATTCCACGCCGTTTATAAGCTCATTCATCGCTTCTGTAATTTCAGCAACAAGTTCTTGCTGTTTTTCAATCATCTCCCTTTGTTTGTCTATGCTATCTATCACGGATTGCAGTTCGGCAATCTCATTCTCACATTTTGCTCTTGCTGCTGAAAATTCATCTCTGGTAATATCGCCAGATGTATAAAGGTCAATGAGGTTTGTGCGTTTTTGTTCAATGGCTTTTATCTGTGATTTTAGTTTCTCACTATCTGTACCTGTGGTATCCCTTGCGATAATAGACTTGATAATAGCAAGCAAATTGTTAGTGATTTGATTGACTGAAACTTCAACAACCTTGTTTCTGAACTTCTGACTTCTTCCATTTTTCATTTCTCTAACCTGAAGGATTTCAGAATCTTTGCTTGTTAAAGTGAACTTGATACTCAAAACGATTATATGAACCAGAACCTGCCTGTTCCCTCTGTTCCAATTCAAGAACTTTACCCATTCTGTATCCCCCCTTTGTTCATCTGTTCCATTTCTGTTTGAAAGTCCAATTCTTCTTCCACTCTTCTTCATCCACTATCGCATCAAACACTGGCTCAAGAAATTTCTGCATCTCTTTAATAACCACCGCAAATTCCAACGTACCATCTTTAATATTTTTCAAAAAATATCTCCACCGCTTCTGCATATCTTCATCTTCGGAAAGTGCCAGAATACGCTTAAAGCTATCTCTATCATAAGGCGTTTCTCTTTTCTTCAATGTTTCAAAAATTGCTGCCCGTAGCTTCGTTCCCTCAAAATCGAATGTTCTTGCCAGATAATATATATCGTAAAAGTCTTTCATCCTGCCAGTCAATTCAAATCGTTGCAAGATAGCGTCAAATTTCTCTGCTATCGTACTTTCCAAAGAATACGTTTTTATCACTGGCTTTTCAAAATCTGGAAGCTGTGTATTGATTCTTCTTTCCTGCGCTTTCGGCACAATAATATCTCCCACACCAATATCCACATTAAATGGCACACGGACATTTTTTATCTGACCGATAATTTGAGTGCTGATGCCGTGGTATTTCCTCTGTGGGGAAATTTCTTCAAATCCCTTTGCTGTCATGGAAACAAAATCATTTCCTGTTGATGTTTCAATAATCTTACCAATCATACTTTTTACATCTTCTATGGAATTGGAAAATCCACGAAGCAGGAAATCAACATCTATCGTTGCGCGGCTTTCAAAATTGGTAAGCGTATAGATGAACAATCCGCCTTTCAGAATAAGATTGTCTTCATAACCAGATTTTGAAAGTTTCCGCAAAAATTCCTCCTGCATAAACAACTGCAAACACTGTTGATAGCTGATTCCAGAAATCTTAGCTTTGTTTTTCAATTTCGCAAGAACGGACGCTGCCTTATCTGCCATTACAACCACACTCCAATCAAATCCTTTACACGCTTTTGCACCCGCAAAGCCTTTGCGTACTGCATAAGGTTCGGAATATTTTTTTTCTGGTCTTTTACATATCCTTGTATTGCTTTATTAAAAATCTCTTTATCCATCTTATTCATATTCCTCAGCACATCGCAAATGGTACGGTCACGGTCATAAATATGAACTTCTTGGAAGTCAATTTTCCCTTTTGTTTTTCCAATGGAAAGCAGCTCTGGCTCAACCCGATAAGCCTTAATGAAAGGATAATCAATATTTGTACGCTTTCTGGAAGTATTTTTGTTAATGGTAATATTCCATTCAGCGGGATTCCTGTCACTGTATCTATAATAGAAAAGGGCTGTTTCCATACAAAGAACTGCATCAGGGAACAGGCGGTTGACAATAACCACCTCACTCGTACCATAGTCATCCACCCAATGGTAACAGCCCCTTTTTATTCTTTCAATCAATCCTTGTTCCAGCATACGTTGAATATCTCTATAAAATAATTTTTCATTTGTAAGCTGTGCTGTTGTCATGACATAGCCATAATCAGAAAATATTTTGCTTAGTATTCTAATATCATTCTGTGTTAGCATTATTTCCTCCTTCTGACGCATTTACTGCGTCATTCAGGTAGATTTGGAAGTTTACTTCCAAACTTTCACCTCTGCACTAAAATACGCATAAATTTTTTATCTCTTGTGTGCTTTACTACATTATATCTATTCAACGCAAAAAAATCAAGCGAATCAAATCGAACAACTTCAAATCTTATACTTGTGTGCTTTACTACAAAAATCGGACCTACATGTCCACAATAAAACAAATAGGTCTGACACAATTTAACCTGCTATATCAAATCTCGTTGAAGCAATGCCATATATAGTTATCGTTCTTTCCATATCTCTAACCTCGATAGAATAAGGCTTCCCGACATTCTCCGCATCTTCATTTTCATCATACTTCTTTATCCTCTCAAACGTCGAAAAGCTATGTATCGGAAACCCCACCGTTTCATGCCCGTCCCCAAATACAGTAAGTGGAACATTACCGCTGCTTCTCTGGGAACATCAGTCTCTCCCCCTTTCCCAAGCCACGCCGCCAGTGCTTCCTCCACAATCCCTGCCACCTCCGCAGGTTTCACACCGGCAAAATACCTCTCATACACCTCCGCCGACAGCCTCACGCTCCTTCCGGTGGCCGCCTTCTTCCCTTTTCCACTATCCAGCGCCCCCAGCACAGCCTCTTCCGTCACATTCCCCGCCATGCCCCTGACGCACTTCGCCGTCTTCGCATCCAGCTTAATCCTGCCACTCTCTGCCGGCCCGGACACCACCCCCTGCTCCCTCTCCGACAGATAGGACAAATCCACCGCCGCCACCAAAGGCAGCATTCCCTCGTCCAATCGCTCCTTCAAAGGCTCTTCCAGCTTCTGCACCCGCATATACCTGGCAATATTCCTCCCGGTCATCCCATACTCTTCCCCGATAGTATCCCGGCTCTTCACCTTGTGGACATCATGTCCACAAGTCCCCGCCGTGTCCTGCCCGTTCAGCCTTGCGATTTCCTCCAGAATATCATTCCGCCGCCCCTGGCTGCTGACCTTCTCATTCCCGTTCTCCGGAGCAGAAACCTCTTCCGCCCCCGCCAGAAGGTCCACAGCGTCATTAAAAATCTTCCTCTTCGTCCATTAGCCTTCATACGAAACCAACTCCTTTGCAAACTTTTTATAAGCCATCCCCGCACTCGCCTTCGGGCTGTATTCCGTCACCGGCAGGCTGTAATAAATGCCCTCCCCCACCTTCACCGTACTAGGAATCCTCGTCTCAAACACCCGTATCTGCTCCTGGAAACTCTCCGTCACTTCCTCCGTCAATACCTTACACAGCTTCGTCCTGGACTCGCACATGGTCATCAGGATGCCCGCAATCCCCAGCCCCGGATTGATCCGCTTCCTGATTTTCATCACCGTCCGCAAAAAATCCTGCATCCCCATCATAGCCAGAAGCTGGGGGTTCACCGTGATAATGACTTCATCCGAAGCAGCCAGAGCATTGATTGTCAAAGTCCCAAGGGACGGGCAGGTATCAATCAGAATGTAATCATACTTCTCCCGCAGCGGCTCCAGAATCTATTCTTGCCTTTTCATCAGTCGTTTTTTGAGCGCTCTAATCCTCTCACCATAGCGACTTGAATAAATCAAACCTACCAAAAGCATTCCAACTGCAAATCCCTGTGCAATATCCAGTCCAGCCATAACTGTCGGATTATCATAAAGGCTTGTTCCTTTAATGATAGTGTAGGCTACTACTAAAAGCATTGCTATCCCATTGCATATCCGTACACGCTTATTGTATCGTTCCGCTTCTGCGTTTGTATAATCCACTGCCCGCAATACAGTTTCTTTCATTTCTTTATCCATATTCTCGCTTTTCCTTTCTCCATTTAGAACTTCCCGTAAGTCAACTTCATAATAATCTGATATTTCAATCAAAATATCTAAGTCTGGCATATTGTTGCCATTCTCCCAACGGGATATTGTTCTGTTTGATACGTTAAATTTTTCTGCAATCTGTTCTTGGGTAAGTCCTTTTTGCTTACGGAGTTCTTTTAAGAATTTTCCGATTTTTTCTTGATTCATTCTTTTCCTCCCTTCAGAAAAATCCTATCAAAACTGCCTGATAAAAAACAGGACACAAAGCGAGAAATGCCTTATTTTACTACCAGACAAGGTGTGTCTACCAATGCTCATTAGTGCATATGCTCTAGTTTACCGCCATATTGGAATTTGCGACGTGGGAAACGCTTTCATCAGCGTTTCCCTAAATGGAACATATTACTTGGGGTCAGCT
>CANRWA010000165.1 GCA_947643415.1 uncultured Clostridia bacterium | reverse complement strand
TAACTAAAAATTCCTTGAAAAATAAGGAAAAAAGACTTGACTTGATAGGGAGGGAGATTCCCATGTCATTCAGAAAACTGTTCCGCACCACCGCGGCAGTCATGCTGATATCCGTCCTCTTTGTTACCCCGGTCTCTGCTCACGGACATCATCACAGGCAGACAGTACCGGCAACCGATACCAGCTGCCCGGTCTGCACCGTGGAAGGCTGCACTGAGGAAGGGCGTCATACCCATGACGGTTGCGATTACTGCGGTTATGACCATGCAGACGGTTACTGCGATGGTACCTGCGCGGCTGTCGATACGACGACTACCCGAAGCAGGCGGGGCGGACATCATGGATGTCACCGCTAATAACAGAAAATCAAAGACAAAATAGGCAGTGCATGATATTTGTCCATGCACTGCCTATTTTTTATTGATTTGTTATGCACACCGTGCTATACTACTTCTCTTGAGTATGACAAATCTTATAACTTCCTATAAAATATTATGAATTTGTATTATTTTGGAGGACATCCCATATGAAACTTCTGGTAAATCAAAAACTTGCAACACGCATCAGCATTATTACCACAGTAATCACATTAACAGGTATGTTATTATTATGGGGCATTGTATCCAATAACGTTGCTTCCATCGTTAAAAACGATATTACCAATCAGATGACGGATGCTGTGGAGTCCAGAGCCTCTATCATTAACGACTATGTTACTTCGGCGGAGGAATATATGACCGCTTTTGCTCTGGGAAGCGAAGTCCGCGATCTTCTTTTGAAGGATTGTATGTGGCTACGCCAGTTGATGGATGTCCTGCTGGGATTGGAAATGAAGGGTCTTCCCAACAGCGAATATGTATTTTTGAACGTAGATACGGGTGTCTATCTTTATCATCAGGATGAATCCCTGTTAAATACACAGACCACCCACGACCTCTGTGACTGTCTGCGCAAGACCTTTGAGGATATTGGCCGCATCCTGGGAGAAATGGCTGATGGCAATATGGCGGTAGATGTCACCAAAAACGAAGCCTATTATATCGGTGACTTTAAGATCCTGTCTGAAAGTCTGATTACAATCCGCACCAAACTCATGAATCTGATGCGTGATATTTCCCGTGTGGCAAGCCAGGTAGACGCCAGCGCATACCAGGTATCCGCCGGCGTACAGACTCTTTCCCAGGGAACCATGGAACAGTCGGCCTCCGTCGCCGGACTCGTATCCCATGTAACGGAACTCTCCTCACAGATCAGCGACAGTGCAGTCCGCTGCGGCAACGCCAGCGAACTGGTAGATAAAGCCAACGGTTATGCCGATGAGGTTCGCGGTCTTGCCTCCAAATCCAGCCAGGCAAATATCTTAAAGAACCTGATCGGACAGTTCCGGATTGAATAAAGCAGCGATATGGCTGACGTTTTCCGTATGGACAAATTTGTTTCTTATATGGAAATCTACTGATTCATCGAAAAGCAGAACTTTTGTTCTGCTTTTCTTGCCTTGTCTCTCCTGACATTTGCTGATACTCCCTTGGGCTGATACCAACATATTTTTTAAATACTTTACAAAAATACTTTACATCTTCATATCCATGTTCATGTGCCACTTCATAAACCTTACAATTACCGGATTTTAACATGTTTTTTGCCGATTCAATCCTCTTTTGTGTATAATATGTGGTAAACTTCACTCCAAGCTCTTTGACAAACAATGAGCTTAGATACTCCGGCGTTACATTGACTCTCCTTGCCAGCTCCTCTAAATTGAGTTCTGTTTTATATTCCTGATCTACAATTTTGATTACCTTACGAATCAGCGGATGTGCATTTTGACTCGTATGATCAATGTATATTTTATACTGAAAAATAATATTATTCATAATCGCTATATAATGCTGTGCAAAGAGCAGTTCATTTATCCATTCCAGAACTTTAAGGTTGCTTACATTCTCATATAAACCGTAGCTGGTCTTACGAATCACGTACAAGACAGAAATCGTCAAACTAATCATCGCTTCTCTGATATCGATATAGGCATACTCTTTGGCATACAGATATTCAACAAACTCTTCCAGTTCCGTCAGATTTTCAAACTGTCTGAATTCTATTTTGTAAAGCAGTCTTTGTTCTATCTCATTTGGATAAACCAAGGTATGGCAATGTAGATTACGAATCTTCTCTGCATCAATCAAAGCAGGGGCTTTCATAGACAGATTCCAATTAGAATAGTCTATCAATTGCTGTTTACTTTGCAGAAGTTTTGTGATTCCACAAAAGTCCGTCACGCAAAATGCCAAATACGCATGAATTTCTTCTCTGCAAAAATAAATCACCTGATTTATCTGCTTATACAGACTTTCTTTATCCACCCCTTTATAAAGAACATACATTTGTCTGTGTTCCGCTGTGACACAATAAAATTCATATTGCACAGATATTATTTGCCTGATCACCTCCATCATCCTGTTCTCATCGGCTTTTAATATTTTATTATAGCCGCGAATCAAAAGAAAACTAAATTTTCCATCCTCTTGATAACGTTTTTGCAGTTCTTTCTGATAATGCCTGCTTTCATTTGGCGGCAGGGCTATTACCTTTTTTATAAGCTCCTGATTGGACAATACGGTGGTATTATTCTCATTCTTTTGTTCTTCAATCATATGCTTTACTTTATCTAACGATTTTGCCAACAGGCTTTTCGTAATGGGTTTCAGCAGATAATCAACGCTTCTTAATTCAACTGCCTTTCTCGCATAGTCAAACTCCGCATATCCGCTCAAGATGATATATTTGCTTCTGATCTGCTTTTGATTGAGAACCTGAATCATCTCCAGACCTGTCATGCCTGGCATCAGAATGTCCGTAATAATTACATCCGGTTGGACTGTCGTCGCAATCTCAATAGCATCCTTTGCATTTGTTGCTTTTCCTACAATGATATATTCTTCACTTATTTGATGTATTAAATATTCCACACCATTTAATGTTTTTATTTCATCTTCCACAATAAGCACTTTCAAATCATTCACCCCGATCGGCATATTTTTTTGGTATCATGATTTTTATTTTGGTTCCCTTTCCTGCCTCGCTCTCCATACTGAATATATATTCCTGCCCATAATAAGCATCCAGTCTGTTTAAAACATTCTCAATGCCAATGGATTTTGTTTTTTCACGATGCTCACCCACGATACGGTTCTTCGTTTCTATATCCATTCCATTTCCATTATCTATAATCTCAAACACAAGCGATGATTCGTCATGATTCCGTATCAATATTTCTAAAATTCCATTATGACCAATTCCTTTAAACCCGTGTAATATCGCATTTTCCACAAAGGGCTGAAAGATCATTTTATGTATCAGACAATATTTCACGATTTCATCGCATTGAATAATAAACTCAAAGCTGTCTGAAAACCTGACCTTTTGCAGATATAAGTACATTTCCAGATATACCAGTTCCTGTTCAATCGTCACGATTTTATTGCTTTTGTCGATCTGATACCTTAAGATTCTTGCAAACTGACTGAGCATATTGCTAATTTCATCCTGTCCGTTTTCTACCGCCAGCCAGTTGATGGAATCAAGCGTATTATAGATAAAATGAGGATTAATCTGTAACTCCAGGGCTCGAATCTCGGCTTCCTTTTCACGGATTCCTGCCTGTCGTATTTCTTCCATCTGCGCGTTCACCGTATGCATCATCGCATTAAATTTTTGCGCAATAATTGTAAATTCATTTTTTTCATACTGATTGATACCAATCTGCGCATCAAACTGCCCTCCTTCAACATCACTCATTGTATGCAGAATATTCGTCACATTTCCCGTCATCTCATTCACTTCCAGGAGAATAACGCCAGTCATCAATAAAGCGAGTCCGGATGAAATAATGATGAGCAGCCTCTGGATATCCTTCACTTTCCCGTAAATATATTCATTATTTAATGCACTTATAATCTTCCAGTCGGCAGATGGAATATTTGCCTGAAAAATACTACTTTCCCTAAAGATGTCGAGACTCTCAAGATCATAAAGGTTCTTTCCGATCAGCTCCTTTTCTTCACATGAGATAATATTACTGTCTGCGTCCGTGATATATATTGTATTTTCATTAATCTCCTCTGTCAGTCTTGCATTTTTGTATATCCCTTCTAAATAATCCTCTTCAAAGCTGATCAGGATAATCCCCACCTGCCGATTGGTATACAGATTATAGATTGATTTGGCAAACGTATATACATAATACTGCTTTGTCCCTCTTCTATCCAAATAGACAGTATTGAGCCATTCACCCCTGACACTCTCCTGAGATCTTAACAGACCGCTTATCGTCTGTGCCGTCAAGACAAAAAAAGTGTGAACATGAAATTTAATAATTTCCACTCTGAATATCCCGTACAATCATGCGTTTTAGCTTATCCTGCAAGGTTTCTCTGCTTGTTTCGCTAAAGTGGCACGTCACAAAGTAGGTCGTTCTGCCTATGGTCTTTACAAAGTGCGGTCGGCGTTCCTGTGCCTGTTGGTTCTCATTATTTTTTGGCATATACATAAATCTCCTTTACATGAAAAGAGGGCATACAGAGTAATCTCCATACGCCCGCTGTTGTTAGTGGCTGTCTGTTCCCTTATCCGCATGAAATTGACATTGCGGTTTCCGGCATATATACTTGTTGCTTACTGTCAAATAAAGGTAAACAGGGCAGAAAAAATGTTGTATCAATGCAACGGATAAGAGAGGTAATAAGCATGGGAAAAATGATAGTGCTGACGTTTTCGGACAGTGAGGAAACAATCTTTAAGAGGGCGGTTTCCCTCTTAGCAGACGAATTACAGATTGAAGCGGAACAACAACCTGTTTCCTTGCCTGTATTGTCCTTTCAAGGTGGAAATACTGCAACATCAGCGCAGGGTGTTGCGGGATAGGAGAGATGTGCGCCTTACTCGGATTGGGCCGGATTGTAAAAACCCGACTTATCTGAAAACGGTGTTAGGTAGGCGTTGGGTACAAGTTCAGTGCTGACGCTACAGAAAACGGTACTTTGTAGAACGTTCTTTTTCTAACTTTGGGCAA
>CANRWA010000164.1 GCA_947643415.1 uncultured Clostridia bacterium | reverse complement strand
GATAGGATGACCTGCTCTTTTTGTGCAGATTTTTAACCAAAGAAGGAGACTGTACATTATATGAGCGGCAGATGAAGTACGCATGGCGGGAAGTACAGAGGAAGGAGGTGGACAGAATGGAGAGAAACGGATTGTTGGAGATAATTGCGGCACACAGAACAGTGAAAGATCTGGATGAGCTTATAAAAAAGGATAAATATTATCAGGATGCGCTGGCAGAAGAACAGTCAGCATCAGACATAATGGACAGCCTGAGCCTTACCTCAGAACAGAAAAAAGCTGTTGATCGAGTCATTACGGCATATAATGAATGTGGTGCGGCATATGGCGCAGTGGCTTACCGATTCGGGATGGAAGATGGGATCAGGGTGCGGATGGAGATGGAGGAGATCTTGCGTCCTCCGTTGTGATGGTATGTTGTCTTGCACAAGCTTATTCGCTGATTTGTTGCGCCGGAAATTGGTGCACGGTGCTGAAACTGTGGTATGGATGGCGCAGATACCATTCATACCACCTGATGCCAGTGCAAGTTTCATCATAGATTTTCATTTCCTACTCATGTAACCAGTCAAATTCTGCTATTTGTGCTTTGTGATAATAGGTATATAAGAGATTGGGAATGTGTTCTATATTCCATCTTCTAGGAATTGTAACAGGATTAATATTTAGGTTGGATAATTCATTCAAAGTATGTTTGAAAGATTTTAATTCGCGTCCTTGTAGCAGTGACTTGGCAGCAGCTATACTATGGTGGCGACTTATTATATGTAAAGTATCAATAAAACGTTTTTCTTTTTGGCTGTTAAATTGTTTGGAGTGTATGATATGAGTTGCTTCCTGCATAGAATACCAGTCACCTTTACCGATTATCTTATCCCAATAATAATGGATTTCCTTATTGTAGAAATTATGGCCAAGAAAGATTTTATACTTATTCAGATTATGATCGCCAAGAATGTCTGCTTTCTGATTCAGAGTAAATGTTTTGAGGTATTTGCATTGAACCTCGAAGCGTAGGATGTCCTGTGCTGATTCTAATGTCTTAGGAGGGATTGGTGCGCGTCCTTTTTTCTGTAGCTCTTTTGATTTGTTTTGTAATTGCATGTATTTACTATAACAATTAATCGTGACAGAAGAATTGTAAAGATAAAAACTTTCAGGTTTACGTTTATCTCTACGTGACTTTTCATCGTATTCAGTCCATTCCTGATAAGAGGGAGGATATCGCTGCGCTTTAGGAGATTTATGATCTGCTCTTGGTTACATTCAGGAGCGAGTTCTTTCAAGTAGAAATTGATGCAATAATCAACCCTTTTGATATTGTAGTCATAAAATGTCCTTAATAATGGGGATATTCTTTTCATTTCATCATTAAAACAGATTATCGCCATCTTCATGTCACAGTATGTAGCTGCAGTGATATAATCATGTACATCACCAAGAATTTTCGGATTTATGGTTACATCCAAGATGTATCCCATATGATGATAAGAGTCACTGAAAATATGCCATCTTATCCCCCTGTCTTTGCGATTATTTTTATGATTATAAGTAATTGTGATATCGGTAGGAAGATAAGCGGTATTCTTTTCTGGTAAATAATCTATATATATACCATCTCCATTTTTTCTGTACAAAAAAGGGAATTCGGTGTTTCCTTTATATTCTATAAAATCATTGAGTAGTTGGCGCATTTCGTATTCAGTCAGAAATAAGGATAAAGTCATTGTGTGAAATCCTAAAGAAGATCGTAGCATTGTGTATACAGCCCTTTTATATTATTTTCTTTTTGTATTTTTGTTTTCGCATATTTGGAATTAATAAATTGATATGATGTTTTATAGATTTTAGATATATGGCATGTATCAAATAGGGGTATTATAGAAATATATTCATTGTCATATATATAAAGTTATATAACTAATAATACTAATATTATGCAAAATGGAAATGGCAGAGAATATAGCGGCGCAGGGATAACCTCTGCGTCAAACATTTTTAGGCTTATAATATATAAAATTATAATTTTGCAGTAATGCTGATTTTAAGAAGACTTTGATTTTATATGTGATAGAAAAAGTACCATTGAAAAATAGTGGTAACAGGTCAATATGCCGTACAGAACATCAGAGCAGCATAGAAAGTGAAAATACAGTAAATATTTTGTAAAAAAGATTTGTAGTTTGGAGGAACAATATATGTACATAAACCAGATTTATGAGTTATCTATGATATTGGACAATGTCAAATTTCAGAAAGTTTTAAACAGAGCATACAGTAAGGTTGATTACTTGGATAAGGATGGAGAAGAATGTATCGATCCGTCTTTAGAAACCAAGGGAATAATTGTCATATACCGGGGCAGCAAGTATAAAAAGAAGATAAGGCTGATTGTCAATACAGGATTGACTTTGGACTGTGACAAGCCTGATCCTGATAAGATTGCCCGGAAACTTGAGAAACGGATTGGCGAGTATTTTGATCATAGATATCAGATGGAGGATTTTGCGTTGTCCAGAATGATATTAAGTACGGATATAGATGTCCGCAAGCGGGAAAGTGTTTCGACGTATTTGAGGGTTTTCCGAAGGATAGGTAAGGTAAAGGGTTTTTCACCGTTTGATTATGACTGCTTTGATGATATTGACAATTTCTGTTTGGAAGGGAACAGCAATGGCGTTGAGTTTCTTCTATATAATATGGAAGATTACATTGCGCGGAAGTATAGGGATTTTGGATCTGAACGGAAGAAATTAAAACGGATGCTTAAAGAGTCGGAAGGTATTCTGCGAGTAGAGGTGCGATTAACTAAGCCGAAAGCAATCCGGGATTATACGGATGCTGTAGAAGTTCGCGGACAGATCATGGAATTGTCAGAGAAATGCCAAGATGTTTTTATGGATATCTTTACAAGAATAATACCATATGGGGACTACTATAAGAAGAATAAAGCGGTAGAAATTATTCGGAGTGAGATAGCGGATAGTGTTTTACGGCGGAAAATGCTGCGGCTGGTAACATTGATACCAGAGAAGAAATCACTATATTTAGCGCTAAAGACAATGAACTGTAGGAATATTGAAAAAGTTATGAAGGAATTTGCAAAGATAAATGTATCGCCTGTTACGATTAGCAAGAGACAGGAGGGAAAGTGTTTGAAAAATATTTATGAATATTTGCTGGGATAATGCTATAATGGTAAGGCATGGGGCGGGTGCGCTCCATGTCGTTCTTTTACTTATAGCCAGAAAGTGGTAATGTATAATCAGTTATACAAAAAAGGTAGATAAGGGGAGTGGTGATCATGGGAATTGAATT
Source organism: uncultured Clostridia bacterium (assembly GCA_947643415.1). Taxonomy (GTDB): domain Bacteria; phylum Bacillota; class Clostridia; order Lachnospirales; family Lachnospiraceae; genus Eubacterium_F. Next base: position 1,788 of record CANRWA010000164.1, on the reverse strand, counting down.
GAAGGAAATCTTAATTGATTCCTTACAGCCTTTTGGAAAACATTCCGGGCGGACATATGAAGGAGAGCGATTATGTTTGCTTATGTGTAGTATTGAGCAAAACGGACTTTTTAATCCCATCATTGTTCGGCCGGTTGACAGGGACAAGTATGAAATTATATGTGGTCATAATCGTGTAAAAGCCATGAGAATATTGGGGCGAAGCACGATTATGGCAGATATTAGGGAACTGTCTGACGAAGAGGCCACAGAAATATTTTATGAGAGCAACTTGAACCAACAATCCTTTTCTGACTGGAATTATGCGCAGAAAATTGAAGCAGTCAAGTATATGGAAAAAATGATCCGTGAACAGTCCCAACAAGGAAGACGTACTGATTTAGAAACGAAAAATATGGTGAAAGACGGAGAAGGAACTTCTGTCCAAACTAGACAGAAGTTGAATCAGAAAAGCAGACAGACTACGACAAGAGATAAAATGGCTCGTGGTCTTGGAATTTCCACGGCAACTCTCAGCAAGTACAGGCGTATTATAAAACTCCCAGATGAGTTACTAGAGCCTTTGATACGCTTACTTGATGAGAAAAGGATAACTTTTGAGGCACTTTATGTAATTTCCAATATGCGTAATATTGACATTAGAACTTTGATATATGGTATGGATAAATATTCAGATAGAAAATTGGATTTAGAAAAATTAAGGGAATTACCATGTAAAAAAGCTGAAAATGATGATGTGATACATTCGATAGACACCCGAACTGTTTTAAAAGCATTGGTATCTAAGGATATGGAGATGTAAGAAGTAGCCAATAGGGATTTGATTGTATGTAAAAATACAGGATACTACTGAGGCTAAAAGTAAATATATTCATCAGACCCGCATTGTGGTTTTGGCAATATATATTTTCTAAGTTCTTTCATTTTCGTTATATTCAATATATGCAACCTTCGTTTTGAAGCATGATAATACATAGTGGTAAAAAACGAACGAAGGAACAAAGGCTGAAGTGGAAATGAAATTTTACATAATTCAATTATAGGAATTTAGTCAAAAACAATTAAAAATGGTAATAACACACATTTGAAAAGTGTATTAACTGGGCATCTATATTTATGGCAAATCTTTATCCCCAGAATATTCTTTAAGGAATTTTACAGTATATAAAGCATCATTTTTGTATTCATTTACGGAATCATCAACTAATCTATTCACCAAGGATTCTGTTAAATGGTCTTCTGAAATAGTTTTCAATTTGGAAATTAAGGTGTTTATAATACCAGAAGAAAATTCGTTGTTTTCTGGCATATATTGTTTTAGTTTGTTCATTAAGGTGTTTTTTGAGTCACTTTTAGGATCGAATTTTAATTTGCTTCTAATTTCATCTTTCATTGCATTTTTATACCAATTAAAAAATGCTTCCAAAGGTTTATTTATTTCAATATTATAGTAGACCCATAGAGAAGAAGCGACGATTTTATTTCGCATATTCTATTCAGTGCTGTTTTCTGGAAATTTATCACGTTCATTAGCTGCTTGTTTGCCCAACCTACAACATAATTCTATAGATGGTCGGCTATCATCGAATTCTTGGATAACATTGCAGATTAATGGATGTAGCCGTATTGCAAATGTTTCCTCGTTTTTTATAATCCAGCAGCTATTTACAAGGCTGTCAATTTCTTTTTTTTGATGTGAAGTTAATTCCTCAAACAAATCAATATCTACTCCTGCAAGTGGCATTAATAACATATATTGCATAATAGATTTTTCATTATCAATTAATT
>CANRWA010000163.1 GCA_947643415.1 uncultured Clostridia bacterium | reverse complement strand
GGGGGGGGGGGTGGGTTTGGATTTTTTGTGGCGGCGGGTTGTGTGGTGTGCGGCTGGGGTTTATTTTTTGTTTTTTTTTTTTTTTGGGTGCCTTTTGTGTAATTTTTTTTGGTTGGCGCGGTCCGCCCATTTTTTACAGCCTTTTTTTTCTGCAATGCTTCTTTCTTAAAGTCAGCAAAGGCAGCCTGTATTTTTTCCAGACGGTCAGCCGGAAAGCCTGCGGTATTTTTTACCCGGTTTATTTTGTTGCGCCAGTTCTGGCATTCATTTTTATAAAGCAGGTCATAGTTATTTTCTCTTGCCCTCTCGTCAAATTCCCGCTTGTTTTGAAGCGCCTGTGCTTTTCGGCAATTGTCGCTGCACAGCTCATACCGCTGGCTCTTTGCCAGAAAATATTTTCCACAAACCTTGCACCGCCGGAAGCAAAGCCCCCAGTCATTCAGCCTGTTCAGATAATAGGTAATCAACGGGTAGAGGGACGCATAGGCAGACACACATTCTTCTGTGCGACGGTTGTCCGGGAACCAGAGGTCAAGCCGGGTATCTTCTGATGGTGCGCCTTTGAAATAAAGGCTGCCAGCTTGAAAATGTTTCGGTTTTCCTGTCTCCCTGTCAAAGCTCATGGTTTCGTTATGGAATACCCCGGTCAGGCTGCTCATTTTATCCATGAAGCGGTCACAGGCAGCGTTACGGTCACGGGGTTCTCTGGCAAGCAGATAGCTGTTCCAGATACGGAACGCCACATACATTTTCAGAGGGTCATTGCTAAGATATTTTCCCCAGAGAAATTCGCTTGCCGCCTGCTCCAGCTCCGGCTGTTCCCATCGGTTGGAGTGGAGGGCTTGCCGCAGCGGAGAAAGCCCGTATAAGTTCCAGTCTCTGTCCGTGTCACGCTCAAAGTTTATCAAAAAAGTTCCCAGTGGGCGTGTCATATCACAAAGCACCTCTGCGTTTTGGCTCCCGTTCAGCCGGAAGCGGATCTGCTGTTCTTCCCCAATCAAAATCCGCTCTTTCATTTTCTTCCTGTCCAGCGTCAGGACAAACAAAATCCTCTCAAAACATGGCTCATGCCGTATAAACTGATTCTCCATCCCTATCCCCTGCCTTTGTTTATGGTAATTATATAATTTAGTTATATCCATTACACTCATGGTATAGCAGAATCATTTTTTTGTCAAGGATAGTACGCTATGATAATTGCAGTTGGTAATTTCGTACCGCACAGTAAATTGACAAGTGAATGACCGTCCAAAAGGGATATGACCGGCAGGAGAAGTGACGCATCCGGCGCACCAATGCAGGGAAACACCGCAGGAATGGGGCAGGAAAACGGCTTTTGGGGAGAACGGCAACAGGAAGCATTTTAACCTATTTGATTTATGGGAGGAACAGAATGAACGATAAAAAGAGATTGAACAGCTACGAGGATTTACCGCTGGTTCTGGATGTGGCGGACATTCAGCAGATTATGGGAATTTCAAGAGCGAGCGCCTATGAGCTGGTACACACACCCGGCTTTCCAGCGTTCCGCAGGGGCAGACTTATCAAGGTCAGCAAAATTGCTTTCTTTGAATGGATGGCAAAAGGCTCCGAAACCGTACCGAGAAGCGACAAATAAGCGTGAGGTATCATTCCCTGACTGCAAAACTGCCGTACTTTACAAAGGGGTATACAGAGGGAAAAAACCTTAAAAATGATACCGAAACGCTACACCAAAACAGCCTATCTGCGTACATCAGATAGAAACGGAGAAAGGAGCCGGTTATGGCAAGAATGAGCAACAAGCGACGGCTGGAATGGTCTTTCTTCTTAAATGACCGCAGCCGTATCACTTACAACGAACTGTGCCGGAAATGCCAGCACGAATGTAAACAGAGCTTCCGGGCGGTTGTGGTTGACTGCCCGAAGTATCTTTCCAAGCGTTCCAAGAAAAAGGACAAGACTGCCGGAAACGGCAAAATCCCTTAGGAACTAAGGGCGCACTTCTATACATAGTCTAAAGACCATGTATCGTGCGTCCTGCGGAGCTTACCTCTGCCGCTGATAAAATCAGCAATCCGAGGTCTGCGTTCGCTTCGCTCCGACAAGGTGGCTACACCCCCTTGCGCCGCTAAAGCGGCTATCCCCTGTGTACCCGCCGCAAAGAGAAATCCGCTCTGCGGTTTTCCCTTTTCATCGGGTTTTATAGAAGCACTGACACACGGACTGTCTGCGGATGGTCTTTCTTTATCTTATCAGCAAAGGATGTGAGAACATGGAAAAATCTTTGGAACAGTTGAAGCAGGAATATGAAAAAACCACTGTCCTGCTGGAACAGGAAAAACGGAAAATGCAGCGTTTGAAAAACCGGCAGGCGTATCTGGAAAGCGGTTCCCGGAAACAGAGGACGCACCGGCTGATTACCCGTGGGGCAGCTATTGAGAGCATTGCACCACAGACAAAGGAGCTATCCGAAGCGGAATTTTATTCCCTCATGGAAAGCATTTTGAATCTGCCGCAGGCGGAGCATTTCATCCGGTCTGCCGTAGAAAACCACGCCCGTATTTCCGGGCAGGAGAAAGGCGGTGACTAAGGATAGCACTTTATCATTTTTCAATCGCACAGATAAAGCGCAGCGCCGGTCAGAGCGCCATTGCCAGCGCAGCCTACCGAGCCGGGGAGCGTCTTTACAGCAGCTACTATGGAGAAGTCAGCGATTACACCAAAAAGGGCGGCGTGATCGCTTCGGAAATCATGCTGCCGCCCCATGCGCCGGAAATATATCTTGACCGGGCGACCCTCTGGAATGCTGTGGAGAGCTGCGAGAAACATCCAAAAGCACAGCTTGCCTATTCCTTTGATATTGCCATGCAGAATGAATTGACGCTGGAAGAAAACATGGAACTGGCGAGGAAGTTCGTGCAGGAGCAGTTTGTGGCAAAAGGCATGATTGCCGATCTTGCTTTTCACAGCCCGGAGAAAGAGGACGGCGGCATCCCTAACCCGCATTTCCATGTGATGACAACCATGCGCCCCTTGAACCCGGATGGCACGTGGGGAAAAAAACCGGGGCGGGAATATCTTATTGATTAAGTTGGAAACCGAATCCGGGATAAAAACGGCGATTATATGTTTAACGCTGTCCATACAACAGACTGGCATGAGCCGGAAACGCTGGAACACTGGCGGGAGCAGTGGGCGGCTGCCGTTAATACAAAATTTGAGGAAAAAGGGCTGGATGTGCGTATCGACCACCGTTCCTATGTGCGGCAGGGGCTTGACCTGATACCTACTGTCCACGAGGGAGCTAATGTCCGGCAGATGGAAGCAAAGGGCATCCGCACCGAGAAAAGGGAACTGAACCGCTGGATTAAAGCCACCAACCGGCTCATGCAGGATGTGAGGAAGAAGATCAAAGCCCTGTTTGTCTGGATGGCAGAGGTAAAAGAAGAACTTTCCAAACCGCAGACACCGAGCCTTGCCGACCTGTTGATCGCTTATTACAACCAGCGCAACGCAGGGGCATGGAGCAATAAAGCCAGAACCGGAAACTTAAAGCAGTTTGCCGAAGCCGTCAATTATCTGACGGAAAACAAGCTGCTCACATTAGAGGATTTGCAGGAGCGTCTTTCCTCTGTCAACGAAGAATTTGAAGCGTTAAGCGACTCCATGAAAAAGAAATCTGCCCGGATAAAGGAATTGCAGGAATTGATACGGGAGGGCGAGAATTACCAGCGGCTAAAACCTGTTCATACGGAATTGAACAATATCAAGTTTAAGAAACAGAGGGAGAAATTTGAAACATCCCACGATGCGGAGTTACGGCTGTTTTATGCCGCCCGCCGTATTTTGAAAGAAAAACTGGACGGAAAACCCATTGCCCTGAAAGCATGGAAACAGGAATACGCACAGTTAAAAACAGAGTATGCCGAACTGTCTCCGCAGCACAAGCCACTCCGGGAGGAAGTCATACGGCTACGGCAGGTGCAGAACGCCGTAGATACCGCACTGCGCCGGAGGGAGCAGCCACAGGCAGTACAGAGAAAGAAACATGAGATGGAGCTATGATATAACCGGCAGCTTTACCGCTACCAGTATTTTTATGGAGGGAGCATTTGAATGTATTTGAAGCGGTGAAACAGTCTGTTACCACCCGGCAGGCTGCTTCATTCTATGGAATCCGGGTGGGGAGAAACGGCATGGTCTGCTGTCCATTCCACAATGACCGCACGCCCAGCATGAAAGTGGACAGCCGCTTTTACTGCTTCGGCTGCGGGGCTTCCGGGGATGTGATCGACTTTGCCGCTTTGCTGCATGGATTGGGGAAACGGGAAGCTGCGGTCAGGCTTGCGGAGGACTTCGGCGTTTCCTATGAGAAATCCGGCAATGCGCCGCCAGATAGGAAGCGTCACAACAGGTCACAGCCCCGACAAAAATCAGCGGAGCAGAGATTTCAGGAAACGGAACGGTATTGTTTCCGGGTGCTATGCGATTATCTGCGCCTGCTGGAGCATTGGAAAACAGCACACGCCCCACAGCCGCAGGATGCCATCTGGCATCCTCTTTTTGTGGAAGCGTTGCAGAGGATAAGCTACACAGAATACCTTTTGGATATTTTGTTATACGGAGAAATAGAAGAAAAAGCGGCATTGATCGCCGCACAGGGAAAGGAGGTGTTGCGGCTTGAACAGCGAATTTCAGAGCTTGCCGCCGGAAACGCAGGAAGCGGTCAAAAGGACGATGGACACAATGGAACCGGCGCAGACACCGGCAGAAATCCGGGAAACATTAGAGGGGACGCAGAAAGGCGGCGTGAAGAACAGCATCCGAAACTGCCTGACGGTGTTCCAGCGTGACCCTCTGTTTCGCGGGGCGCTGCGCCTGAACCTTTTGACGGAGCAGATTGACATTGTGAAGCCGCTGGGCTGGGAGCGCACCAGTACCACGCTGACCGACATGGACATGAACTACCTGCTTTTGTATCTGGAAGAAAATTACGGGCTTACCAGCGAGAAAAAGGTGCAGAGCGCCATCAAGATTGTTGCCAATGAAAACCGCTACCATCCAGTCAGGGATTACCTGAACAGCCTGCAATGGGACGGCACAGAGCGCATCCGTTACGCCCTGCATCACTTTCTGGGAGCCGATACGGACGGATCGGAAGAGCACACGTCTGAACTCCAGTCACCGTTAGAAATCTCGTATGCC
>CANRWA010000162.1 GCA_947643415.1 uncultured Clostridia bacterium | reverse complement strand
TTCATACCGACCTCCTTTCCGTTTCCAGAAAGGACAACCGCAGACTATCCCTACTCGCTCTAATCTGACTAAAAGAATTATAGCACGTTATGTCGAATAATGCTATAAAAGATTTGCGTTAATCACTCCGCCGCTTCCAATGCCACCTCTGCAAATTCCGCATCGCTCATGGCTTCCAGTTTCCCTAAAACCTGTCCGGCAAGCTCCACCATGTCACTGTCCTGTATGTGGGGAATCACATTCTTTATGTCAGCAATCATGCCCTTTCTGTCCTGCCCCTCAAACACACACATCAAATTGATTTCTTCCACTGTAAATTTATCCATCGCTTATATCTCCCTCTCTGATTTTTTCTCTGTTCCCTTTTCAGGGACTTCCTTATCTGACTTATCCCTCTGCTCGATGACCGCTTTTTTCTCCGCCAGTTTTTCCTTTATGGAAATTCTGCCTGCTTGCTTTTCTTCTTTTGGCTTCTCATTGTTCAGGACGTTATCAATCATGTTATAGTTACATTCTTCCAGTTCCTCAATCTTTGCAAGCGGCTTGTATTCCGCCAGCTTATCTAACAGCTCCTTCGCCTTCCTTGCGGTCTGTACGCCCTCACTGTCATCAAGCTCCGTCCCTTTCCCGAAAATATCCGTCATGCCTTCCCGGATACTGTCTGAAATGAGCGCATTGAGGAAATCATTCAGATACCCGGTATTCCCGTTCCTGATGTCCTCTGTGATATTCGCTATCTGCGCTTCCCTGTCCTCCACTGTCTGATTGTACTGAACAGTGTCGTAGTTGTAGGAAAGCTGGTCTATCTCCGCAGCAAGGAAAGCCGCCTGCCACTTCTCCAGAGAACCCCTCACCTCTATATCCGGCAGCTTGTCGATCAGCTCCGCAATGACCTCCACCGCCTTCGGATTGTCTGTAATATCCGGCACATAGTCCAGAATCTCCAAATCCGCAACTCTGCCCGAAACAATATCCATCTGCGTGTCCTCATAGCTTTCTGTCCCCTCTGTATGGATATTGATGCCGATGCTTGGGATACCGTTCATCCTCTCCGGCGGTATCCGGTTGAAAATGGCGATTGCTTCCGGGACATCTGCTATCCCCTCATGGTACTCTCCAAAATTGTGGAACTCCCCGCACTCCGCCACTGTAAGGGTGACAACCGTCTGTTTTTCCTCCTGTGCCTGCTCTGCGGCTTTCTCCTGCAGGGCGGCTCGTTTTTCCTCAAGATAGGCTTCCACACCCGGAAGATACTCCCCAAGCGTCCCGGTCTTGCCCTCTGTAATGGGATTGATGTCTACCTTAACGCCGCCGATTGTAAAACCGTCCTCGTTGAAGGCATTGAACAGGGTATCTTCGTTTTCCCCGCCCCGGTACTCCACAACTACGTCAAGGTCAGAAGCAGCTTCCTCCAAACCTCTGCACCTGCTCCCTGTTACCGCCATATCCACAAGCTCTATATCCATTCCATACTCGTCAATTTTGGACTGTAAATAAGCGTAAACACTCATTTCTATATCTTCCTGTGTCTGCCCGTTGACAGGGTTAAATAATTCCTCAGTTCTGGCTTTAAAATCGGCTATCACTTTGCTTTCCACCGCTTCCGGCACTTCGGTTCTGATACGTTCCTCAAGATGCTCTTTTGCCGCCTGTTCTGCCTTTTCTATCAATCCGTCATAATCAATCGGTATCAGTTCATCGTCAGTGCGGATACTGCCCTCCAGACTGCTCCTGTGCGCTGGCTCTTTCAAATCCGTCACAATCTCGTCAAGTGCCTGTCTGATTGTTATGTCCGGATTGTCATATACGCCCCCGTCCAGTTCCCGGTAGTCCATATCATAAATGGTGTAATCATATCCCTCAGTGGCTTCCTGAATACTGATATAACGGTCTGCCAGACGGAAGGCAAGCTCTGTTTCTTCTCTGCCCATTGTCTGGCTTTTGGTGTCTATGTACGGATTTTCCCACTCCGTAAACGGTACATCTTCCACGATATGCTTCTGGTTGGCTGTGGGCATGAGGTGTTCCATTTTCCCCTGTTCATAGAGGGCATCAAACTTGTCCATATAGAGGGAAATATCGTCAAGACCGCTGCTCTTTAGCTGGTACTCAAACCGCTGTTTCACAAAATCCTTGATTTCCTCCGGTGACATTTCCCGGTGAACCCGTACCTTGTCAAAGCCGACCTCGTGATTTAAAGTCTGCAAATCCTCCATGAAGCGGCTGCTTTCCTCTGCCGCCTTGCTGTGCGTAAAATCCAGTGACAGACAGTTTTCATGGTTTCTGACGTGGATCAGGTCAAATTCGCTGCCATTGACATGAACGCCGAAAGTTGCTCTCGCCATATCCGGCTTATCCTCTGTTTCCCTTCCCCGGTACTCTGTGAATTTTGCCATTGCTTCCGGAAGGCTCTCAAAACGCTCCAGCCTGCTTTTTTCCGGGCTGTTCTCCGCCCAAGTGGATAAATCCTCAATGACATAATAGGAAACTTTGTCATTGTCCGGCTCTGCCATTGTATTTTCTGCCGCTGTATGTTCTTCCGCTGCTTCTGCCGGGATTTCCGCTGTTTCCTCCCTGACCGTATCTTTTTCTGTACTGATTTCCACCGATACCGAAAGCTCCTTTGTAAACTCCGGTATCTCCCTGTAACCAACGGAATCCACATAATGGCTTGTGTTCTCCCCGTCCTGATGCAGCACCACCACATCGCTTACGGAAAGGGAATGCCCGGTAAAATCTGCCGGGTGGTCTATGTTGAACTTGGTATAAATATCCTCAAGGCTCATGCCCTCCGTAAGCTCCCCGGTATAGACAAGGGTGTAATTCTCTCTGGAAACCGGGATACCTTCTTTTTCAAGGTAATCCATATCCATAAAGCGAATATCCCTTGTTTCCGCTGAATCTTTAAGCTGATAGATGCCATACCTTCCCTCATTGCCATACAAAAGCTGTGCTTCCCGGTTAGGCTCGCTGTCCTCTAATTCCTGCTTCATGGACTGGTATTCCTTATAAGCGTTCCAGTCGCCTTTTTCCACGCCGAACAGCCCGTCATGCTCCTGCAATGCCGCCCTGTCCTCTACAAGCGTTTCTGAACCGTCTGCGTGGAGCTGGTACACCGACACATCCTCCCTGAACAACTCCGTTGCCCTGTCCTTTGTCAGAGGGAGCATTTCATCCCAAGAATACCCGTATTCGTGCATCTGCGACAATCCCACCATACCGTCCGGGAGAGCGTCAATTTCTTCCTCTGCTACCCTGATTGTTTCCCAAAGCAGAGGTAAATCGTCTTTCTGCTCCGCAAGGGAATGTGCAAGGGAAGTGGTCTTATACATATCATCCAGCTTATACGCATGGTTCATAATCAGATTGCGCTCATCGCTGTCATATACCGACCTGTGAAATTCCATGCGGTTAATGAGCTGCTCCGCCTGTACCGTTGCCGGAAGCTCCGAAGCGGTATGCACTTCCCATTCGCTCATATCCACATCAAAATCATAGAACTGCGGATAACCGTCATTCAAACCGCCGCTTCTCATAATCGGCACAAACTCAAAACCCTTCTCACGCAGATAGTCCAGAGCATTTCCTTCCTGCCCGTCCACTTCACGCATCAGTATGTCATACAGGGTATTCTGCACTTCCGACTGCATATTTGTGATTTTAATGGTTTCATATTCCCCATTATCCGGTGTGGAGAATCTCACAATCACATCGCCATATTCAATCGGAACATTCGCCCTTTCCCGTTCTTCCTGCAATGCCTTGTAATCGGTTATCTCATGGGTATCCGTATCATAGGCATAGTCTAAATGGTATTCCCCTACTTCCTCACTCCGTTCATTGGCAAGCAGCGTTACCCATGCCCCGGCTCTTTCAAGGTAGGCTTCCACATTCTGCCTGTCATCGTCTTTCATGGCAGACAGCAGATTAAATATTTCCGTCCTCTCCATGCCCTTAACATTCAAAAGGTCATATTCGGAACGGTCTGTATTCGACACAAGCAGGATAATGTCCTCCTGTGACTGTTCTGCAGCACGTTCCTTTTCAATCTCCAGAAGCTGTGCTTCAATTCCTTTTATCAGTTCCGAGGAAGTCCGGCGTATGGTGTCGAGGGAAGATTTCAGCTCCGGCATCTCTTTTCCGCTGCTCCACCCGGCGATATACCCGAAAGAATAATCGGACGTGTCAATCCCGAAATGCTGACATACGGTATAGGCGATGCTCTCGGCTTCCACTTCTTTGGTTTCCCGGTCTTTATAGACTGCTTTCTCCGTATCCTGCTCCGCTTCCCTTGCATGGAGCTTTGCGTGCGCCACTTCATGGACTCCGGTCTTTGCGGTCTGCGCTTCGCTCATGCCCTCTTTAATGGCGATAGGGCGGCTTAAATCAATAAAATATCCTTTCCTGTCACCCTCCATTTCCTCATATCGGATTGGGACAGGGGAAACCCTCTCTAACGCTTCCATAAAATCCCGGTAACGCTCCACATCCCCATGCAGTTCATTCACGCCAAGTCCGGGAAGCTCTTTCCCGTCCGTCTGCGAATAGTCGAACACTGTCACGACACGAAAGGCGGGTATCTTTATCTCCACTTCCTCCATGACGGGCATCCCGTCCCGGTCAAGCACAGGCTCGTTTGTCACCGGATCAATCTTCTCCTGTTCCTCTTTGATTTTATACGGCGAGGGCGCAAGAATACGGATACCCCTCTCGCCTCTGTTTACATGGCGTTCAAAATTCCTCTGCCATGCCTTGTACCCGGCAACGTATGTCGCATCCGGGCATTGCATCTCTATGAGCTGGATATTGTTTGCGCTGTAATTGTGGAATTTTGACATGGTGTTCAGGTAGCTTTTATATTTCTCCCCTTCAAACAGCTCCTTCAAGCCTTCCTCCAGCCTGTCCGTTATCTCTTTTACTTTCTGTTTTTCAGTTCTTGCATCTGCCATATGGTTATCTCTCCTTTTCCTCCATAAAAACAGAGGGCAGATAAGTTTCCCTGTCTGCCCCCGCTTTGGATATTTTTATTTGCTGATAGTTTTATAAACATTCCTCTTTGCTTTTTGCCTTATCCGGCTCCGGCGCTTTTTTCTGCTGTCCCGCCTTTTCCTTCATCTGCGACAGCTTATCCTTTACGGACACCCGCCCTCCTTTCTCCGCTTCCTTCCCGGCATCCAGACGGGCAGAGAGCCGATCCAGCTTTTCAAACGCCTGATCCGCCCCGTCAATCTTCTTCCGCAGGTTCTCCACCGCCTTTTTTACAGGCGTGTTGAC
>CANRWA010000161.1 GCA_947643415.1 uncultured Clostridia bacterium | reverse complement strand
GACGGAATGGGATCCGCCCGCTTTGAATCCCACAAATTTTTAAGCGATTGCCCTATGTAAAAAGTGGAATTGTGGTCACTTCACCTTAAAGCTTTTTGTTCTGGTGTGGTATCCATTTCCTGACACAGTGACCCGGATCTTCATTCCCTTTTTCAGTTTCTTTTTCAGCTTAACAGTAAATCTCCCCTTTTTATCTGCCCTGGTCTTGTATTTCTTCTTTTTGACCTGAACTGTCACTTTGGCCTTTTTGAGAGTTTTACCTGTGATTTTTTTGTTCCCCTTTTTATACTTGATAAGCTTTAAAGTCTTTATCTTCTTTTTGGGCATCTTTTTCTGACCGGTTTTTTTATTCTGTTTCGGAGCAGGTGAAACTTTGCTGCTAGAATTATCTTTGTCCGCCAGTCCTTTTTTATCAGAAGGCTGTTCCGTTGGCGAAGGTTCTTTCGTCGATACCGGGCCTTCCGACGGATCCGGGCTCTCCACAGGCTGCGGCTTTCTCGTCACTTCAGGATCTCCCGTTGTTCCCGGATCCTTGGATGGCACATTGGCAGCAGTATAATCGGTCACATATTTAACAATGATCTCTTCCCCGCCAGAAAGCTCCTGTGCATTCATATATGAATTTACAAAAACACCACCCACTGTATACATCCAGCCAGAGTATTCCCCATGGGCGAATTCTGCCAGTCCATTGACAGAAGAAATATAACTGCCTCTTGCCACATAATCCATCTTATGGTCTGCCAGCACTTTCCCAAAGACATCAAATACAGTAGCACCTTTTGTAAAAGAAACCACCTCGGTCTTTGGGATCAGCTCTTCTCCTTCCTGGCCCAGCAGCGTAAAACTTACTGTAATCGGTTTATCCAGTTCTGCTTTGAAGGTTTCCAATTTAGGAAGATAGACAGCCTCTTTCTCGGTTGCTGCCATACCGGCAAAATTATCTGTATAGTTTCCTTCGCCCGGCACCATAAAATAAGCATGAACCGGTTGTTTGTACAACTGCCTGAATTTCGCCAGGGTCTCCGCATCATACTGGCTGCTGTTCTGAAATTTCACATAATATTTTCCAAAGGTCTCGTCAGTGAGTACACTACTTATCTTTACAAAGGTATCATCCTCTGGTGTGCGGTTCAGCACCAATGTCTCGTTTGCCAGAAGGTCTTTATCACTTGTACGGAAGAGCCGCCAATCTTCCTGCGTCTCCCAGTCCGGAAGTTCATCTACGATAATTCCATTATTTTTCATATCACTATGACGGTACACATAATCCACACCGGACTGGTCTTCTTTCCATATAATCTCTTTATATGGTGTCAGATTGTCAATAATGCTGTATGCATCTGCATTGTCACCCAGAAGCCCCTCTGCATACCCGGCCTTTGCGTGGTCCATAAAGGCAAGTGCCTGATTGATCTCTGCCCTCCCCAGATGAGGCACTGTGACCGCAATCTCCTTTGATACAAAGAGATTGGGATTGTTCTTGCTCTCCATGCGGATCTGCAGTGTCACCGTCTTATCAGCAGAGGCATCCTCTCCCAGCGGCCGGAAAACGTAAGCACGGAAACTATTTACATCGATCACATCTCTATTGGAACTGGTGACAGTAAATTTATAATTCCAGTAATCCCAGTATTTTCCATAATTTAATTGCACCAGTTCCTCTGCCGTCACCACATCTTTGGGACGCACAAGTTGGATATCATGTGTGACCGCTTTTGTATCCAGTGCCTCTTTCGTTGTATAGTCCGTCAGTTTAGCTGGTGTATAGCAATCCAGAATAGCAGACATGGCAGCGAGCGTCTGCCCTAACTGTTCTTCTCCCATGGGAAGTATCGTTACCAGAAATGACTTCTCTACCGTAATATCAGTAGAGGGATTCTGGACAACAGCCGTCAATGTCACTTCATGCTGTCCTCCATCCTGATAAACTTTCCCCACATAAGGCTGGTAGAAGGCATCGGCACTTCCCTGTCTGTATTCATCACTGACCGCAAGATGTGTCTCGTCTGAGGATGTCCATGTGATCTGTCCATAGGAATACCTGTCCCCCTCGAAACAGGAGGGCAGGATCAGATCAGTAACTACGGAAGAAAAACCCTTATTATCCCCACAGATCGCTTCTTCTGTCAGAAGGGAATTGGCAGCCGCCTCCATAGAATCCCTCACATCTCCCGTATCCCAGGGAACCAGTAACGCATTGTGATTGCCGGAAGGATATGTCACAGTATATCCCCCCATAGACAGGTTAAATACCACCTGAACCTGCCTGCCATCGGCAAAGCTTCCCCCCTCTGGAACTGCAGGATAACAGATCCTGCCGTTTTCCGTGATGAGTTCTGGATATTCCGTCGACTGAACCGTGACCGTCACACCATCATATCCTTTTTTCTTCAGGACATTCTGGAATTTAATAAGAATATTTGTGTCCGTTCCAAATGCCGGCTGAAGCAGCTTGTAATCCCATTTCATACTATCCAGCACCTTTTCAAGGTACTGTTCGGGGTCTATCTGTGCCGACCACACATCAATATTGAACTCCTTACTGTCTGTAGCTTTACCGCTTGTGATCTGCGCTGTCATGGTGACACTGACCACATTTTCTTCCGGCAGGGATACCTTCCCTTCCGTGCTAATGATCTCCGGGTGGCTGCTTGTCCAACAGATGGCACAGCCTTCTGAACCTTGTGGCAGCTCTATCAATCCTGCCGCCTTCACTACCCTGGTGTCCAGCGAAAGCGCTTCCTTTGCCCTCTGAACCTTTTCTGTATCCTCTTTTAATTGTAATGCCTCAGATTTCGTGATCGGTCCGATTACAGCAGCCGCAGAAGAATCCTGTTCCCCTGTAGCTGTGACCTTAATATATTTTCCCACAAATTCCGCGGTATCTGCAATTGTGTACGTTCTCTCTGCCGCATTTTCCAGTTCAGTAAAGTTTTTATTGTCACTGGAAACTAACCACTGATATCGTACATTGGTGGCGCTATCCCCCTCTTCGCCTGTTGCCTGTGCCGTCAGAACTGAGCCTGTCTCACAGTTCCCCTGAATCGTAACATCGGTCACAGGAACAGAGAGTACGGCAGACGAGAGCTGCCAGTCCAAAACCGGATAACCCTTATTCATATTGTTTTTATCTTCGCAGAATCTGTTTTCACTGCTTTCGGAATTGAGGTTCTTCAGTAGTGTTGCTGCATCCGTGATCTCCCCATAACCAATACCCGTGACCGTGCCGCCCGGTGGTGTGGTATCATCCTTTGTACTTTCTGCAAAATAATAGCAATTTATAACCTCGGCGTTGCTAAAGCCACAGATTCCATTGGTACTCTGCCCAATACTGTAGCAATAACTGATAGTTCCTTTGGAAAGCTGCCCGGCAATACCGCCACTTCTAGTAGTTCCTGTTATGGATCCTGTATTGTAGCAGTTACTGATGGCAGTTGGAGCCTGTGTCTTATTATTACAGCCAAGAATGCCTCCCGCATATGAACCACTGATATCTGCGCTATTATGGCACCCCTTTACCACAGCATCCTTCGCCACGATACTTCCTGCGATTCCACCTGCATATCCCTTTGTACCGGTGCCAGTCGATATCACGGACCCACTCATAGAACAATTCTCAACGGTCCCTGTCTGCAACAACCCAATCATACCGCCTACAACATTATTGGATTCTATCCGCCCCTCTACTTTCAGATTCTTTATGGTCCCTCCATTGACCAGACCGAATAAACCATAGTTTTTGACAGATGCCTGTATCTTCAATCCTGATACCGTGTGATTCTGTCCATCAAATACCCCAGCATACGCATTGGTTACATAATCTGTCATACTGATGGGAGTCCACTCCTGATCTCCCAGATCAATATCGGCAGTTAAAACTGCATCCATCTTAATCAGCCCAGTATCTGCAGCACATAGTGAATTGATATAATCCGCAAACCAGGCAAGTTCCTCTGCACTGCTGATCTGGTATACTTCCCCCTCCTTCACAGGTTCCGTCTTTGCCGTTCCGTTCCATGATGCTGCCTTCACCTTGGTCTGCACTGTTTCCGGCATAACAGGAGCCAGTGTCAACAGCAGGGTGAAAATGAGTATCAGGGAAATCACTCTCTTCTTCATTGCTTAGCTCTCCTTCTTTTCTGTATTTCTTTTGGGGTGCATTTTCTTGTACCGAATCTGATTTTCCCTGGCACGCTGCCGTTTCGCACGCTTTTTCGCAATGCGCAGGGGATCTGGTTCTTTGATCCCTGCGGCCTCCAGTGCCCTTGGCCACGGACCGAAGAAGGATTTGATCCCATTCACTGTCTCCACATCAAAATCCGATTTTTTCGGCAGCCGTCCGAGTTCTTCCGCTTTCCGCCGCATACAGCAGATGTATTCTTCTTTTGAAATTTTGCTCATCTCAAACCTCTTCTCCTCAGATCTATATTTAAATTCCTCATAGGCAAAGTGAGGGCAACCGTCCGGGTGTGCCCGAAAGATATTTGATTCCTGACAAAAGAAAAAGCACATTTCTACTTCAATATAAGTAAAAATGTGCAACACAATTTCTGCAAGTAAAATAACATGGGTGCTGAGTACATCCATTCCAACGATACCTGCATTAAACGGCTGCACTCTTCCTTACCCAAAAGTGTTTTACGGGCTTTGCCCAGTATACCTTGCCTTACAGCAGGAATTCCGACTTATCAGAGATCATAAACTCCGAATTACGGCAATGGCGGTTGCGACGGATTCTCACCGAACTTCCCCTCAAATGCCATATGGCAACACTGTAAGACAATAATATTTTGTTTTTTGTATATTAACATTATCAGGTGGGATTGTCAAGATGGGGATAGCTTAATAATCAAATATGCATACTAAAAAAATAGTTATACCTGTTACTGTTGACACAGACAGGATCATAAGGTATGCTGTCCATAAAGGAGTGGAATATTATGATCAGGGATTTTTCGGACTGCAGACTGAGCGGAAAATTTTATACCGGTGCCGAGAGAAAGACAGGAATCCGTCTGGAGAATGAAGATTACATCGTTAAATTCCCCAAAAACTGCCCCACCGGTCCGACTCTCAGTCACATTTCCGAATATCTCGGCTGTCATATCTTTGCCGCAACAGGTATGCAGACACAGGAGACCTGGCTTGGAACCTACCAGGGTGAAGAAGTCGTGGTAATGAAAGATTTCACTTCGGCAACAGATATTTTCGTTCCATTCCATGATGTAGGGGACACGGGAGTTTAACACATTGAAATTGAAAAAAGTATTGCCAAGCCTTGAAACAG
>CANRWA010000160.1 GCA_947643415.1 uncultured Clostridia bacterium | reverse complement strand
CTCATGGGTGTCGGGTATCACTTCCCATTCTTCGGGCAGCTTAGAGGGGCGTTTCCTGCTTTTCATGTTGGCGGCAATCCGCTTGTAGCCTGCAAGGTTCCCCGCATATATCGGGCTTCTTAAAATGCCCCTCACGCTGTTCTCGCTCCATATATAGCGGTTTTCCTCGTTCCCCTCAAAGTACCGCTCATAGCCTGCCGCCCCCTGCTCCGCCGCATAAGCGGCAGGGCGTAAGATATGCTGTTTATTGATGTGCTTGCGGATTTTGGAGATTCCATTTCCCTCTAATGCAAGTTCAAATATCTCCCTCACTACATGGGCAACCTTATCATCTATCAGCAGGTGGTTATGGTCGGCGGGGTCTTTGATATACCCATAGGGTGCATACGTCCCCATGAATTTCCCCTGCTGAAACCTCGCACGGTACGCCGATTTTATCTTGACCGACACATCGGCAGAATACATTTCGTTTAGGATATTGCGGAATGGAGTGATGTCCATCGCCGATTTATTCAAGGTATCCACGCCGTCATTGACCGCTATATACCTCACATTATGCTCTGGGAAAAAGACTTCCAGATATAAGCCGCAGTCAAGGTAATTCCTCCCTAAACGTGATAAATCTTTCGTAATCACGCAGTTTATCCGTCCGTTTTCAATGTCCTTAATCATGTTCTGGAAGCTCGGTCTTTGGAAATTCGTACCAGAGTAACCGTCGTCCACATACGTTTTTGCCAAATGCCAGCCCTGTTTCTTCACATAATCCGTGAGGATGGATTTCTGTGTGGCAATGCTCGCACTCTCGTTATCCGTTCCATCGTCCTTTGACAAGCGGCAGTAAATACCGACTAAATAGATTTTCTTTTCTTCTTTGATTCCTGCCATACTGTAAAACCTCCGTATCTGTCCTATCTGTTTTCATGTTCCATTGCGTACATTCTAAGCGGATATGCCCTCATTGTCGAAGGTGTCATCTTTGGCAATCCCCCTCCGTATATCCTCAGAGATAATCGGGATAAATGCTTCGGCAACGGTCTGTGTGCCGACATATTCCCGACTGATAATTACCTGCACTTGTGCTTTTGGCATGATACGTTTTCTCTTTTTATTGGCTGTCTTATCCTCGCCCATATTCAAATCTTCCTTTCCAGACAGGGCAGTGGGAGCATATGAAAATACTCCCGCCCTACTAATCAGATACAATCAATCCCCACTCTTTACTTCTTTCTGCAATAAAAAATAGGCTTTAATTTTTTGCGTAACCGTTCAAGGCGTTTGTAGACCGCCTTTTCAGTAAGCCCTGCCATTGCCGCAATCTCCCTTGTGGAATACCCCTGCATTTTCAGCAGGAGAATGAGCAGGGTATGCTTGTCCACCGTAAGAAGTGCCTGATACAGCTTTTCGTCCTCAATCTCGTCCAGTAAGTCCGCAACGGTATTCGGCTCTGCCTGCTGTTCGTTGTCCGCCATGCCCTCAAGGTATTCGCCGAAGTCGCTCGTCCATCGGTAAAACCGCCTGTTGGAATTAAAATCTGCCCTGTCGTCTGTGCGGATTTGCTCAATGACAGCTTCATCAACGCCGCACTCACGCAGAACCTTTTCCTCGGCTTCTTTCCAGATACGCCATTTCCTGTCCTCCCGTCCGTGGTTGTATGCCATCCTTATTTCCTCCAATCAGAATTGATTGAGAGGGCAGGGAAAAGCCCCCTCATTTTCCCAAAGGAAAAAACAAGGGGGCTGAACGCCTTAAATTTTGTTTTCCATTATCTTTCTCAGCTTCGCAAGGATTTTGGATTTGCGCTTGTTCACAACGCTCTGTGTCACGCCTAACCGCAACCCGACTTCCCTCTCGGAAAGTTCCTCAAAGAAGATTGCTTGTATCAACGTCTGTTCACTGCCCGACAACAAAGGCAGAGCGGCTTTTAGCCTGTCCACCATCACCGCATGCATCAAGGTCTATCGGCTGCACCTGTTCCAGGGCATGTACATTGCTGGTAATTTCCGGGTGGTTTTCCGCAAAGATTCTTGCCGTTTTCAGCTTCTCCCGGACATTCCCGGATAGATATTCATCCGCAGTCTCCCACTGTCCATTGGCCGGATTCCGAAAGATTACACCGGTCAGTTCCTCTGCAACTTTATCTTCCGTCTTACCTGTCAGCCCTGCCATATAAGGAAGATCAACCCTGGCTTTCTCATTCAGGGAAATCGTCAGGGCTTCCGCCGCAGTTTCCACACTGGTCACAGCCACTGCTTTCTTAATCGTCCGCTTGGTGAACATATCCGCTTTCCGTTTTAACGTACCATCTTCATTGAGATCCTCCAACGAACAGAGCAGACAATAAGAAGAGTCATCGGAGAATGCCCGTTTGTTTGCATTGCTTCCGATGACCCCATATTTTTCCGTATAGGCATCATAGACCTGATTCAGTTTGACCTGAAGCTCCTGTATCGCCTCATCCGTTGCATTTTCCTCCATCTGCAGGGCAATCAAGTCCCGGACTACCTCACGGATCTCAACCATACCTTTCACACGTTCCGCCGTGGCTGACGGCAGCTTCACCGGATTCATCAGGGAATTTACCCGGTAGTAGATCTGGTCATCCACCACAGTAAAACTGTAGTTCCGGACAGCCGGATCCGCAGGAATGCTTTCCATGATCTCATCCAGTTCTGTTTCTGCCGTTACTGCCGGAACCATCGTTCCATGGATTTTCGCTGCGGCATCTTCCAGCTGTTCCGCCAGCTCTGCCCCTTCCAGCGGAAGACAGGCAGTCTCCATGCATAACGGTTCTCGCTTTCACATTTTTTCAGAACCCGGATTGCCATCACATTAGCTCTGAATTTTTCTTTTGCCGTTCCATAGCCCAGTTGGTCATCCGCAATATGAAAATTGACTGCCGGTATCTCCGCAGATAATGCACGTTCCCTTTCCCCATACTCATTCCAGACACGTTCCGATATTTGCCGGAAATAGATGGATTCATTTTCCATGATACTGTAGCTGACTTCCTGGAGTTCTTCCAGGTTCGATGCATTTTCAATATCATCATGGTACTGAAAATAAAGGGCTTCCCGTTCCAGTACCATCTCCAGCCGTTCCAGTTCCGGTTCGGACATGCTCTCCCAGATATCATCTTTTTCCGTATGGATGGTAAACCCTTCCCCGTCATCATGGTATTCCACCGTATAATGCAGGATATCCTGCTCCCCACGTATCTCACAGGTAAAGTCATATTCCGTTGTCCTGCTCACAGAGGAATACTGGCGGTTTACCAAGACCAGGTTCTGCACGTCTTCTGCCCTTAATGGCTGCTCGCTTTCTTCCGGCTTATCTTCCACATTTTCTTTCGCAGGAACTTCTTCATGAACTTCCTCAATCTCTTCAGGAACCTCCTCCGTTCCCAGTGACTGCTTTACTTCTTCCATATCAGCAAGACGCTGAGCTTCCTGCCGTTCTTCATACTTTTCCAGTTCTTCCGGTGACAGAAAATCATCCATCCGGATCAGCTGTCTTGTCCTGGAAGCTGCCTGTTTCCACTTGACAAGTGTTCTCAGGCTCGGGTTGGAAATCTGCCCTTTGCTCAAACGGATTCCTTTTGCGTCATGCCACTCATCGGAAAGATCGCTTCCCTGGATGCCCGGCGTGCATCCTCCGTCTCCGTACTCATGTTTTAAGAAGTCGGCTGCTTCTTTTTCATCGTGGTGTTCCATGAAAAAATCATAGATACGGTTCCTTCCGCCAGCTACATTTCCACCTCTTCGTAAAACAGAATCAATCTCATCCTGCGTAATAAAAGCCATTTCCGGCGGTGTTAAGGTTTCTTCCTGCCGACTCCAATCGAGCGTCCTTCCAAGGTCATAGACCCTCTGCTTGTATATCGGATTATTCCGGATCTGGTATCTCATATAGTTTTCCGGATGACGTTCCATATCCCGTTCCAGTTCCACAAGCATCTGGTAATACTCCCTTGTCTGCTCCGGATTATCCAGACCTGCACGGAACCTTTCGGTCGTTTCTGTATGGCTGTATATCCCCCTGATAGCCCCGGTATCCCGGAAATGGAGTGCCAGCAGGCTGGAAAGTTCATCACATTCCACTTTAATGGAATTTTGCATAATCACGTTGGAGACATAAGTCCCCGCATCATACATATCCTGAATGCGGTTTGCCGCTTCTTCCCACGTAAGCATACGGTCATAATTGTGTCTTGCGGATTCCCCACGTCGGAAACGCATCCCGTCCCCGTCATACCAAACGCTGAATTTCTGGCCTGAAAACTCAAATCCTTTCCCGCCGGTACCATATTCCTGGATGAGAAAACTTCTCAGCTCTTCATGGTCAATTCCTTCCACAAGCTTTGCAGTGATATGGAATAATGTATTCTTCCGACCGCTTCCGGTACGAAGCACATCATCCACGATCTCATCCGAAACAAAAAAAGCGGCTGGCTGTGTGAGTGCAGCTGCCGCTTTCCTGATCTCTCCAAACTGTTCTTCCTCTGTGGGGAACAGGCTTAATTGTATATAATCTCCTGAACCACCATCTCCTCTGCCTGTGCCCGGATCCGGTTCATGTGACGGGTCCATGCCATGCTGTCGGCTGATTTCTCCGGTGCCGGGTCTTTCTCCAGAAGCTGCATGGTCAGGTCTTCCACTTTTTGTCTGGCTTCGCTGTCCACTTCCATCAGATGGCTGTCCAGCCTGTTCTGCAGTGCCAGTATGCTGAACCTGGCTTTCTTGTGGTTCCTCAGATATTCCTTCCGCATCATCCCGTATTTCCCGATGGTTCCCCTGGTCTCCTCCAGTTTGATATCCGGGATCAGATAATCCCCGTTCCTGCTGTAAGTGATCTCTCTCATGCTCTGTTTCCTCCTTGTTTTCTTCTATCTCTGGTTCTGTTGTAATTTCTTCACTTTCACGAATTAACGTGTTAAATTCATTATAGACCACTTCCGATTCTTTTGCAACCGTTTTCCTGTCATTTTCCAAATCCAGAAGGACATACCGTCCAAGCTGCATCAGAATCGGTCGGCAGATCTCATTGACCGCTGTGCCAAGGTGTCCAAGCACACGGAGATCATTAAAATCCGTGATGCGCCGCAGGCTGTCCGCAGACAGGTACGCTTCCGTATCCATCCCGCACCGCTTTAAAAGGACATACCATACACTGTCCGTCATAAGGTCCCGGAACTCCACTTCCTGGTTCTGCTCATGCATAACGGAACTGCTGCGGAGCTGAACACTCTGGCACAGAGAATCCTGGCGGACTACAGCCGGATGAAGAATGTGCCGGAAGAAACCACGCCCCAGAAGACATTTGCGGAAGTCTACCGGGACTTCTACGATTTCA
>CANRWA010000159.1 GCA_947643415.1 uncultured Clostridia bacterium | reverse complement strand
GCACTTCAAAAGACAATGTATTGATGACAAGCTGCTTTTTCATGGCATTTCGCTCTGCATGGGGAAAGCAGGCATTGAAAACCTCCCGTGCCGTTTCCGCCACTTCCGGGCATTCGTCCTTCATTTTAGCTTTCAGCCATTTCTTCTCACTTTCCGAAAGCCGCCGCATAGGAAAATTCATCAATCGGTTCGTATCCATTGCCGCCGCTTTCTCCGCAGCACTTAAACGGGAACAGGCTTTGCAGATATGGGCTGCGTGGCCTTTCCCGGAAAATTTCTCATTTGCCTTGTATTCACCACATATTTTACAGTAATGCCCATGCGGGCGGTTTTTCTTTTTTGACATCGCAGATTCCTCCATCCCTGCACCTATTATACAATGAACAGCCAAAACTTCAAAGATGGCTGTGTTCTGTTTTAGATATTACTTATGCCAGATATATTCATCTGACTGAATCAAACAAAAACAGACTTCCCCTGCCCATAAACAGAACGAGCAAGGAAAGCCTGTTTTTTGTTATACTCTGCTTCTGTCATTCAAGCCATGCAAATAAATATTGATGCGGGGAAACGCCTTTTTCGCAGCTCCTTTCCCCATCTTTTGCATGGGCATTTCTTCTGCCCTGTGCCACTAATAGCATGGCACACCGTATCCGTATATGGAATCACTGCCCATGCTGTAACTTCTCCTGGCACAAATATCGCCGCTGTTGCCTTCTACGGTATTCACAACGCCATTCGTCACGCTCTCCACAATCCCCACATGGTCGATTGTCCCGTCATTCCCCCAATCAAAGAATATTATATCCCCCGCTGCCGGGACATAGCTTGCGTCCCGAAACTGCCCACGGGCATCAAACCAGTCCACACCATCCGAACATAAGGAGAATTTCGGTATCACACCGCTTTCCAGATAACCACACTGCTCCGCACACCACGACACAAAGCAGGCGCACCATTCCACCCTGCTGTCAAACCCGTACCAGCTCCAGTAGGTGTCACCGCTGTTGCCTTCCTGCGTCAAAGCCACCTGCACGATTGCCTGGCTCCCGGTTCCGGTGGGGATTCTGCCGAAAATATAATACCGGAGTACATGGGGGACGTACTGCTTATCCCCGTAACTGCTCCAGCCCATCCGTTCCGCCATCATATCGGAAAATTCTGCGGCATTGGCGGCGGTGTATCCTCCATAGTTGCCTTGTGCCCATGCGATATAGCCATTCCCGAAGTTGTATCCCTGCAACGCCAGCCTGATATGCTCCATGTCCACCGGATTCTCCACCCCTGCGCTTTGCAGGCAGTCTTTTAATGCCTGAACGCCGCACTCAATAGAATATTCCGGATCGGTGATTCCATTCGGCTCTCTTGGGTATCTGGTGTTATAGCCGCTCTCGGAGCTTTGCATGGGATCGCTGCCCTGCCCGTCGCTTTCCTGCATCATCACCGCCTTAATCAGCTCCACATATTCCTCAATGCCATACTGTTTCGCATAAATGCGGATGACCGGCTCATAGGCTTCCACCTCCGCACTGACCGGGCTTACCGTGCTGGAATTGCCGCCGCCCACCATGCAGAGGATTCCGCCGAACAGAAGGACGATAATCAGAATCAGGACGGCCACCCATCCCCCTGCAGCAATGGCGCTTACCAGTGCTTTTGTCCCGGCTATGATTGCTTTTACTGCGCTTGCTGTGGCTTTTGCCGCTGCCCTCACTGCCTGTTCCGCCGCCCTTGCCGCCTGCCTTGCTGCCCGTGCTGTTTTTTCCGCTGTCTTTACGGACGCTTTCGCCGCTGCTTTTGCGGTCTTTGCCGCCTCCTTTGTGGTTTTTACGGTTTTCCCTGCGGTCTGCTCGGCGGTTTTTACGGATTTTGCGGCAGATTTGATTGTCCCTTTCCCGGTATTCTTCACCGCCTGCCCCGTTTTCCCTGCGGTCTTGACCGTTTTTTCGCCCCGGTCTATGGTCTTGATGGTCTGCTTGGGAAGCTCCCGGATTTGTGCCGCCTGCTGTTTGGCATTTTGCTGTGAGATTCTCTGCTGTGACGCCCTCTGCATGGCTCTCTGTCCTGCGGCTTTCTTCTGCGCTGCCTGTTTTGCCGCCTGCTCCTGCGCTTTTTTCCTCATCTGCTCTTTCGGCTGGTAAGGCTCTCCCCTGCCTGACGGTACGGAAGGCCGGGGAGATTGAGAAGGCTCCCTGTGTGTAGGACTTCTCCCCTCACGGACTGCCTCTCTGGTTGCTTTCGTTTCTTTGGAAATCCGGTGTTTTTCCTTTGCCTTATCTGCAAGCCGGCCGCCCTGCTTTCTCGCCTGATGTGCGGCTTCATGGGCGGCTCGGTCGGCTCCCCGCTCCGTTTTATCCTCGGCATATTCCGTGGGGGAAACATACCTCTTTTCCTGCGGCTGTGCCTTTTCCACGGTTTCCTTTGTGCGGACATAGGCACGTTTCACTCGTTCCATGCCCGTCACGGTCTTGTCCAGTGCCTTTACATCCTTATGGACTTGGCGTGTCTTAATTTCCTTGCTCATCGCCCGCCCTCCTTTGGGATAAACCTGCCATTACTCCGCAATCTTTTTCGCCACTACCACAAGCCGCCCGTTTGTCCGGGAATACTCGCAGGTGGAAAGCGTAATCAATTTGTCCCCGTATTCGGCGGTCACTCCCGTGTCATAGAGGGATAACGCTTTGCACTCATCCACATACACCTGAAACTCTTCCTCCGTTTCCGCATTGGCGAACAGATAATACTTGAACCCCGTATCGTCGTATACCGTGGTCTTGAATACTGCAATCACTTCATAGTCCGCTGTTTTCGTGAGCGTGTCAAAGCGGATGATCTTGTGTTTCTCGTAAAATTTCCGGCTCTCATAGTCCATCAATCCGGTGAACATTGTGCCGTTTTTCATGTGGTGTCCGTAAATAATCACATTGTCGCTGGGTTCAAAGGGATTGCAATGCTCCGCAATATAAGGCACCCCGTATGCGCTGTATTCCTTTTCAAAGCTGCGCTTCAGGTAGAAGTCGGGATTGTCCGGCGTGAACATCACCGGGTAGTTGATGTTCGTCCCGTCAATGGAAATCCACCCCGCCATATCGTTATTCTGGTTGAAAAGCTCCTGATATTTGGCAAGCGGGGACTGGTTTTCTCCCTCTGTCATATCCTCCGGCGTTTCTTCGGTTTCCCCGGTTTCTTCCGATTCCTCCGCCTGCTCCACAATCTCCGCCAACTGTGCAAATTCATTGGTTGACTTCCCTGCGCTGGCATAATGGGTGATGACCTGAAACATGGAAATACAGAAAAGCAGGGTACAGAGCGCCGCCCCTGCGGTATAGATATAAATTTTTTTCTTCATTCAAAAATCCTCCATAAAGTCCCGGCAAAAACGCTTTCCTTTGGCATTCTGCCGGGATAATTTCATAAAAATAACAGGCGTTGCGCCTGCGTGTCACTGGTTACCTTGCCTGTTCTTTGGCTGGCTGTATTTTCTGGCTCTCGTTCCTCCCTCTTTTTATCTGCCTTAGCTCCGCTTTCACCGATGGCTTTTTATCCTCTCCCCGGCAAAACTGCTCCATCCGCTTCTGTGCGTTCCCCGCCGCTTTTTCCATTGCGGCGAATGACCTGCCGAAAGACAGAAACGCTTTCTGGATTTTCGCAAGGACGCCTTTATCCCCTTTCGGCTCTGCCAGTTCTTTGGTACGCCTGCCGATCAACGCCCGCCCCGCATTTTTCGTGTGCTGCGCCGCTTTATTCAGCTCGCCGCCGACAATGCCGATTTTCGCCGCATTCCGCTCCATGCTTTCCATGCCGCTGTGCAGGCTTTCTTTTAAAGCAGACAGGGCGGCAGGAATTTTCATGGCGGATACTGCCCTCCTTAATGCGTCCACGCCTTTCTCCTTAAAATCATGCACCGCATTTTTCGCAGAACGGACAAGGTTTGTCTTTACAAGGGCTATCTGGCCGCCAATTTCCTGCACTTTGCCCTCTGCGCTGTCCAGAATCCGGGCGGCAGTCGCCTTTATCCCCCTGTCCTGAATCTGCTCCAACTGCCCCCGCACCTCTTTTAATTCTTTCATTACCTGCCCGAACTGGCTTTCCATGCCTTCCAGATAATTGACAAGGGTTTCCACTTCCTGCCGCTCTTTTTTCAGCCCGTTCCCTTCCAGAACCTGAAACAGTTCCCGGATTTCCGGCTGTTCCCTTAACGCAACCGCCGCGTCCATGCTTAACGCCCTCCCCTCTCTGCACTGTCTGCCCTCGTCTTAACTGCGGGTAAGTCCCTGCAATATTCGGGATACCGCATTTTTATGGCTTCGTAAAAATAAGGCGCATAACCGCAGTCAAAGATTTCATAGGGCGTTGACATCCGCTCGTCCCCCTGCTCCGCATAACCGTTCCAGAGGTTGAAGGCAAGGCGGGTGAGCCGCACCGTCCCTCCCGTCTGCCACCCCTCATGCAGTCCCTCCGGCCTGATGCAGTCCTGCTTAAAGTCAAACATCCTGCCCACGTTGTTCCTCGCCGTGTCGGAAATCCCCACGCAGTAGAAAAAGGCTCTGTGGTAGCAGTCATTGACACGGGATTTCGCCATCATCGTGTAAAAAAACTTTTCATGCTCCTTAGATGAAAACCTGATTTCTGACATTCTGATCCCTCCATAGAAAAAGGCGGCTCTCTAACAGATATTCCACTGTTTAAAAGCCGCCTGAATATTTTTATCTGCTCCTGTTATAGACTTTTATCTGTCCCGGTTATGAATTTCACCTGCTCCGGTTTGCACTGTCCTCGCCCGGCTTCGTTGTCATCAGCCGATACAGACGGGTATTCTTCGGGAATTTATTGGTAAACGGCACAAGGGAACTCCCGTATTTTATCAAGCCGCACCCTGCGTCCGCATTGGTGATATAGCTCATCTGCTCGTTTGAGATATTCAGCAAATCCGCAAGTTTCTGTCTGTCGGACGCCGCCTGGTTCAGCATGACGATATACTCGCTGTTGGACAGCATCGTGCTGGCAAGGACAGAATCTAACAGATATTCCACGTTCTGCGTGATGGCGTTGGGGAACGCATTTCTTTTCCGGAACCGCCTCCATGCAGAGTTAAAGAACGCCCCGGAATACTCGTTCTCAAACACCACATGAAACTCGTCCAGAAAGATATGGGTACGTTTCCCCTTCTTCCAGTTCTCCGTGACACGGTTTAACATGGCGTCCGTGATAACCAAAAGCCCCATTGTTTTCAGCTGCTTCCCTAAGTCCATGATGTCATAGACAATCATGCGGTTATTTATATCCACGTTGCTCTCATGGGCAAATGCGTCCAAACTGCCGCTTGTAAAAAGCTCCAACGCCAGCGCAAGGTCTTTCGCCTCCCGCTCCGGCTGCTCCAGCATTTTCTCCCGGAGCCTGCACAAAGTCGGCACGTTGCCGCC
>CANRWA010000158.1 GCA_947643415.1 uncultured Clostridia bacterium | reverse complement strand
CATAGGCTGACATGGAATGGGACGCCGCAGATGCAGCTTTTTTGCCAATCCCCATACCTGCACCGTGTACCATGCCGCCTTCATCATCACCGAAGGAAAGCCGGGACGCCTGTTTTTTCTGTTCCTTATGTATCTGCTCCCGCTTCTGCTTTTTCTTAATCTTTTCACGGGCAGAATCTAAGGTTTCCCCTGCAGCCTCTGATGTCTCCCGGTATCGGGTATCTTTTTTCCCGGAATCCTTACTGCCATCTCCACCGCCTGCCTGCTGTCCATTTTCATTTTGGAAATGTGACTGCACCAGCTTTTTCTTCCGGCTGTGGCTTGTTTCCGCCACAGCCTCTGCATAGTTCCTTCCGCTGGACGGATGCCCCCGGATGCTTCCCATGCGTGAGGAATGTTCCGACAGCCCCCGGACCGAACCTGCCTCCGGGACTTCCGGTTCCACATCCTCGCCGCTGTCCGGCTCCTGAGCAAAATATGTATGTTTTTCTGGTAAAGGATGCACAGACAATCCATCTACTTTATCTTCTATCGGTTCAAGTATGGTATTCTTTTCCTGTGTTTCACGCAACAGCCGCTTTTTTGCAGACTGCCTTTGCTGCCTGCCCGCCTTCGTGGAATTTTCTACGCCTGATAAATTGCCTTCCTTCTGCCGATTCCCATTTGAGTATGCTTTTTCCCTTTGAAAATGGATGGAATCTTCCGCCTGTCCAGGCAATGTCAGATCATCCAACTCCCTCTGGCTTACCCGGACAGAATCTTTCTTCTGCAGGTTTTCCTCCACCAGACCGTCACGGCTCATTTTATTGACCGTCTTATCCCTTGCTTTAAACTCCTGCTCCCGCATATCGCTGTTCCTTTCATTATCCAACTTTGCGACACGGTGTCGCAAAGTATTAGGATCTGTCAATCTGTTTCTTATTAGCCAATCTTCTTTGCCATGACCACAACCCTTCCGTTCTTTTGGGAATATTCACAGGTGGATAAGGTCAGCAGCTTATCCCCGAAAACTGCTGAAATCCCCGTATCGTAAAGCGCACGTTCTTTGACAGCTTCAATATATTTCCGATAATCTGCCGCATCCTCCGCCTTTGTAAACGTATAATAAGGAAAATCACTTCCTGTATATACAGGCGTACAGAATACGGCAAAAATCTGATAGGTTTCACTTCCATGCAGCGTGTCATAGGAAATCAGCGGATGTTCCAGATAAAATGCGCTGTCTTTGTACTGATCCAACACCGCAAACATCTTCCCGCTGTTCATATGGTGTCCGTAGATAATCAGGTTGTCGCTTGTCTTTGGATCGCACAGTTCGGAAAGGAACAGACAGCCGTTTGCTGAATACTCCCCATAAAAATCCCGGTGGAGATAGTAGCTTTCTTCTGATGGACGGTACATGACTGGATAATCAATCACTGTCCCTTCTATCTTAATCCATCCGATACAGTCTGAATTTTCCCTGTGCAATGCAAGCAGTCCCGGATGAACCAAAGCGGAAGCCGCCCCATTGTCCGCATCCCCGCCGCCGTCCTTTTCCTCTGGCGTTTCTTCCAGTCCCATATTTTCAGAATCCTCATAGATTTTCTTTAACTGCTCCTGCACTCCATCGTCCTTCCCCTCCTGCATAAGCATATCTGTAAGGAAATATCCGCTGACACTTAACAGAATCATGGAGCAGAGCAGTATCATTCCCGCAATCCACCGTTTCATACTCCGCCTTCCCATACGCACCACTGGGCGCATTTCCCTGTTTCTATATCCGCAATATACCTTAAAATTGGATATACCTGTGCGGGGACAACCGCATTCCCTAATGTTTTCAGGCGCTTGCTCCGCTCTTTTACATCGAAGCATAAACGTGGTATTGACGGAGGCTCTATGCCCCAGATACGTTTCCCGTCCACCCTTTCGGGAATCCCATCATCCATTCCACCCATTCCGGGTTGATCCGCATGGCCGCATCCGCTCCTTCCTCCAGAAAGTAAATCACTTCTGACAGCCCCGCCGCCCATTTCCCGCCGTTTTTCCTCAGGCCACGGAAAGCGCCCCTGGGCGTCATTTCCACTCTTGGCACAGCCGCCCTTGTCCCGGTGTCTGATGCAAGGGGAGTGGGAAACATCAATCCCCACGATGAAAGTCCGCTTCCGCTCATGCCACGCACCGACGGCACAAGCAGGAAGTACGAATGTCCAGACGGAATATCCCGCCTTTCCCAAGTCAGAGAGCGTCTTGTGGAGCCCCATATTGATGAAGTTAGCAACATTCTCGCCAAGCACGTAATGGGGCCGCAGTTCCTCAATAATGCGGCACATTTCCGGCCAGAGGTAGCGGGCGTCCGTAAACCCTTTCCTGGTTCCAATGGATGAGAACGGCTGGCAGGGGAAGCCCCCTGAGAGCAGCGTAAGTTCCTTTTGTCCTGTCCGGTCATAAAAAGCCTCCTTTGTTAATGTATGTATGTCCCTGAAACGCGGCACGTCCGGCCAGTGCCGTTCCAATACCGCAGTCGGGTAGTCTGCCCATTCGCACTGGCAGACTGTGGTAAAGCCTGCGGCTTCAGCGGCAATGTCAATGCCGCCAATGCCTGTAAACAGGCTTAAATGAGTTAATTGCTTTATAAATTATCTCCCCTTTCCCTGTTTTCCTCCATCTCAGAAGGTTTGGTTGTCATCAACGCATAGAGGCGCAATGAACGGTCAAATTTATCTTTAAAAGGAATAATGGTACTCCCATAAAAAATCAATCCCTCACCTTCCCCGCTGTTCGTCACATAAGACAACTGGTGTGGGGAGATATTGAGCTGCTTCGCTAAGATCTGCCTGTCCCCTGCCGCCTGGTTCAGCATATAAATGAAGTCCGAGTTTTCAAAGATATTCTCAATTTCCCGGCTTGACAGCAAATCTTTTATATTCTGCGTTATGCCCGTCGGGATGCCGCCCCATTTTCGGAAACGCTTCCAGATTTCCACCGAATAAGCCGCCGTCTGTTCTTCTTTTAAAAGAAGATGGAATTCATCAACATAGTATCTGGTAGATTTCCGTGCAGCCCGGTTGACGGTGACACGGTTCCACACCTGGTCCTGGACAATCAGCATCCCCAGCTTCTTCAACTGTTTCCCCAAATCCTTAATGTCAAAGCAGATGATACGGTTTTCCAATTCTACGTTAGTACGGTGATTGAACACTTTCAAAGAACCATTTACATAGATTTCCAATGCCGTTGCAATCCGCTGTGCCTGCACTTCTTTCTGTTCCCGGAGGCACTGGTATAAGTCCCCAAGCACCGGCATGTTCTCTGGAACCGGATTCTCGAAATATTTCTGGTACACAATCGGCAGGCAGCGGTCAATGACCGATTTTTCCTCCGCTTCAATGCCGTTCCTTGCCCCCATGATCAGCTCGCACAAAGATAAGATAAAATCGCTTTTCACCCCTAACGGGTTATCATCGTCCGAATAGTCCATGTTGATGTCCATCGGGTTAATATAATCCCGGCTTGTGGCAGAAATGTGTATTACCTGCCCGCCCAACGCATGGACAAGGGGATAATACTCTCCCTCCGGATCTCCAATAATGATGTCGTCCTGCGTGGCAAAGAAAGCGTTGGTAATCTCCCGTTTCGCTGAAAAAGATTTACCGGAGCCAGGCGTACCAAGTATCAAGCCGTTCGGGTTTTTCAGCTTCTTCCGGTCTACCATGATCATGTTGTTGCTCAGCGCATTCAAACCGTAATACAACGATTCCCCCGCCATAAATAATTCCTGCGTAGTAAATGGCACGAAAATAGCCGTGGATGTGGTAGTCAGCGCACGTTTGATCGGAATTAAATTCAATCCTAACGGGACGCTGCTCATCAGCCCCTGCTCCTGCATATAATCTAACCGCCGCAGGGAACAGTTATATTTCTGTGCAATGCCCGCCGTCTGGAATACGGCATTGTCCAGCTCCTGCTTTGTCTTTGCCGTATTTAAGAACAGCGCCGTTACAAGGAACATCCTCTCATTCCGGGACTGCAAATCTTCCAACAGCCGCTTCGCTTCCCCTCCATAAGTATTGAGGTCAGAAGGGATGATGTCCATATCGTACCCGGAGCGTACCGCTTTCTTCTGCTCCTCAATTTTCATCCGGTTAATGTCCGTCACCTTGCTTTTCACCAGCTTGATCGCCTTCATCTGGTCTAAAGACTGGATGTGGAGGTTTACAATCAGATTCCTGTCCATATCCAAAAACTCCGCAAGCATCTTGTCTGTCAGCTCCGGAGCAAGTATCTGTAAGTAGGATGCCGCCCCAAGGGTATCGCCCATCTGGAAATCCTTCCCGTTCCTGAATACAAAACTGGTGGGCGCAATGAAATCCTTCGTCCCCATCCCGGTACGCAGCACGTTATCATAAGAAAATTGAAACGGCGTTTTTTCCTCCGGGTTAAAGGTTTCATACAGCACCTGCAGGCGTTCTTCCCCGTTTAAAGGATAAGCCGATACGCCAAGCACCTTGAAATTATTCAGAATATCCGCTTCAATCCGTTCCAGCTTCGGTTTTGCTTCCCGGATGTTGTCAGCTTCAATCCCGAATGTGATATATTTTGTGCGGACAAGCCCGTTGTTTCCCTTTGCAAGCTGGTTTTTGAGCATCTGTGCATACTCCATCCGCACATCGTCAAAATCATCGTTCTGCGGCTTGATCTGGATAATGGATTCAAACTCTTTCATGTTGCTGTGATGGTTCACGAATGACAACTGAAAGTGGATGGTACTGTCGAAGTAGTTGAGGAAGTCACACCAGTTTTCAAAAATAGCGTTCTTGTCCTCGTTCTGCGCCAACTGGTAATTGATGTCATAGAACCGGATGGTCTTGGAATAATATTTATCCTGCACCCGGCAGATCCCGTCCTTCGCCATCTCCCGGTAGGGGATTGACTGCTGTGCGGAAATCTGTTTCTCTTTTGCTTTTTTCGCTTTTGCCGTATCCCTGCCTTTCTGTGCCGACGTATTTCCTGTACTGGATTTTTGTGCCGACGATGCTGGATGTGGTTTTTTCTTAGAAGCGGCTTTCTTTTTCTCCGCTTTCTGCCTTGCCGCCTCCCTCTTTGCCTCTTTCTCTGCTTCACGGACAGCTTTCAATTCTGCTTTCCGGTCTGCTTCCTCCTGGATCTTCCTTAACTTCTCTGCCTCTTTTTCCGCTTTCTCCATCGCCTTTTTCTCTCGGCGGGTGAGCTTCCTGTTGATTCCTGTGCCGCCGCCCGTCCCGGAATACTTTGGATTGCCTTCAAAATCTATGTAATCATCCTCTGGCTCGTCCAGCCAGTCATCCAGGTTGATTGCATCCTCCTTGCCCGTCACCCGGACTGGCTTCCTATTTTCTCTTTTTCTTCCCATGCGTCCCTCCCCCTTTCTTCTGTTTTGTCTCTATTTTTCTTTCCTCCATCTCATAGATATTTTTTATCTCATACTTGCGGACTGCCGGCTTTTTCAGCTTCACATTGATGATATTC
>CANRWA010000157.1 GCA_947643415.1 uncultured Clostridia bacterium | reverse complement strand
AAGATATGCTTTATCGTGACAATAATATACCTTGCTGTTTGCTGCTATGACGCACACAAATTCTTTGATCGGGCATCTTGAATATGTACGTTTAAACACCTCATAATTATCAAAATCACTTGTA
Organism: uncultured Clostridia bacterium; assembly: GCA_947643415.1. Lineage (GTDB taxonomy): Bacteria > Bacillota > Clostridia > Lachnospirales > Lachnospiraceae > Eubacterium_F. The sequence continues at coordinate 5,454 of CANRWA010000157.1, read as the reverse complement.
TACAAATCTATAATTTTAAATTTATCATCATTAAGCCTTTCTCCCAGTTCATTAAGTGTGGCAATCACGCCATCTTTGATATCTTTATGGTATTCCTCAGTATCATTACTGAACAAAGGGGCAAATTTTACATGATTTACCCCCAGATTTTTCATAGTTTCAGCAACCTGTGTAACTTCTGTGTAATTTTCTTTTCCTATCACAAAATTAATACCCAGTTCACAACTCTTGTCCTTTATTCTGGCAAATGCTTCAATATTATTCAGCAGGCACGGTAATGCTTCCTCTCCGATTCCCCTGATTTCCGCGTATTTAGCAGCATTAATGGAATCTATCGAAATTCTTACCCATTTTGCCTTCGCAAGAAGTTCCGCTCTCCTTCCTTTGAGCATACTTCCATTGGTTATAATTGAAAGATCAATCCCCGCATTTAATATTTCTTCCATTGTTTCTTCTATATAGGGATATACTAAAGGCTCTCCGCCACCGCTGAACGTAACTGCCCTGACTCCCATCTTGGCCATATCTTTCACTATTTCCAACATTTTTTCCCGTGGAATCATATCATTCATATTATATTCATCCAACGCAAGATATGGATTCTTATAATGACAGTAATAGCAATTATGATTGCATACATTTGTCGGTTTTATCCTTATATATAAAGGATTGCACCGCTCTGCATTTTCCAATCTGCCAAGTAAATCCTTGTGCCGAAAAATCTTCAGCTGACTATACGGGGTGCTGTTTCTATTCATATTCTACTTTTCCTTTCTATTATTCTTTCTGTTCAGTCCTTTTAAATAAAATTTACATGTCCACCCGGGTTCTTCAACGCATCCAGATAGCGGTTCATTTCGTCCAGTCTGCATAACTCCCGACAATTTTTTTCTAAATCCATTTCCATAAAATATTTTATTATCTCTCTTCTGTGGCTGCCTTCCCATATCTGGCAAAAAGTTTCTTCATTCAGGTTTCCATACTTTAACTCATCTTTTCCCATGAACACAATACACGGCCACAAATTCCCTTTTGCATCTACATAAACCATAAACGGCAATGCCCAGCAATGCTGATATCCTCTTTTGCATTCCAGTTTTTTCATGGCATGTGCCCTAAAATATATTTTAAATGACTCTGTCTCAAGCGATTTCACTTTCTCTTCCAGTTCCAGCATTTCCTGATAATCAACCTGTAATATCTGCTGGCTCTGCGGATGCTGTGAAAACGGCTTGATTGTAAAATAATCAACACCGATCTTCTTCAGTTCTTTCCCCATCTGTACAAGTTCATCTTTGTTATCCGGCAAGAGAAGAAGCTGTACTCCCAGAGTCGTTTTCAGCTTCTGATCCTTTTTTACCTTTACAGCTTCCTGCATATTAGCAAGCACTTTCTCCAAATCATGTGGTCCCCCCTGCTGTATCTTGTTATATGTAGAAGCATTGATTCCTGCAACGCTGAATCTTATCCATGTAAGGGATTTCAAACACTCTTTAGAAATTTCAGGCGTAAGCAATGCACCATTTGTAGACAGTGCCGCATCTATTCCAAGCGACTTCGTATAATTAATGATGTCCGGAGCCTCCCTATGCAGCAGCGGCTCTCCCTCACCTGCATAAATAATACTTTTAAGACCTCTCGGAGCAAGTTCAACCAGATTATCTTTTAGAATATCCCCCGAAATCCTGACCGGCTGATACCCTGTATAATCAACTGCGAAAAAAATACATCTATGATTGCAGGCATTTGTCAGACCAATCTCCAGTTCAATCGAATATATGTTTTCGCCTTTCAACCATCTCGCCACAGCTTCCGGATGATATACTAACTTATGTGAATCCATTCGTATGTCTTGTACCATAACTGTCTCCTTTTAATTTTTAACGGGCAAAAGCCTTTCTGTTGTACACCTTAAATATATCATCACTGAAAATTATATTTCGTTTAAGATATCCTCTATTGCTATAATGGGGCAATCAATTTTCTCAGATAATACGTCAAAAATCTCATCATATCCATCCATGAGAGTGACTACTATTGCATCTACGGCTGGCAAATTATCATCTATTGTTATTATCTTTATATCAGAATGAATATTCCTGGCATTTCTGTCAATTCCATATAAAATTTCTACTTCAGAATGTTGCAGTTCTTTCACCAGATGCCGTCCCACATCACCCATGCCATATACAGCAATTTTATTATACTTCTTTTTCGTGAAATATGTCTGTAAATTTTTTCCCTCTTGCTTTATATATGTCCACTGATCCATTAGCATAAATAGTGCCCTGTTTTTAGCTGTCGCTGTTTTCCAGGAGTTAATACATTTTTGTTGTAATCTCATTATTAGAAAACTTATGATCCCCATTCCCGTCAAAAGACATTTCAATATTATATATTTCTCTTTCATCTTCATTTTATCTTCCTCCAGCTTCTCATTATTTCTGAAATTCAAAAACATAATATCTAGAATAGGCTCTTCCATCTATAAAGCACGGGGTTTCAGGAACACTTGAAATATCCTTTTCAATCATTTTATAATGAGACTTAAAAAAATTCTCGATTTGCTCTTCAGAAAAAATCCATATTGGGTAACTACTCTCATATATACATTCCGGCACATCTTCCCTGCATATACGCATTCTGTCGCCAACTATAATTCTATCCAAAATGATATAATGAGGTTGTGCGGTAATTATTTTAGAAATAATTTCCTCATATTGCGAAATGTACTGCAAACTTGCAGATAATAATATAATATCAAATTTTTCCTGCTCTTCCCAATGATCTGTGGACCTTATAAAACTTAGTATTCCATCCTCCAGGTTCTGATGACCATAGTCTGCAAAGTGCTCCTGTTCCGCAACTATATACTCCAAATTTCTTACATCTGATAAATACCTTCTGTTTTGTAAATATGTACTTCCCAGCGCCCCTCCTATATCCAGTATACGTACTCCTCTGTTGTTATTCTGTACTGCACATTTTAGTATGGCCGCACATATACAATAAACATATTTCTGTTCATAAAATAAATAACCATCTCTTTCCCATGCGGCCTCACCTTTTATCACTTTATCTACCGCAGCAATTACTGTATTTAAAATCACCTCATCCTCGTACCCTCTACATTCATTATAGGCATCGCTCCAATTATTATAGTCTCCGAAATAGCGAACCGCTGGTATATTTCTGTCATATAACAAATAGAATGGTGTGCATTCATTATCCTGGTACAATGTAACAATTTGCCCTGAAAATCCAAGATGGTTTCTTAATAGATCTGTAATCTGCGCTTCTTTACCACACACAGAAATAACCACAGCACCTGCGTATTCCCAGGATAATTTCTCCGGTTTTTGTATCGTGAATCCAAAATAGGAATTTCCCTGCTTCCTTTCATCCATATCCACGATATGTTTTACGTCATATGAAAGTATCTCTGTATATTCAAAAAGCTTACCAGTGTGCTGTCCGGCGCCCCAGATTACTATATTGGAAATAGCATTTAACGTTTTCAGTCTCCTGTTTATGTCACAAACTTTTTCCTGCAAAAACATATTTTCAGTTACCTTCTTTTCTTTATAATGCCTTATTAAAGTTTCTTTACAATTATAATGTTATCTAAATATAATTTATTTGAATAAGGCAGCAATTTGCCTGCTATAACCCCATTTAAATTATTTATTGTTATCACTAGATTTTTACCAATCTTTCCTATTGCTGTTTTTACTTTTACATCTTCCTGCCAGTACACATTCTTAAGCTGAGCCAAACATTCTTGATAATTAGAGTCTGTCTTACATTCAATGCACGCAAACCCCGCATTTGTCAACAAATTTTTTAAACCCTTCGTAGTATATCTTCTAAAATCATATGGCCAGCAATGCTTGGGGTACACGAAGGGAACCGTAAGTAACATTACTCCCCCCGTCTTCAAAACACGTTTCAATTCAATAACTATTTCGTCGATATTGTCAATATGTTCAAATACTTCTGAGGAAATTATTGAATCAAATGATTCGTCCTTGAAGGGCAGTGTATGCCCATCATAATAAATAACTCCCCGTATTTTATTATCTGATTCTATCTCAACGCCAACATATTCCTTTACCGGAAGCATTTTTCTATATGGCTGTATTCCACAGCCAAAGTCCATACACCGGCCTGTCATATAGTGAGCGTATTCTCTTACAGATTCATACAGTTTTTTTCTTGAGAAAAAATAAGGATTTATAAAAAGTCCCATTATGTCCGGATGAAATTGTTCCGTCAAATACCACTTATCATAATAAAATTTAATTTTTCCAAATCTATTGAAAATATCTTTATACTCATTCTCGAATCTGCTAATCTTCATTGGTGCCATTGGACACCTGATTTTTTTTCTATTTACACCGAGAGACTTTAGTTGTTCCCTAATCTCCTTCCAATATAAGCTTGCAATTAATATGTAATCATATTCCAGATCAGCAATCATGGACGGAGAAATTATTTCCACCCCCCCCCACACACACAGCATTTCCCCTGCTTGGCTTGATCATTGTCAACAAAATATAGTATTTTATTTTTTCTCTTATCTATATATCTGATGATGTTCTTTGCATTATTTCCTGCTCCAAAAATTAATATTTTATTCATTGTATCCCTCCATATGAGATAAATTTACCTCTACATTTTTGCCTTTTTGTATCCATTATATCTATATCCTGCCCATCTTTTAAATCCATCAAATAAACCATGTATTGCAAGAAATTGATCTAACGATCCTTTATCCCCTATCATTAACTTTTTATCAACTGTCATGTGTTCAAATGTAATTCCATATGTATCTTTCAAATATTTTCGTATCAAGTTGATTCTATCGAAGTATTCTCCATATAACAGTCTGATTTTTTTTCCGGTCCCCGGTCTGCAATGCTCCCACATACTCAAATAAACTCTGCCATTGTTTAAATACTTCATTCCTTCATAATGATAAAAAATCAACTGGAACTGCTCTTTTCTATACTGTAACCAAATATTACCATTTCGCTTTCCTAAAATAGTGTACAAATGCAAGTTCCACGGAGCAACCCCCGCACCCAAATCCCGAGTTTCATGTACGCAGGTATACTTTAGTTTCCACTTATCGGAATATTTCTGATCACCAAGCTTTCCCTCTTCAGATCTGTTATAGCACCAATTTAAGCAGTCTCTTTTCCATTCCTCTAACACCTGCATTCCTTCCTTGTTGTTAAGAAATGTATTAAATTCAATGCAGTATCTGCCAAGCTTGAAGATCCATTCTCCATAATTATAATTTCTTTCAAATCCGTGTCTGACCAATCCGACCGAGCAGCCCTCATCTATAATTTCTTGTATAATATTTACCGGATCAGCAAAAAAATAGATGTCTGCGTCTATATAGGTACATATTTTTTCATTACAATTCAATAATACATACTCAATTAC
>CANRWA010000156.1 GCA_947643415.1 uncultured Clostridia bacterium | reverse complement strand
TACCTGCATGGATTACCGGATGAAAAACGTATTGCCGGGCTTAAGGAACAGATGAAAGAGGAAGGTTACATAAAAGTATCCCCGGAGCTTGCGGCACAGGCAAAAAAATTTGACCTGCCAAGATACGCCCTGCAGAAGGGAGGGGATATTGGCTATGCCCGTGACGTACAGCCCGGAGATAAGAATACCCTGTACCTGATGAAAAGAGACTGGCTGAAAATGCTGGATATCCTTATCAATGAAAAGCCGGTACAGTGTTCCAGGGAACTGCTTGTAGCCATGAAGGCGGAAGCAAAATATGAGGCATCCATTGCAAAGAAGGAAAAGGATAAGACGGCATTTGTATCTATAGCAAAGAAACTTGCCTGTTTTCTGGAAGCAGCAGAGAACCATAACCTTTCGCATTTATTTAAGGAAAATGCAGTAAAAAGAGAACTGCCGGATTTCCTTTCAGCGGATGAAAAGGAGAAGCTGACCAAGATGTACCGTTTCCCAACGAAAGAGCAAACGATGGTGTCTGACCGAAGTGCCCGTTATCAGGAGATAATCGCAAGGTAGATTCGTGGAGAAGTGCGGCGGACAGCCGACACCTCCAAATACTTCCGCTTGGCTGTAACCTGCCGGGGAGGGTGGGCGGTGTCAAGGATTTTCGGCTAGGACTAAAATACTTGACACCGCACGCACTCTCCGGTACACTCGCCGGCAGCGGAGTATTTGGGGAAGTAAGAAAAGCGTCAGAGTGCAGTCAAAAAAGCAGAAAATCATTTTTAGTGGCGTAAAAATCGGGCAGTTTGGCGTAAACGAAGGGAAACTTGACAGCCAAGTGCTGTCACTGAAAAATGAGGAAATTTCACTGGAGTAAATTTATTGTGGTTTGGCGTCAGGAAAAAATAATTGGCGTAAAAAATAACCGGATTGGCGTCACGAAATAGAGAACTGGCGTCAGATTCAGTGGATATGGCGCTATTATCATAAATTTAGCGGAAATAAGGGGGTTCGGGGTACTCCCCGACAAGATTTGCATTTCGTGCCCACGAAATGCGTATCTTGCGGCGTTCTATAGAACGCCCTCTCCCCAAAAGAAAGGGGTGGCATATGGCAAGACTAAAAGGCGAAAACACGCTTCGGAAGCACTTTAAACTGACAGAAGAAACTGCAAAACTGTTAGCTGAACGTTCCAAAGCGGAAAATATGAACGAATCGGAATATATCCGCTATCTTCTCATGAACCAGTCGGGGCATCTAAAGAGTAAAGATACAGAGTTGGAGTTGATGCGGATGCGGAATGAAGTAAACAAAATCGGTCTGAATGTGAACCAGATCGTGAAAAAAAATAATTCCCATTTGTACAGAGAAAGTGATAAAATAAATCTTGGAAGAAATCAAAGGGATGATGGAAGAACTTGTCACGATAATTATGGCAAAGTAGATTTCAGAAGTAAAGGAAATTATTCCATGAATAACCGGCAGGAGGCAGAGACTTTGGTATTGTATTATACAGGAACAGGCAACAGTGAATATGTGGCAAAAAAAATTGGGGAACAGATTGAAGATGAAATTGTCAACCTGTTTGAAAAGATGAAAGGGAATGACTATTCAGAAATACATTCAGCCAGACCTTTTGTATTTGTTTATCCCACTTATGCGTGGCAGATGCCAAGGATTTTCAGGGATTTTATCCTGCGGACTTCATTTACAGGAAGTAAATGTGCCTATTTTGTAACAACCTGTGGAGACAGCATGGGAAACACGCCTAAATATTTGAAGCGGCTTTGTGAACAGAAGAAATTTACTTATATGGGCTGTGCCGAAGTAATCATGCCGGAGAATTATATTGCCATGTTCAATGCCCCGGAAAAGCCGGAAGCTGTTAAGATTATCAAAAACGCGGATATCATTATTAAGAGTACAGTCGATGTTATTAAACATAATGGCACGATACCAGAGAAAAAAGTTGGAGCCTTTGCCAAAGTCAGCAGCGGGCTGGTAAATACCTTATTTTATCCTTTGTTTGTAAATGCGAAGAAATTTTATGCGACTGATGCCTGTATCGGATGCGGCAAGTGTACGGAGGTCTGCCCTTTAAACAATGTAAATTTAAAGGATGGTAAGCCTGTTTGGGAAGATCAATGTACCCATTGCATGGCCTGTATCTGCAAATGCCCGGAAGAAGCTATTGAATATGGAAACAGGAGTAAAGGCAAGCCAAGATATCAATGTCCGCTGTAGTAGGCGTGAACATCAAAAAATACATTTAAAAGTCTGGAAAGTAAAAGAATAAGCAGTTCGTAGATAGGAAGAGACAGAAATATGCTGAATGGAATTATCGAGATTGATGTACATGGAAAGAATGTTGAATCAGCGATTGAAGAAATCAGAAAACATCTGAATAATGTCAAACCAAGTGTTTACCGAATCCGCATTATCCATGGCTATCATGGAGGTACAAGAATCAGGGAGGGCATCCGGGAAGAATTCAGCTATGGCAGGGAGCCTAAAGTAAAAAGGGTTACTATGGGAGACAACCCAGGAATTACTGAACTGGTATTGCGGGAGTTTTAGATTTCTATACTGTTTGGATAGTTTTGCTTTACTGAGTAATACGGATGTTGAAAGTATATAAGACTGAATGAGGAGAAAATAGTATGTGTACAGACTTAAAGCAGATAAAAGAAGTAGCAGAAGCTTTGGCAGAACATCATGCTGCAGTTATGGTTGGTTCGGGCTTTTCAAAAAATGCAGAGAAGATAGGAGTAACAGAAAATAAATTTTTAGATTGGAATCAACTCTCAGATATTTTCTATGAAAAAGTATATGGAGATAATGAATATCCAGGGAAAAAATATAGTAATTCTATGAGGCGGGCACAGGAAGCAGAAATTATGATAGGACGCCCCGGAGTAGAGAAAGTCTTAAAACAGGCAGTACCAGATGATGATTATGCTCCATCAGAAGTATATATAAAGTTAATGCAATTGCCTTGGGAAGATGTATTTACTACAAATTATGATACATTATTAGAGAGGGCAGCAGATTTAGTTACAAATCGCAGATATAACATTGTAGTATGTCAGGAAGATTTAGTGAATAGTGGGAATGCACCAAGAATTGTAAAGTTGCATGGATCTTTCCCTTCGCACCGTCCATTTATAATTACAGAAGAAGATTACCGCACATATCCAGTTAAATTTGCGGCTATGGTTAATACAGTACAGCAGTCGTTATTAGAGAATGTATTTTGTATGATTGGCTTTTCGTGCGAGGATCCCAATTTTATTAGCTGGATTGGCTGGATACATGACCATTTAGGAAAAAGCAGTTCTCAAAAAATATATATGGTATCTGTCTCACATATACCTGAAGCTAAGCAAAGATTGTACTTTGACCGTAATATTGTTCTGATAGATTTAGAGACAGTATGGCCTGATAAAAATATCTTAGAACGGTTGGAGAACTTTTTCGAGTTATTGGAAAAGGGAGTAGAAAAAGAAGAAAAGTACAGACAATGGTTTGAATGGAGTATGTTAAATAATTTCAAACCCAATATGTCATTTGCCTGTAAAGCAAACTTATTGAGGAAACTAAGAAATACGTATCCCGGATGGATATTTTTGCCATGGGACTTAAAAAAGAGAGTAAGTCATGTTATGGGCCAGCTTGAATTTATGAAGGGGATTGAAAAAGTTTCACAACAAGAGCAACTGGATTATATGTTTGAGCATGTGAAATTTTTTGATTTAGGTGGCAGGCCATTGTTATCTCAAACTGTGGAACTTTTTTACAAAATGCTGCAGAATATTAAGGTTGAAGAGTTGGAAATTTCCCAAGAAGAAAAAGACGTACTGTTGGCTAAAAAGCAAACAGTGTATTTACATCTATTGAGAGCTTATCGAGAAATGGCAGATTGGGATGAGTTTGAAAAATGCCAAAAAAGTATTAATGAATCAATATTAGATTATGAAGAAAAGCAATTTCTTTGTGCAGAAGAGATCAGAAGGGAATTGTTTGGTTTTTGTGCAGAAAGTTTGTCAAAACATTTGGAAGGATGGAAATTGTCAACAGGAGATGTATACTGGCCATTAATTAAAGGGCAATTATTGGCGATGACCGGCGAACTGGGCAAGGCAGAAGACTTGTTAATGGAAAATTTAGTGCGGGTAAGAAAGCAGCTAATGAAAAAGTCTCACAGCCCATATTTAATCTCAGTTGAGGAGAGTACAGTATCACTCATTAATTTTATCCGGCAAAGCAGTTATGGAGAGGAATTGGAAAAATGCATTCATGAAGGTTCGCTTTCATGGTGGGATGAGAACGAAAAGTATTGTTTAAATTTGAGGTCTGAACAGCCGGAAAGAAAAAGGCAGACAACCAAGTATAACTTTGATCTTACCCGGAGTATTACAGAACACTTTGGTGTTGATAATACAGATATATTTATTGCAATGGAATACTGGCGCTTTTTTGAACAGACAGGCCATTCCTTTCGTATTGCTAATGTGACGTGTAAAGATGGATTGGATGGTTCTGTTAAGCGTTTGTGCAAATATTATCCTTATTGGAGTTTAATGCAGGTACTAAATGCTCAGGAAAAGAAATGTGCGGATTATTTTTGGAGCAGGACAGAATTGGCAGAGTTGTCAATGGATGAAGTAGATGAAAATGCGAAAGATTATTTAGAAGTTTTTAAGACTGTAATACAGCAGACAAAAGTTGAAAACAGTATCTGGTCCAAGTCGATATATGAGCAGGCAGCCGGTATACTTCCAATGATATTAGCAAGATTTTGCTATAAGTGTTCAGTAAATGTTCTGGACGAGTTGTTGGAACTTCTTCTGCAATTATGTCTGAGCAATAAGCAATCTGTTTTTCAAGAGTTAAAAGTTTTACTAAAAGCTGTTGTTGAAGGATACACTTTAGAAGAACAGGAAAAGAGGGTTGACAAAATATTGCAATTTCCAATTGCATCAGACCGCATATCAAAATATTGGGATCCTGTTTTGTATATGGAGATACCAGAAAGACCATATAAATTAAAACTTTCTATATACAATAAAGTTATGCTGCAAATTCGGCAAGAAGTGGAATCTAAAAATCCGCAACAAGTTGAAGACGGACTGAATCGTTTTATCAATCTAAAACGGATAATTTGTTTACAAAAAATAGATGAGGAGTATTTAACCGAATTGTTGCAGAACCGGTCTGATATACGAAGTAAATATATTTTATATACGTTTTCAGAGGGTAAAAATAAAGATATTTTGAAGAGTATTGTTGAAGAAACATTAGGAATGATGAGAGATGATGGAAGTATACAAGGGGTCCGTTTTCATGGAGGAGCCAGATATGATGAATTGATATGTGTATTGGAGGATGTTCATTTTTGTGAATATAACATAAAAGAGTGGTTTGAAGTAATGCTAAAATTAGTTGAAACGACAGAGCCATGGAGTGAACGGACTGACGAGGCAAAACGGCGTATAGAGCAGTGCTGTATAATTGCACAGGGGATATTGCTTTCATTGTACAAAGATGGAAAAACTTTATTGACCCAAGATGAGCAGGATGCGATAGCAGCGTTTGTACAAAAGATAGAGCAAATTCATTGCGATGTAATATCATTTAAGATTATAAATAAAGGGCTTATACAGTTTGAAGAAATAAATGAAGAAGAATTGATACATAATTTA
>CANRWA010000155.1 GCA_947643415.1 uncultured Clostridia bacterium | reverse complement strand
GGAGGAGACATGGGTAAATGCACGGAATTAATTTTAGTCAGTCGCTGCTGTTACGGCGGTGTAAGTCCATTTGTGAAAATGGTGCAGGATCGTGCGATTTCCTACATTCACCCAGATTTTGTTATGCGAAAAGGAGAGATGCATCATAAACGAAGATATAAAAATGTTATTACATTGTCATTGCACCTCTATGGCGAAAATATTACAGATATAGAGAAAGAAACAGCCAGAGAACTGTTGAAAGCAAATGCAGATAATTATGATAGTTTGGTAAAGGGTGTTTACTTTTATAAATCTCTAGAAGAATTGGAGGATGTTGTTTTATGAGAATTTCGTTAATCAATGGAAGTCCAAAGGTAAATAACAGCGCCAGTAGTATGCTCTTAGAAGATTTAGCAGGATGCTTGGGAGAGAATGCAGAAATTGTAGATTTTGGATTTCATTCACCTACTATTTCAAAAGAAGTAGTCGAAGAATTGGAGAAAACAGAGGCATGGGTATTTTTGTGCCCTCTCTATGTGGATAGTATTCCAGGACACTTGCTATCTTGTCTGATCCAATTAGAAGAAGCACATATACATAATCCTGAATTACACATTTATGGTATTGTGAATTGTGGCTTTTATGAGGGCATACAAGCTGAATTTGCATTAAAACTTTTACAGAATTGGTGTTTAAAAACAGACTTTATCTGGGGTGGTGGTATTGGTGTCGGCGGCGGAGGGGGGCTGGCAATGATGCCCAAACTAGAATCCGGACATGGACCCCGGGCGCCGATTGAGAAAGGATTAGCAGAACTTGCGGATATTATCCTAAAGAAGGAAGTACAAAAAAATAAGTATGTGTCCGTTGCATTTCCGCGTTGCTTATATAAAATGGCGGCACAATTAGGATGGCGCCAGATGATTAAAAAAAATGGTGGAAAAGTCAAGGATTTGCGTAAAACATGGGAATAGAAAATGCGTATAACCATTCTGATTAGTAGGGAACGCAGAGAAAAAATGATTGTTACGCTTTAGGGGGGTGAAGCAAAAGCGACAATTTTAGATGGCTATATTTTAGATAAAAAGTATTTTTTATTGCCTTCATGTGGCAGATTGTATTTCTATTGCTTATTTATGGACGGCTCGCAAGCCGTCCATAATGTCAATATGGAATTTTGATTATAACCTGTGCGCCGCCAGTCTTTTCAGAGTTGCTTAAAATAAGCTGTCCGCCATGTTTGGCTATTATGGAGTCTGCTACATAAAGACCTATTCCATAATGCGATTTGGAATGTCTGCTTTGTTCGTCCATATAAAATTGTTCGGTTGCATGTTTTAACGCTTCGGGAGAAAAACCACTTCCCATATCAGTGACAGAGCATAGGATTGAATTATCTTTTTCATATACTTCAAAGAAAACTGTTTTTCCTGCTGGTGTATATTCTATTGCATTTAAAAAAACATTTGCAAAAACTCTTATCAGTTGTTCACTGTCTGCAAAGATATATTCCCGATCAACATTCTCCCTCCATTCCAAATAGATATTTTTTACAGCGCACAAACCTTTTGCCTGTGTACGGATTTCCTGCAATAAGGAAGATAATTTTACATTTTTACGGCGAAAAGGAAAATTCTCTTTTGCTTTTGTCATGTCAATTAGCGTTTCAATATAGTCCTGCATTTGAACAACACTGCCCTCAATATAGTCCGCACATTCTTTCTGATTATCGGCAAGTATCGTGTCATACAGCAGCTCCGTATTTCCACGGATAATAGTCAGTGGTGTTTTCAAATCATGTGCCAAAGCTGAAATCTGCTCCTGCCTTAATTTATCCGCTTGCCATTGCTCGGCAAGCGAATTTTTTAGTGCCTGTTTCAAGTGTTCCAATGCGGATAAGGCGCGGTCTACTTCAAATATGCCACTACTTTCAATCTTAAAATCCAAATCCTGCTTCTCAATTTTCTGGGTTACGATAAGCAGTTTGTCAATTTTCCTGCCCGTATATTTCCCAAACCAATGGGAAACAAGGAGCAGCAAAACGATAATCTCAATCATTATCAGCCCGATAAGGCAAAAGTCGGATGTCGGGCATATCCGTCGAAGCGCTGGATTGCTGAATTGTGAAGTCAAACGGTATCGCAAAAGAATGACTTCATTCTCACGGTCAACAATCCGAACACGGTATGGGTGAACTACATTCTTTCCGTTTATGACAGCTTTCTCCCAAAAGGTGTTGGCGGTATCTTCTGATAAAGAACCGTACTGGAACGCACCTGTGGGAGAATAAACGCCATAATCGCAAAAGCTGGGAATGTCGGCTGTATCAAATAATTTATCTGCCTGTATTTTTTCTGCTGCGTCATCAATACTATCCTCAATATTCATGGCAGGAATAATGACTTCTGTATTGATGAAGAGCATATATAGACCAACATTAACGGCAATAATGAAAAGGATACCTCCAGCAACAGTGAATATATACCGCATGAACACAGAACGTAGTTTTTTTACTCCCATTTATAACCCACCCCCCAAACCGTTTCAATAGGGGATAATTTGACAGCCGCTAACTTACTGCGGATATTTTTTACATGAGTGGCTATCACACTATCGTCACTTTCTCCCTCAAAACCAAAAACAGCTTCATAAATCTGCTCTTTTGAAAAAACCTGTCCCCGGTGCAAAGCCAGATATTCACATATTTCATACTCACTTTTGGTTAGAGGGAGTTTATTCCCATTGACTTCCGTTTCCTTTGCGTTGATGTGAAAGATAATGCCCGAAATGGATATGGCATATTTCTTTTCTCGGTTATCTCTGCGTAAATGTGCATTTACACGGGCAAGCAATTCATTTGTACCAAAAGGCTTTGTGATGTAATCGTCGCCGCCAATTCCCAAACCACGAACAATATCACTTTCCTGTGTTTTTGCAGTCAAGAAAATAATAGGGCAATCCACAAGGGAACGGATTTGATCGCATAATTCAAAACCGTCCATATCCGGCATCATAATATCCAGCAAAATCAAATCATATCGTCTGAAATCTATATCAAGAACGGCTTTTGCATTTGCTTGAAGTGTTACGGTATGGGCGTCTTTTTCGAGAATGCGTTTTATCAGTTGAAGCATTGCGTTTTCATCATCAACAACTAATATATTCGCCATATCAATCCCTCCTGTCAGACTTCATTTACGGCCGCCCCAAAAGGCATAAGGGCGAGTTTTGCAATCTTAAAGCATTGCATACCAAACGGTATGCCGATAATTGTACAGCATAGCAGTATTCCATTTATGCACGCTGTTATGGCAAGCGGAATACCACTGATTATAAGCCATACAAGGTTTGCCAAAGTTGAAATTGCATTACCGCCATACTGAATTTCTTTTCCAAAAGGGAAAAAGGTAAGAGCAGTAAATTTGAAACATTGCCGCCCAATCGGTATTCCAATAATGGTTATGCACCAAAAAATGCCCGATATTGTCCATGCCAAGCCCTGCCATAATCCTCCGCACAGGAACCATATCACGTTTCCCAAACAACCCATATTATATCATCTCCTCACTCATTTGTACACTTTCCCTCGTACCGCAAAAACCATACGAACAAAATTACAATAAACAAAACCGTCATGCCCGCGCACATGCTTATCCCGAATTTAAGTTCTGCGCTAACAGCAGTTAAATCCTGCAAGGAAAATTGAAGTGCGAAATCACTAAGATGTATTCCAAAGCCATATGGCAGCACAAACCACAAGCCTGTACCTAAGCCCGTTTGGAGCAATGCAGCTAATAAACTGCCAATAGCTCCCATTCCTATGCAGACCGTTCTTCCAAACCGAAATGCCAAAATAATAGAAAGAGCATATAGCAGTATATTACTGCTCCACAAGGTCAAAGCCGGTAATACAAGGGATGATGTCGGCAAAAGTAATTTTGTTCCTGTCGCCGGAAGTAACAAAGTAAATAAAAATATGCTCAATAATACCGCAAGCAATCCGGCGGCAATCAGTAACAGGAATTTAGACAAAATGGCTTTCGTTTTGGAACGCAACACTAAAATATTCTGATAATGCCCCGCCCGGTTTTCCTGTCCCGCGATAATCTCACAAACGATACTGATAACAAAAGGATATGCGATTGCGAAAAGCTGAAAGAATACCGCAATTTTGTTTATATCGTTTACAGCCGCAAATGTCGCATACAGTAAAACAAGTGCCACTCCCAGAAATGGGAATAAAACATGTATCCAAAAGAATGAAGAATTGCGCAACTTGTAAAAATCGCTTTTTAGATAATGATATAACTCAATCATGTGTTATGTCTCCTTTAGTGAAAAGCCATGCTGTAAGCAAAAAACACAGTACCGCCAAAATCAAGCTAAGCAAAACGGCAGGAATGATTGTTCCAGTATTTAGCAGAAAAGAACCATTTTCAATAGGAATACCGTTAGGGTGCATTTTGAAAAAGGGGCATACAATGCGTGCTGGAATGGCAAATGGATTGAGATAAAACAAATCACTTTCTGCTCCAATCGTGGATAAAATGTTGCAGCTAAAGGAAATTAGTACAGCGGTAAGATAATTTGTTTTTTTGGCAAGCAACATAATAAGCGGAAGCTGCCAAACGTAAACAAGAAACAATAACATACAGCCCCAAAAACCATTAAGCGGGTCAATGTTCATCACGGTAAAAACACCAAAGAGCGTACAGCCACCCCACATTACAAAATTGGTTAATAAAAGCAGCACAGCAACCGCAAACAGCTTGCCAATCCAGATTTTCTTCATGTCAACAGATAAACAGAGAATATTCTGATACTGTGTGCGTTTTTCACAACTGATAAAGCTGGCACACCAAATAGCAATCGTAATCGGCAGTATCAAAATATACCACCAATTATAGGCTGTAAGCTGAACAAATTTGCCACTCAAGATGTATCCTAAACTCAAAGTAACGATAGGAGCCGCAACAAATAGCTTTAATGCAAACGTATGACGTACTTTTAATAATTCAGAATGTATAAGATGAAACATTATTTTTCCCCCCTTTCGTTATTAGCAGCTACAACACGCATAAAAATTTCTTCTAAACTTGTGCCTTTGTTTATTTTGCTTTCATAGCCCAACTTCCCGGCAGAAATAATTCCAATGTGTTCCGCAATCTGTTCTACTTCGGATAAAATGTGGCTGGATAAAATTACTGTAATTCCATGCGCCGGAAAAGAACAGATAAGTTCCCGTAATTCTTGAATACCAATAGGGTCTAACCCGTTTGTCGGTTCATCTAAAATCAACAATTTAGGAGATGATAACAACGCAAGCGCAATGCCAAGCCGCTGTTTCATTCCCAAAGAAAAATGTCCCGATTTCTTTTTTCGGGTGTCTGTAAGATCAACAATCCGTAAGACTTCCTCAATACGGGTATCGGGAAGTCCGAGCGCAAGGGTTCGCACTTTCAGATTTTCGTATGCAGTCAGATTTTCGTATAGGGGCGGCATTTCAATCAATGCGCCAATAGATTGTAAATCGCTGCGGTTCCATGCGTGACCGTCAAACTCAATTTCTCCCGATGTAGGGCGCAAAATGCCAGTGAGCATTTTAAGAATGGTAGATTTGCCTGCTCCATTCGGTCCCAGCAATCCGTAGACAGAATTTCTCTGAATGTTCAGAGATACATTGTTTACCGCTGTCTGCCCTTTGAAATTTTTACAGAGGTTTGTTGTTTTCAAAATCATATCCATAATCATCATGTCCTTTCATTTAATTCTATCAATAGCATAGAGGATATTTTTGAAGATTTCATAAAGAAAATGGAATTTTGACGAGAAATCAAAAGAAATTATTTAAGTCAATATATAGAACTGTGTAGACATATCCAAAAAGAAAGGTGAACAGTAAAATGTAATAGG
>CANRWA010000154.1 GCA_947643415.1 uncultured Clostridia bacterium | reverse complement strand
TTAATCTCTTTTCACTATTATATTACACCTTCTTTACAATTATATCAAGAGTTTCAATTGACCACTGGATTGGGTAGTAGCCGCATTTCTGCGCATTTGTTATGACATGATTGTCATAATCCCCGTAGGGCGGACGGAACAGGAACATCTCATATCCTGTCAGCTCCTGCACCTTGGTATGTACTTTCATAAGTTCCTCCTGACACTGTTCGTCGGAGAGCTGGGACATGTTTTTATGGTTCTCGCTGTGATTGCCCAGATCATGGCCGTCCGCCAGAATAGCCCGCACATCCTCGGGGTAGGACTCCACCCACCCGCCCGTCATAAAGAACGTCACCTTCACATCGTGTTTTTTGAGCGTCTCCAGAATGCGGGGCGTGTCTTCATTCCCCCAAGCCGCGTCAAAACTCAGCGCCACCTGTTTCTTATCCGTCTCCACGCAGTAGATGGGAAGCTCCCTTCCGCCCACGGAACTGCTCACGGTAATAGAATCCGGCAGGAACCTCGCAATCCCCTGAATCAGTGCCACTGACGCCAGCAGAAAAGCCGCCGATTTCGCTGTCTGCACAGCCACATTTTTTAAAAACTGTTCCCGCTTATACTCTTTCTTCGTCTGCGGACGCTCCGCCGCGCTCACGGAGCCGCAATACTGCCCGCATCCCTTGTGTCTCTGCCGCTCCTCGTTCCATGCCTCCACTTTTTCCGGCTCGGGCCAGCCGCCCGCATTCCGGTTCCTGTGCTCCCGCTGTATTTTATGCTCCAGTTCTCCCATCGCAAGCTTAAACTTATCGTTCCATTTCCTTTTTTCCGACATGACAGTCTCCCGCATATACTTTATTTTATTTCAATATATGCGGGAGTCATCTCATTCTTTCTACTACAATATATTTATGGTTAATACCCCCAGTCACGGGAGGCATGACCGTGCCTCCCGTTCTTTCTATTTTAAATTTTCTCCGTTTGACGCAATGACTTCACGATACCATGAAAAGGACTTTTTCCGCACGCGTTTCAGCGTACCGTTTCCACTGTCGTCTTTGTCCACATAGATAAAGCCGTACCGTTTGGACATCTCGCCTGTAGTAGCGCTGATCAGATCCACACATCCCCATGGCGTATACCCGATCAAATCCACTCCGTCCTCATCCACTGCCGCCATCATAGCCTTGATATGAGCTTTCAGATAGTCAATCCTGTAATCATCCTCTATCTTTCCGTCTTCCCCCGGCTCGTCCCTGGCTCCCAGACCGTTTTCCACAATAAACAGTGGCTTCCGGTAACGGTCATAGAGCGCATTTAAGGTAATGCGAAGCCCCAGCGGGTCGATCGGCCATCCCCACTGACTGCATTCCAGATAAGGATTCCTTGCCGAAGCAAATACATTGCCTCCCGACGCCTCTCCCTGCCCGTCGGCACGTACACAGCGGCTGTTGTAGTAGGACAGAGAAACAAAATCCACCGTATGCTCCTTTAAAATCTTCCTGTCCCAGGGTCCCATTTCCAGGCGGATACCCGCCTGCTCCAGAAACTTTTCCGCATAAGCCGGATATTCCCCTCTCGCCTGCACATCAATGAAGAAATAATTTTCCCGGTCCTTCTTTATACTCTCCCACACATCCTCCGGTCTGCAGCTGTAAGGATACACGCTTCCGGCAGCCAGCATACATCCTACCCGGAAGGTCGGGTTGATCTCGTGCGCCAGCCTGACGGCATAGGCGGAAGCAACCAGTTCATTGTGCGCCGCCTGATACTTTACAAAAGTTTCATCCTCTCCTTTCGCAAAACGGATTCCGGCACCCATAAAGGGCAGATGCATCAGCATATTGATTTCATTGAAAGTAATCCAATATCGCACTTTATCCTTAAAACGGCGGAAAACCGTCTGGCAGTAATTCAGATAAAAATCAATCACCCTGCGGTTCCTCCAGGAGCCATATTTGTCCACAAGATGCAGCGGCATATCAAAATGACAGATCGTCACTACCGGCTCTATGTTATATCGGAGAAGCTCGTCGATCAGCGTCTCATAATACTTAAGCCCTTCTTCATTGGGCTCTGTTTCCTCCCCGGTGGGAAAAATCCGGGACCAGGAAAAGGAAAACCGATAACATTTAAAGCCCATTTCCGCAAAGAGCGCAATATCTTCCTTATAATGTCCGTACAGGTCAATTGCCTCTCTTCCCGGATAAATGGTTCCTTCCGGAAGCTCCCGGTAATCCATGTGTCCTTCCATCACCGGCATCCGATTCTCCCCGTAAGGGATGACATCCACAAGAGCCATTCCCCTGCCGCCTTCCTGCCAGCCGCCCTCGCACTGGTTTGCTGCCATGGCGCCGCCCCACAAAAAATCCTCTCGCATCCTTCTGCCTCCTCTCGCTACATGACACACAGCAGTGAATCTCCTGCCTGGACCTTTTCCGCTTCCGTCATCTCCACCTGCTCAAATTCATCACAGTTCGTCACCAGTACAGGGGTTGCCAGACTATAGCCCGCCTCGCTGATCAGTTCCATGTCAAATGCAAGGAGCTTCTGTCCCTGCTTTACCACATCGCCCGTTTCCACAAACGCCTGAAAGCCTTTTCCGTCCAATTGTACAGTATCCATTCCCACATGCATCAGAAGCTCCAATCCTGTCTGCGTGGTAAGTCCGATCGCGTGACCTGTGGGGAACAATGCGGAAACCGTTCCGTCTGCCGGCGCATAAAGCACGCCTTCTTCCGGTTCGATGGCAGCGCCTTTTCCTAAAACTCCCGAGGAAAACGCCTCATCCTTCACCTCTGACAGCTTTAAAACCTTTCCTTTCAGAGGGCTTACCAGCACAATCTTCTCATCCTTTCCCTTCACCGCAACAGCATCCGGCTCTGCTCCCGCCGTTTCCACTGTCTCTACAGGCACCGCTTCCGGCTTATCCTTATAAAACAGCATCGTAAGGACAAATCCTGACACCATGGAAATGGCAATACCGGCAAAAGCAACTATGATATTTCCCATCGTTCCATCCGGATTCATCATATTGGGCAGTTCAAAGATTCCCATGCCTCCTAAAATAAATTTGCGGAAATTGAAGTGTCCGTAAAATGCGCCTCCGATCCCCCCTGCAATACAGCTGATGATAAACGGCTTTTTCAGAGGAAGCAAAATACCGTAAATAGCGGGTTCTGTCACCCCGAAAATGCCGGAGATAAAGTTGGGAATCGCCATTTCCCGCAGCTTCTTATCCTTTGTCTTAAAGAAGATCGCCAGTACAACCGCCGAGGCTGCAAAGGTGCAGGCGAAGAAAGGCATCATCACATTGTCATAGCCCAGCGTCATAACATTGTTAATGTAAACAGGGATAAATCCCCAATGCATTCCGAAAATCACGAGAATCTGCCATGTCAGCCCTACAATCCCGCCTGCAAGCAGCGGACTGAAACCGCGAATCATCAATGTAAACTCCGAAATCAGTGTGGAGCCAAAGGTTGCAATCGGTCCTAAGAAGATCACGGTTACAGGAAGCGTCACCAGTAAGGTCAGCATAGGTACAAAGAAAAATTTCACCAGATCCGGAATCAGCTTGTTAAAGAGCTTCTCGCATTTAGATGCAAACCATATCGCCAGGATAACCGGAATGACCGTTCCCGTATAATCCACGGAAATGACAGGTATTCCAAAAAAGTTAATATAAACCGGAGAGGCAAACATGGTTCCATCCAGCAAGCTGTACATGGGCTCCAATCCTGCCGATAAGGTTCCCGCCTGGATTCCCGGATAGCACATTGCCGCACCGATGGCGAGACCAAGCATGGGCTTTAAGCCAAATTTCTTTGCCGCCGTATAACCGAGAAACAGGGGCAGAAAGGTAAACAGTGCATCGCCGGCAGCGTTGATGATCAGATAGCCGCCACACTCAGCGCTGTAAAGCCCAAGCGCTACAAACAGCGTATTCAGCCCCTTTAACATACCGCATGCTGCCATAATGCCAAGAATAGGCTGAAAAATGCCGGATACCACATCAATGGCTCTGTCTAACAGTCTACCCTTCTTCTCCTCCCCGCCGCTGCTGTCTCCTTCCTTCAAGTCGATCAGTTCCATCACATCCTCAAACACCTCTGGCACATGATTGCCAATCACCACCTGGTACTGTCCGCCGCTTTTCATCACCGTAACGACGCCCTCCATTGCCTTGAGCACATCATCCTTCGCCTTCGCCTCGTCCTTGAGCGTAAAACGAAGCCGTGTGATACAATGTACCAGTCCCGATATGTTTTCTTTGCCGCCGACATTTTTTACAATCTCTTTTGCCAGCTCATGGTATTTTCCCATTGTCATTCCCTCCTATCTCTTTTTTCCATACCTTCCATGGCGTAAAAGCGCTTATACCCCTCACCCTGTCCTCCGGGTGTCCGATCTGTTTTTTGTTAAGCTGAATATAGCACAGGGGGATTCATTCCGACAATAAATGGAATGGCGATAGTTTCACCGTTTCAAAATTCATAAAAAAAGAACCTCTGTCTCTGCAACAAAGGTCCAAAAGAAGTCCTGAGCTGAACTGTTACTCTTTTTCCCGGTCGAGCAGCAAATCCATATGCGTCAGCATTTCCAGCGACGATTTCGCATGTTCCTCATAGCGTTTTGCCAAAAGCAGGGAAAAGAAAATATCCAATACATAGGTGACGGCGGAAAAAGAAGTGATTACATCCAGACTGAGCAGAGAATCCCGGTTGGGAATCTCTACAATTTCGTGACACCATTCGCGAATCACCTGATTATGAGGTCCCATCAGCCCTACCACATAATTATTTGTCCCCTCCCGGAGATATTTTGCCATCTGAATAACGGTCCGGTTAGCTCCCGTAAAGCTGATTAAAAAAGCTATCGTTTTTTTATTCTTCCTTGCCGCCAGATAGTGGCCGTTGATACTTTCATATGCTGAGCATTCCAGCCCCAGCGTGGCGAACTTGAACACTGCTGACTGTGCCAGTATGTAGCTGATTCCCGTACCGTAAATGTCAATACATTCCGCTCTCTGTATCACGTTGTTAATCCGGTTCATAACGTTTTTATCAAGTGCCAGCCTCGTGTTAGTCACTGCCTTGTCATACAGAACGGGAAGTGTGTGAATAATATCCGTATAGCTGCTCTGGTCTGTAATGGGTTCTCCTTCAAGCATCCGCGAAAGCCGGTTCTTCTGATTAATCTCCTCCACCAGCTTAAGCCGGAACTCCTGATAGCCGGCAAGTCCAAGTTTCTGGCTTAAACGGACTACGGTAGCCTTGCTGGTAAACGAAGCATGCGCCAGTTCCGCGCTCGACATTTTCGGAATCTTATCCATATGTTCCAGAACATATCCTGCCACCTCTTTTTCGTGGTTTGTAAAATTATCCTGCGCCTGCAGCTTCTCTAAAAGCATGAAAATATGCGCTCCTTTCCGGGTATTCGGCAAAATACACCTACATCAACGGGCAGCCCCCGCAAAGGGACTGCCCGCAAACATACTTTTTGCTATTCGCTTTGTGAATTTTAACGTTCAATCTGCTTACAGCATCTTCTTCATCTCATCCGCCACGAACTGTACCTTGGTGCCCACGATAACCTGCACCGCAGTCTTGCTGGGTCTCATAACGCCCGCCACGCCTGCGGACTTGATCTTCTTCTCATCCACCTTCGTGTAATCGTTGATCTCCAGACGGAGTCTTGTGATACAGTTGTCAAGAGACTTCACATTTTCCTTACCGCCGAGACCTTCCAGAATGATGGAAGCCACTTCGGTGAAATTGCTGTTGGAGAGAACTGCCTTCTTCTCCGCCTCGATGTCGTCATCCTCTCTGCCGGGTGTCTTTAAGTCAAACTTCACAATCGCGAAGCGGAACACCAGATAGAATACTGCAAACGCTGCAATACCTAAAGGAATGATCATCCATGTATTCTGTGCTGCCGGCAGTGATGCTGAGAATAAAAGGTCTGTTGCACCT